>NZ_LSJM01000332.1 GCF_001557215.1 Sphingomonas sp. CCH9-E2 | reverse complement strand
GTCCCCCTCCCCTGAGCAAGCTCAGGGGAGGTATCGACGCCAGCGCCGCCCCCATATCCAGCCGCCAGCAATGCGGCCGTGCCAGATCCGGCGCGACCAGCCCCCGGCATGTTCCCGGATAGACCAATCCCTCCGGCCCATGCGGCGCGCTCGTACTCGCGGCGATATCGGCGCGGGTGCAGAAACACGGATAGATCAGGCCGCGTGCGCGCAGCGCGTCCAGTGCCGCCTGATAGGCATCCAGCCGCGCCGACTGGAACAGCACCGCGCCATCCCATTCCAGCCCCAGCCAGCGCAAATCCGCCAGGATCGCATCGACATGCTCGGCCCGGCTGCGCGTCCCGTCGATATCCTCGATCCGCAGCAGGAACGCGCCACCCCGCGCCCGCGCAAAATCATGCGCTGCGATCGCCGAAAAGGCATGGCCCATGTGCAGCCGCCCGGTCGGGCTCGGCGCAAAACGGGTGACGATCGATGAAGCGGGCGGCGAAATTACGGGTTTCTCCGTTTGTTGGCGGACACCGATTTCATGTAGAGCGACCGCATGTGGCTCGCCATCCTCTTGTCGGCACTCGCGATGACGCTGATCGTCGGGGTGCGCTATCTGATCGTTTCCGGTGCCTTCGCCTGGGCAACGCGCATCCGGCATCCCGGCCTCTATGCAGGGCTCGACCGCCAGATGCGGCGCGAGCTGCTGTGGAGCCTAGCCAGCGCCGCCATCTATGGCATCCCCGCCGGCGTGGTCGCCTGGGGGTGGCAGAATCTGGGCTGGACGCGGATCTACACCGATGTGTCGGCCTGGCCGCTCTGGTATTTGCCGCTGTCGGTGTTCCTTTATCTCTTCGCGCACGACACCTGGTTCTACTGGACGCATCGCTGGATGCATCGTCCGCGCTGGTTCCGCATCGCGCACGCCGTGCATCACGACAGCCGCCCGCCGACGGCATGGGCCGCGATGAGCTTTCACCCGATCGAGGCGCTGACCGGCGCGGTGGTGATCCCGGCACTGGTCTTCGCGATTCCAATTCATGTCGGCGCATTGGCGTTGGTGCTTGGAATCATGACCGTTATGGGTGTAACCAATCACATGGGGTGGGAGGTGTTCCCGCGGATGATGTGGCGGGGGCCACTTGGAGCGTGGTTGATCACCGCGAGCCATCATCAGCGGCACCATGAGCAATATGGGTGCAACTATGGTCTCTATTTTCGTTTCTGGGACCGGCTGTGCGGCACCGACCGGGGGATTGGCGATTTCGAAAAATCACATGCGCGCGCTGCTGCCCGCAGCGCTGCTATTGCTTCCGGCGGCCTCGCCGGTGGGCAGCTTCGACCTTGAAATCACCAATCTGCGCAATGCCAAGGGCGTGCTGCAGATCTGCCTGACCGCGCGCCCGGACAGCTTCCCCGATTGCAAGGACGATCCGCGCGCCATCTCGCGCACCATTTCCGCCGCCCACCCGGCGACCAGCTTCGAAGGTCTGGCCAGCGCCAACTATGCCGTCGCCGTGATCCACGACGCGAACAGCAACAAGAAACTCGACACGATGATGGGCATCCCGAAGGAAGGCTTCGGCTTCAGCCGCAACCCCACCATCACCTTCGGCCCCCCCAAATTCACCTCCGCCAGCTTCCCCCTCGACGGCGCGAAGCAGCAGGTGAAGATGAAGTATATGCTCTGAACCGCGCGCTAATCGACGCGCGGGCCATCACCACACGCATCCATTTCCGCAGCGCAGCGTTGCGCCCCTGAAACAGGTTCAGGGAATCATTGTCATGCGTATCCGCCTTCTGTCCGCCGTCCTCGCTGCCGCCATCGCCACGCCCGCGCTCGCGCAGGACGAAGCGCCCACCCCCGAACAGGCCGAGGTTGCGCGGGAGGCCCGCGCGCGCCTGACCATCGCGGCGGGCGGCGTGTGGCTGCCCGATTATGAAGGGTCGGACGACAATCGCTGGGTGCCCGCGCCCGCCGCCAACGGCACCGTCGCGGGGATGAGCTTCACCGTGCTCGGCAACCGCGCCAGCCTCGACCTCATTCCCGATGAGGCGGGCAAGGAATGGAACCTCCAGCTCGGCCCGGTCGCGGTGCTCAACTTGAACCGCACCAACCGTGACGCGATCGCCGACCCCCGCGTGCGCGCGCTGGGAGAGATCGATACCGCGGTCGAGGTCGGCGGCTATGGCGCGCTTGCCAAGACGGGGGTCATCCATGATTTCGACACGCTGACCGTCAGCGTCAGCTATCGCCACGACGTGACGCGCATTCACCGCAGCGGCGTGTGGACCCCGTCGGTCACCTATATGACCCCGCTCAGCACCAAGGCGCTGGTCACCCTGTTCGCCAGCGCGGAAGTGGTCGGCGACCGTTACGCCCGCACCTATTTCGGCGTCACCCCGGCGGGCAGCCTCGCCAGCGGCCTCCCTGCCTACACGCCGGAGGGCGGGCAGAAGGACATCAGCTTCGGCGGCATGTTCACCCATTCGCTCACCGGCAACCTGACCAAGGGCCTCGCCCTGATCGCTGGCGGCACCTACAAGAAGCTGGTCGGCGACGTCGCCAACAGCCCGCTCGTCACCATCGCCGGATCGCGCCACCAGTGGACGGCGGGCGCAGGGCTGGCGCTCAGCTTCTGACGCAGGGCGCGTCAGCGGCGGCGGAAGATGCGCGAAATCTGCGGGTTCGGCTCGATCCGGTTGCCGTCGCGGTCGAAGCGCGGGTGCTTCGACCGCGCATTGCCCTCGATCAGGATCGGTTCCAGCGGCAGGTCGGAAATCGCGTCCTCGACGCGGTACAGCGCATGTTCGACGATCAGCAGCCCCCCCGGCGCCAGCTGCTCCGTCAGCAGGCGAATGCCCGCCGCGAACGGCGCGAACGGATAATGGCTGGCGATGTTGGTGAACCCGCGCGCCTCGACTTCGCTCGGCCGCCGCGTGAACACCGCCATGGCGAAGATCGCGTCATAGGGGCCATACGCGGCGATCTGTTCGGGCGTCGATCGCACGAAATGGCGCTGCGGATCGGCGGGCAGCTTGCGGCACGTTCGCAACAGGATCGGGTTGATCTCTGCCCCGACCAGCAGCGCATCGGGGAAATAGGCGCGCAGCGACACCACTTCCTCGCCCGCCGCACAGCCATAGGACAGGATGCGCGGCGCGCTCCGCTCCGCGAGCAACTGCTGCGTCAACCGGAACAGCCCCCTATACCGGTCGGGATAGCTCAGGCTCACATCCTGATGCACCGCCCCGCCATAGCGCCACCGCGTCCACAGCTCCGACCGCGCCCGCCCGCTCAGCAGCAGGTCGCGCAGCCGCCCCGCGCGCAGCTTGAGCCACAATGCGCTGCGGGCCAGGCT
>NZ_LSJM01000331.1 GCF_001557215.1 Sphingomonas sp. CCH9-E2 | reverse complement strand
GCCGACGATCCGGCAGGGTTCGCCGAAGCAGCGGCGGCAATGTTCCAGCTCGATCTTCGCCGCCAGCCCGACGCATCGCTCTCGCTGCACTAGGCACACGCAAAAGCCGTAGGGTAATTCCCGCCCGCGTCGTTTCCGCACCGAATGGCACCAGCAAGGATGCCGGATGGGGAGGAAGACATATGCGGGGTATGACGGGACTATTGGCACTTTGCCTGAGCGGTACGGTGCTGGTCGCCACGGGTTCGAGTGTTGCCCGCGCACAGGCGATCGAACGGCAAAGCTATGACCTTCCCGCCCAACCGCTCGCGCGCTCGATTCAGGCAGTCGTTGCGGCAACGGGCCAAAGCATCGTCGCGCCGACCGACCTGATCGCCGGCCACAGGGCACCGGCCTTGAAGGGGATGCTCTCGATCGACGAGGCGCTCGATCGGCTGCTTGCAGGTTCGGGCTTGCAGGCACGGCGCTCAGGTGCGGCCTTCGTCATCGCGCCGGCCACGCCGCAGGCACTCGCGGCACCGGCCGAAGCGCAGGAGGCGATCACGATCACCGGCAGCCGCATTCGCGGAGCGCCCACCGCATCGACGACAATCCAGGTGACGCGCGAGGAGGCGCGCAATGCCGGGCAGGCGACGCTCGTCGAGATCGCGCGCAGCTTGCCCCAGAATTTTGGCGGCGGCCAGAATCCGGGCGTCGGCTTCAACGTGCCCGAGACCAACGGCGCGGATGTGGGCGGCGGTGCCTCGATCAATCTGCGCGGGCTCGGCGGCGACGCGACCTTGACGCTGCTCAACGGGCATCGCCTGTCGTACAATGCGGCGAAGCAATCCGTGGACATTTCCGGCATCCCGCTCGGAGCGGTCAGCCGGATCGACGTGGTTCCCGACGGCGCGTCGGCGCTGTTCGGTTCGGACGCGGTCGCCGGTGTCGTCAACATCCTGTTGCGGCGGGACCTTGAGGGCGTGGAGACCAGCGCGCGGCTCGGCATCCCCACCGATGGCGGCGGGTTCAGCCAGACCTATGGCGCCACCGCAGGGACGACATGGCGGTCGGGCAATGCCCTGCTCGCCTATGAATATGGCAGCAACGATGCGATCCTCGCGCGCCAGCGCGACTATGCCGCGACACGCTCGCCCGGACTCACCCTCTTTCCCGCGCAGCGGCGCCACAGCCTTCTCGCTTCAGCTGAGCAGGATTTGGTGCCGGATCTCCGATTCGCCATGGACGGCCTGTTCAACAAGCGCTGGACGAACCTGACTTATCCGCTCGCCGCCGGCGGCGATCTCTCCGTGGCCCGGGGCAAGACGCAATCGACCGCGCGCGCCTGGGGCGTCTCGCCCTCGCTGACCTGGTCGCTGCCGGAGGGCTGGAGCACGATGCTCTCCGCCACCTATGGCGAGGATCGGGTCGATTATGGCGGCTACAGCTTCCAGGGCGGCGTGCTGTCGGTCAACACCGGTGGCTACTATATCAACCGCGCGCGCTCGATCGAGCTCTCGGCGAACGGCCGGCTGTTTGCGCTGCCCGGCGGCCCGGTCAGGATCGCGCTTGGCGCTGGCCATCGGCAGATCGACTTTCGCCGCTTCACCGGCATCAACGGCACCCAGAATATCGACCAGTCCCAGGCCGACACCTACGGCTTTGGCGAACTGAGCCTGCCGCTGGTGTCGCCCGGCCAGGCGATCCCGCTCGTTCACAGCCTCGTACTCAGCGCGGCGGTCCGCTACGAAGCCTATCGCCGGATCGGCGACGTCGCGACGCCCAAATTCGGCCTGATCTTCGCGCCGCATCCCGATATCACCCTCAAGGCGAGCTGGGGGAAGAGCTTCCGGGCGCCGACGCTCTACCAGCAATACCAGCCCCAGACCTTGTACCTGACGCGCACCGCAACCGTGGGAGGGCAAGGCTATCCCGCCACGGCAACGGCATTGCTGCTGCTCGGCGGCAATCCCGGCCTCGCGCCGGAGCGATCGACCAACTGGTCGGCAACGCTGGAACTGCGCCCGCGCTTCCTCGACGGCGTGCGCCTCGAGCTGACCTATTTCTCGGTGCGGTACCGCGACCGCATCGTCACGCCGATCCCGTCCTTTGCGACGGCGCTGCGCGACGCGGGCTATGCCAGCTTCGTCACGCTCAACCCCTCGACCGCCGAGCAGGCGGCGACCATCGCCGGCGCCAGCACATTCACCAACCTGACCGGGGGCGCCGCGTACGACCCGGCGAACGTCGTGGCCTTGGTGCGCAACACCAGCGTCAATGCCGGCCGGCAGTCGGTGCACGGTATCGATGCCTTGCTGCGCTATTCCGGCGATCTTGGCGGGGGAAGACTCTCCGCCTCGGCCAATGCCGCCTGGCTCGACAGCGAGCAGCAGATCGGGCCGGCGCTCCCGATCACTCAGCTGGCAGGCACGATCTTCAACCCGCCGCACCTGCGCTTGCGCGGCGATCTTGGTTGGTCGATCGGCGGGGTGACGATCACCGGCAATGTCACCCATATCGGCCCGGTCGTCGACAACCGGACGGCGCCCGCGGCCCGCATCGCCGGGATGACCCCGATCGATCTCACCCTGCGCTACCGGGCGGATAGCGGACCGCTGCGCGGCTTCGACCTGATCGCGTCGGTCCAGAACCTGTTCAACGCCAAACCGTCCCCGATCGCGACGTCGCTCTTCTACGACACCCCCTATGACTCGACCAACTATTCCCCGCTCGGACGCTTCGTCAGCCTGTCGGTGACCAGGAAATGGTGAGCAGGTACAAGCTGCTCGCCGGCATGCTGCTGGTGACGACGCCTCCGGCATGGGCTGATTGTGCCGACATGCTGCCGAACGCCGCCGAAGCGCGCGCGCCGCAGCGCCTGCTCGAAGCCAGCGACCTGATCGAGCTGCGCGATATCGGCATGCCCGATCCGTCCTATTTCTTCCTGCCGAGCCCGCTCGCCGTGTCACCGGACGGCAGGTCGATCGCGCTGGTGCTCAGCCGGGGCGATCTGGCCACAAATGGCTATTGCCGGGCGCTGGTGGTGATCGCCGCGCGCGGCGCGGCGGCCCCGCGCGTCGTCGATCGGGGTGGTGAGATGATCACTGCCATCGACGTCAAGCGCGGGCTGTTCGTCAACACCGGCTTTCCCGACCTGGTGGTACCTGCCTGGTCGCCCGATGGTCGATGGATCGCCTATCTCAAGCGGATCGACGGCGTCACCCAGCTGTGGCGCGCGCGCGCCGATGGCGGCGGGTCCGCTGCGGTCACCCGGTCGGCGGTGGATGTCGAGCGCTGGGCCTGGGCACCGAATGGCCGCGATCTGCTCTATGCCAGCCGGCCCGGCATCGCCGAGGCGCGCCGTGCGCTCGATCGCGAAGCTATGTCGGGCTATCTCTACGATGCGCGGGTCCGGCCGAACCCCGGCCCCCGTCCGCAGCTGCGCGAAGCGGACGTGCCGCAAATCGTGTTCCTGGTTGATCCCGAGCGTGGCGAGACCCGCGCGGCGACCGCCGGGGAGGCAGCGGCACTACCGCCCGACCCGCCCGGCGGATCCCAAGCCGAAGCCGTCGCCATGTCGCGCGACGGCCAACGTGCCTGGACCGAACGCGAGGATGCGGGGCCGCTCAGCCCGTTGCGCATCTGGGTGGCCGATCGCACCGGCCGCAAGCAACCCTGTGCAGCGGTGGCCTGCCGCGACGGCATCGTCAATCTCTGGTGGCAGGCGGACGGGTCGTTGCTGTTCCTGCGCCGCGAGGGCTGGGCCAAGGGGCGTATGGCACTCTACCGCTGGCGCCCGGGCAGCCACACCGTCCGGCGCCTTCTCGCCAGTCCGGCCTGGCTCACCGGCTGCACCTGGCGCGACGCACAGCTCTATTGTGTCGCAGAGGATTCGGTGACGCCGCGCCGGGTGGTAGCGATCGATCCGGCCAGTGGCCGGCAATCCCTGCTGTTCGACCCCAATCCGGGTTTCGCGCGGCTGCGGCTCGGCAAGGTCCAGCGGCTGACCTGGCAAAGCGAACCCGGCATGCCCGCCTGGGGCGATCTCGTCCTGCCGCCGGATGCGGTACCGGGCGAGAAACTGCCGTTGGTGATCGTCCAATATCATAGCGACGGCTTCCTGCGCGGGGGGACCGGCGATGCGCACCCGATCTTCCTGCTCGCCGCCCATGGTTTCGCGGTGCTGAGCTTCGAACGGCCGGCGGTCGAGAGCACCGCCTATCCCGGGCTGAAGACGATCGACGCGATCATCGCCGCCATGACCAAAGACTGGGGGGAACGCAGAAGCGTGCTGGCCTCGCTGCTCGCCGGGGTCGATCGCACGATCGCGCTGGGCGTCGCGGACCCCGCGCGCATCGGGATCACCGGCCTCAGCGACGGCGCCTCGACCGTGAACTACGCGCTGATCAATTCCGACCGCTTTGCTGCCGCCGTGGTCAGCACCTGCTGCGAGGATCCCAAGACGGTGATGACCTATGGCGGAACCGCCTGGGCCGACTGGAATCGCGCGGTCCGCCGCTATCCGCTGGCGAGCGAGGACGGCACCGCCTTCTGGAAGCCGATGGCGCTGTCGCTCAATGCCGACCGGATCGAGACGCCGCTCCTCATGCAGCTCGCCGACAGCGAGTATCTGCTCGCGCTCGAGGCGTTCACCGCGCTGCGCGAGAAGCGCAAGCCGGTCGAGATGCATGTCGCGCCGGGCGAATATCATACCCGGACCCAGCCGTTGCACCGGCTCGCCGAATATCAACGCGATGTCGACTGGTTCGGCTTCTGGCTGCAGGGGCGCGAGGATCCCGATCCCGCCAAGCACGCGCAATATACGCGCTGGCGCGCGCTGCGGGACGCACGTCCGAACCTGCCCGCAGTGCCGGCGCGGCGCTAGCCGGGCCAGCACCGGCTCCACGCCTCAGCATCGACCAGCCGCAGGATGCGGACATGGCCGGAGCCGCGGACCGGACGCGGGTCGTCGAGATATGCCGCCAGCGCATCGCAGTCGAGCAACCCGTGTCCGGCGAGATTGCCGTCGAGCAGCAGCCTGCGGATCTGTTGGCGCCGGCTCTCAAAGAGCGCGACGAGGAAGGCATCGGGCGAGCCCTTCGACCTGCGCCAAGCGACCTGTTCGGGCAGCGTCGCCTCGAAGGCGCGGCGCGCGACGGCGCGATTGCAACCGCGCTCGAACCACAGCCAGGTCGGGATGCGCAGGCAGAGCTCGACCACCGGTTGGGCGAGCAGCGGGTAGAGGAAACGGCGCGCCGCACAGGGATCGCTGTCCTCCGTCAGATATTGCGGCCCGAGCAGCAAGGCGACATGCGCGGCCTTGCCCGGCAGCACCGTCGCCGGAGGCTCCAGCCAGGGATGCCGCGACGCCGCCCGCGCCCGCGCGGCGGTTCCGGCCGACAGAAAGCCGGTGTCGATGTCCAGCGGCGGCGGCCGATGCTGCCACGACCGCAGCCATGCCTTGCGCCGGACGGTCCACACGCTGGTGTCGCAAAGCGCGGCGATCTCGCGCGCCAGCCGGCGATACATAGGGCCGTCCGCCAGTCCGGCACGGCAGTCGAGCAGCGGCAGCACCGATTGCAGCGAACAGAAGATATTGTCGCCCCCGCCGCCACTCAGCACGGCATCGGCGCCTTCCTTGCCGGCGACGAGATGCGCCTGGCGCCGGGCTTCATATTCGAAGGCCCGCGATGCCGGCCGGGGCAATCCGGCCGCGGCAGAGGTTTCGAGATCGACGCCGTCCAGCTGGAACAGGCGTTCGGCGAGCGGAACGCCGAGCCGATCGCAGACCGCGCGGGCATAGCGGCGCTCGTCGCCGGCGGGATCATCGGTGCTGATATTGGCGCAGCGCAGATCGAGCCCGCGCGCCGCAGCGCTCGCGGCGATGATCGAGGAATCGAGGCCCCCGGACAGCATCAGCACGCTGCGCGTCAGGGTGGATCCGCGCGCACCGACCGCCGCGAGGATCTCGCCATGGAGCCGCTTTACGGCTTCCCTGCCGTCCGCGAGTGCGCGTGCAGGGTCGGCGAAGGTCCAGGGCGACCAGAGGGTCGTCACGCAGGGTCCGGCTTCGCCGAAGCGGATCTGCTCGCCGCCCCGCAATTCGCCGAGCCCGGACAGGCAGGTCGCAGCGCTTCGGACGCGCGGGGCGCAGAGGAAGTCGCCGAGCGCAGGCCAGTCGAGGCGCGGACGGAAGCCGCCGAAGCGCTCGAGCAGCGCCACGTCCGACGCGACCGCATAGCCCTGGGCGGACGGCGCATGGAAACAGGGCAGTTCACCGAATGGCGCGCGCACCAGCGCGACCGAATTTTGGTCCGTGTCCGCGACAATCGCGACATAGCCGCCCCAATGGCCACGGACGAGCCCGGCCGCGCCATTCGCCCGAAGCGTCGCGGCTGAGGACGCGGAAAATGCGTCGAGACGATGGGACCGGCCGAGGGCGAACAGCGGACCGATCACAAGACCATCGTCCGCAATCGGCACGAGCATCGCATCGCGCTCGGCGACCACGAGGCACCCCGGCCGGTCGAGCGCGATCCGCCAACCTGGGTCGGCAAGCGCCGCATGCCGGACCGCATCGGCCCGTGCGGCATCGCCACCGATCGCCGCGAAATACCGGTTACCCATCACACCACCAGGATCGGCGTGAAGTCGCGGACCGCATCCACCCGGTCGTTGACCACCAGGTCTTGCCACTGCACCCAGGCATGGGCCGCAAATGGCTGCAGCTTCACCGCCAGCACCAGCTCGGCCCGCACGCCCGCAGCAAGCAGCCGATCGGTCACTGCCAGCGACCGGGGCAGACATTGGTCATGCGTCGTCGCGATCGCGCGCAGCTGCGCGAAGGCCGCCGCGCCGCGCGCCAGCGTCTCCCGTTCCGATCGTATGGTCTTGAGACGCGCCTTGCGGGCCTGGAGCCGGGCGACCGCCGCATGCAGGCCGAACAGCCGCAAGCGCAGCGGCGCGTGAAGTAGTGCCGTCCCGGCCAACAGGGTCTGGAGCGGGCGCACCGGGGTCGGCGCCGCGTCGAGCAGACTGGCGCGCGCCTCGGTCACCGCCGGACAGGGCTGGAGGATGGATCCGGTGTCGCTGGCGCGCAAAATGCCCTGGTGCGCCAGACCCTCGAGGATCCGCATATCCTCAGGCCCGGACGATGCGGCGGCTAGCCGATCAAAGCTGCGCTCGGCATCGTTCGCGAGGCAGAAATAGCGGTCGGCCCGCAGGTCGAGGAAGATCGTCCGGCCTGCCACATGGCAGAAGCTGATGCCGGGCTTGAGCGTATAGGCCATGACGAATGGCGCGCGGCCGGGGGCCGCGCGCCTGTCGATCATTCGTCGGTCAGGCCGGCGAGGATGCGGCCGTCGCCGACATCGGGGAAGTCCCCCTTGGGGCCCTTGGTCTCGACGCTGGCGGCGCCGAGATCGATCAGGTCGGACGGGGTCTCGTGGTTGCGTTCCATGACACGTCTCCTTGAGCGCTGCGCATGATGCAGCGCGAGACAGGCTAGGTGCGGGGGTTCGCTATCCGAATTTTATACTGAGAATATATGCCGATTGTTTTCGGCATGCCCCGCGCCTTTGCGGGATGTGCGCCTTCAGGCCTCGCGATAGGCGGCGCGCACGATCTCGTGCGCCAGCCGGGCACGCCGGCGGAAATAGCCGCCCACAAGGCGCAGCAACATGCGTCGATCGCTCTCGAGGCACGCCGCGATCGCGTCCATCTCGGTGGCGTCGTCGCCCAGCGCCAGCGCTTCCACCATGCGCACCGCATGCAGGCGATCATTGATCGCGGCGATCGCGCGCCCATGTTCGAGATTGCCGGAACGCCGCCCGATCTCGAGGAAGAGTGCCGCCGCCCGCTCCGCGCCGTCGAGACCGGGCGGCGCGTCGACGTCCCCGCGCGCGCTATCCCGCGGCCATCCGCGCACGGCAAGCGTCATGACCTGTTCCGCCCAGCGATAGAGATCCTGCAGGTCCGGTGCCGTGAGGTGCGGCCGGTGGAAGCCTTCGCCGGTACGCGTCTCGACCAGCCCCTCGCCGGTCAACTGGTTGAGCGCATCGCGGACCGGCGTGACGCTGCTGCTGAGCGCAACCGACAGCATCGCCGGATCGAGCCGCTCGCCTGGATGGAACACGCCGCGCAGCAGCTGGCCCTTGAGCGTCTCATAGACGCGCTCCGAAGTCTGGCCCGAATTCATGGTTCGGTCTGGCTGCGGCGGAACGCCTCGACCTGGTCGCGCTGGTCGGGGCGCAGCGCATCGATGGCGGCGCGTGGCGTGTCCGCCGTGCCGGCGAGCAGGACCGACGGGCACTGGCCTTCATAATTGCCGAGATTGGGCCGGTGCTGGCGATAGCCGGCTAAAGCGGCCAGCCCGGGCGGGAATGCGCGCGCGACATCGGGCGGATAGGCGAGCATCTGGCTCTCATAGGGCTTGAGCCAGCCCAGCGAATAGCCGACCACCAGCCCGCGCCGGACCCCGGTGGTGCGGTTGGCGCCGGCCCCATGCAAGGCCGAGCCGAGAAACAGCAGCGCGTCGCCGGGCTCCATCTCGGCAGCGATCCCCGCTGAGGTCGGCGGCGGATCGAGCGCGGCGGCGCCGTGCGTGTTCGACCAGACCAGCGTCGCGCCATTCTCGGCCCGGAACGGCGTCAGCGGCCAGATCACGTTGACGAGATATTCGATCTCGCCGACCGGCCCCCGCCACATATCCTGGTCGCGATGCGGTATTTGCGCGGGCGCCTCGGGATGGATCGCGATCGCCTGGGCGACATTGAGCTGGATGCAGTCGCACCACGGCGCGAGGATCGCTTCGACCACACCCTGCACCACCGCGTGCTGGACCAGCGCCGCCATGCGCTCCGAGCGCGCCAGCAGGCGCCCGAACCGCTTCGTCGTCTCGCCATAGAAACTACCCTGGCAGAAGGGTGTCTGCGCGAACGCCGGGGCGAGGTCGGCATCGAGCGCCGCGATCGTCTCGGGCGGCAGCGCGGCGCGCAGGACACACCAGCCGTCGCGCGCGAGCCTGGCGCGGGTCTGGTCGATCGCGGCCGCCAGCATCGGGTTGCGGTCCATAGCGGGTCTCCTTGCGCGTCTCAGGCCGCGGCGAGCGTGTCGCCGCCCAGCAGCGCCGGGAGCGGGACAATGCCCGCCGCGGCGAGCTTGCGCGGCGTATCGGGCTCGATCTCGATGGCGAGCGCGCCGAGCATCTTGCCGCCGATCGTCACCGGCAGGCCGAGCGGACAGCACCGCCAGCCAAAGGCGAGAATCTGCTGCAGCCACCCCATCTCGGCGATGGCGCTATAGCGGGCGATGCCATGGGCGAGCGCATGATCGGCCAGCGCCGTCACCAGCGTGTCGCGCACGCCGCGGCGCTCGCGCGCGCTCAGGCTCCGGTCGAGGCAGAACCGGGTCACTTCGAAGATGTCGGGGCCGCTCGGCGGCGCCGCTTCGCACAGCTCGGGATAGAAGCTGTCGAGGATATGCGGCCGCGTCGTCGGCAGCAGCCGCGCCGATCCGAGATGACCGCCGTCGCGGTCGGCGAGCACCAGATAATGCGCGTGCGCGTCGTCGAACTGGTCGATCTCATAGGCGCCGCCGAGGACGGGGACGTCCCATTTCAGGAGATCGACGAACACCTGCTTCCGCGCCGCGAACATCCCGCGCATCACCTTGTCCGACACCGGGCGGTTTGCAGCTCCCATCGCGTGCAACATGGTCGTGGCTCCTTGATCGTCGGGAGACCAAGGGTCGCGATTAGCCGGCCGGCGGGATATGCCGGAAAAGGGGTATAGTCAGCGTTTGAAGATATCGGTGAAGGTGAGCGTTCCGTCGAACAGCGCCCGGATCGCCACCAATGTCCGTTTGTGTACGCCGTATCGTTCGCACGCCTGCTTGATATGGCGCGCTACGGTCTCCTCGCTGACTCCAAGGATGCGGCTGATCTCCCAGTCGCCCTTGCCGCGCGCCGCCCACAGGATGCAGTCGCGTTGCCGGTCGGTCAGCACCGGCGCCGCCGCCTCGTCGATCTTGCGCGTCGACCACAGTCGCCGTGCGCCCTCGAACGCGAACAGGCCCGCAAGCTGTGCCAGCGGCAGCATCGCCTCGGGCAAGGGCCGGCCGGCGCCATTGGCGAAGGAGCAGGAACCGAGGGTCTCGCCGGGTACATTGGCCGGCACCGTGAACCCGTCGCCGATCCCCTGCTCCGCGCCGAGCATGAGCACCCGCCGGTCGCCCGGCGTCAGCGTGATCATGTCGTGCATCCGCGACCATGGGAAGCCGCGGCTGGTCACATGGCTTGCCCGGTGCACGGGATCGGACACGCCGAGCGCCTGCGCGTCATAATAGTCCGCCCAGCGTGCGGGGTAGTTGTGCAGCCGGATGTCGGTACCGGTCGCGCTCGGGATGTCGACATGATGGGTCAGCGCGAAATACTCGAACCCGAGTATCGCGCAGATCTCGACCATCGCGAGCGCCAGGTCGTCCGGGCTCGTCGCGGCTTCGAGCTCCCGGAGGAACGGCCCCATATCGTGCATGCCCATCGGGCGTCCAATCGACCAGCGGCGGCATCTCAAGCTGCCGTCGATCCTCTGATCGACCTTTCATGCTCTTTCGGGCCGGGCGGCGGCTTCTCACACCGTCGCGAGGCAACAGGCAGACAAATCAGCGCATCTACAGAGACTTGGAGGGCAAGCGAGTCAAGTTTATATTGTCGATATATTCGGCATGGTCTGGTGCGGTTCGATCCTCCATTTCGGAGCGATCGGATTTCGCGCCAGCTTCATTGTTTCTCCACATGACGAAATCGGGCTGAGCGGGTGGCGCGGGACTGGCGCGATGCGCGTGACTATGCGCGGCTGCGCGGCGTCGATCGGGCCGGGCTGATGTGGGAATGGCTGCGCCGCGATCCCGGCTATATCGCCTGGTACACCCGCGCGAGCAGCGCGACGCGCGGCACGGACGTGCCGGGCCTCGGGTCGGGGGATGATCCCCTCTCCTGGGGGATTCACTTTCGCCGAGCGCCCGGAGGTCGAAGCCCCGGACGCGCGGATCATCTGGCATGCCGATTTCGATCCGGGCACGCTGCGCGTCATCGCCAGCCCGATCGGGCGCGGCGATCCCGACGCGATCGATCCGGCGTTGCTGGCACCGTGGCTGACGCTCGTGCGCGACCCGCACGGCGAGCATGCGGTGCTCTCGGACGGCTGGCATCGCATCCGGCTCGACATCGAGCAGGGCAGCCTGGCCGGCGGTGACCCCGTGCTGCTCGAATATCGGCTGAAGGGCGTTGCGTCCGCCGGAGCCCGGATCCTGCCGCTGCGGCGGCTGATCGATCTGTGCCGCAATCGCCGCTTTTCCCGCTCGCTCTATCCGCCCGACCGGCGGGTGGCGCGCTGGATTCTCGCGCTGCGCGTCCATGATGCGGTCCAGGCCGGGGCGAACCAGCGCGAGATTGCCCGCATATTGTTCGGCGATGCGGCGGGGCGCGGCGATGGGGATCGGCGCTCCGATTCGATCCGGTCCCGAGTGCGGCGCCTGGCTGCGGACGCGCGGCGGCTGGCCGGGGGCGGCTATCGCTCGCTGATGCGGCGCGATTAAGGGGTGGCGCCTCGCACGGCCTGCCGTGCGACCGCCGCTCTATGGCCGCCTGCGGCCGGCCACCGAGCCCCGCCTTGCGGGTCTCGGCCTGGCGGTGACGATCGGCTGGTGGGACTGGGACGGTGTATTCCGTTGATCGTGGTCGCGCGATCGAACCCTGACCGTTGGGGTGAGGAACGGAGCTAGCCTGACACCGCGAGATGTTCTATCTTCGTTCCGAGCAATCGGAGACCGGAATTGAAGGGATCGGCCGCGGGTAATTTGGGCGAGATGTACTCGGACCGGCCCGGCATGGTGGTTCGGGAGGTCAAGGGTTCCGACATTGATCGCGATGCGCACCGGGCTCTCTCGCTCGATGAGGCCAGGAAGGCGGCGGCGGCATTCCCCGGGCACATCGAGGCCATCCTTGCCGTCTTCCGCGAAGCCTATCCACCCCATGTCATCGCCACGATCGCGTGCTGGGGGATGAGCCAGCCGGCCGGTCCGGACATGATTTCGACCAAGGGGCTCATCGAGGGAATCGAACAGCATCATATCGAACTGCTCCAGGCGCTGCTGCTCACCCTTGAACGCTGGGAATGGGGTCGCGAGCCGGCGAGCAATCGGCAAATCCAGGCAGCGATCGACGCAGTCAGTGCGCTTGCGACGGCCTTCCATCGGCGACGGATGATCCAGCTCGAAGATCTGGGCGACGATCTCGACCGCCTGGTCAGCATAGGGTTGCAGGAGCGGATGCGCGATCACACCCAGATGGTGCGCAACTGGGGCTATTACGACGACATGGTGCGAATTGTCCGGGCGCTGCACGCGCCGTTGGACGCCGCTTTCGCAGCGCATCATGGATATAGCGCCAGCGATCTCGTCGATATCGCCGAAGCGCTCGTCGCCCTCCATCAGGAGCGGCTCGGTGGGCGGTTCGTGCTCCTGAAGGACATCTTCCGCGGGCGCACCCGCAAGGCGATCGTCCATGATTTCTTCGCGCGCTACGAGGGCGTCCGGGGCGATCCGGACGCCTTCCTTGCCTCGCTCCCGAAGCGGATGCCGCTTCGTCACCTGAGGACGATGCTGCTGAGCCATGCCGATCGCTGGCTGGTCATGGAGATGCGTGTCGAGCCGGGCGTGATCGCGGAGCGGCTCGACAAACCGGTGACGCTGGTCACCAGGGTGTTCGCGGCGCTCGGCCTGTGTCCCGGCGCGTTGCGCGAACACGACAAGGAGCATCTTTTCCTTTCGAACCCGGTGTGGCTGAAGCCTGCCGTCCGGGTCGATGACGACTTCCTCTTCTTCGCGCCGCAATCGCTTGTCAGCTTTCTGCCGGCGATCTTGCGCACCCTCATCGCCGAGGCCGGAATCACCAAGGCGCTGGAGAAGCGGCGAACCCTGTATCTCGAGGAGGAGATGAAGCGGGTCATCGAGGAGGTTCTTCCTTCGGCGACGCTGTTGCCCAATGCGGAATGGTATTGGGAAGGTGTTCGCTACGAGACGGATCTGATCGCCGTGATCGACCGGGTGGTGCTCATCGCCGAAGCCAAGTCCGGCGCACTGACGCCTAGCGGTTTGCGCGGTGCGCCGGATTCCGTGCGCAAGCATGTGCAGAAGCTGATCGTCGATCCGGCGGTGCAGTCGGCACGCTTGCGGGACATCCTCCTGGCGGCCAGGGACGGGCAGCCGGAAGCGCTCGCGGTCGCGGACGGACTGGGCCTCGGACTCCCGCCTGCCCGGATCGACACGATTATCCGCGTCTCGGCCACCTTGGACGATTTCTCGGCACTGGCGTCTGCCCAGTCCGAGCTCAAGCGGACCGGGCTGGTTCCGGACGATGTCGAGCTTCCTCCGACCATGGGGATCGCCGACCTCTGCACGTGCGCGCATATCCTCGATGACCCGCTATACTTCCTCCACTATCTCGCGAAGCGGGAGCGGTTCCAGGGCAAGGTGCCGATCTTCGGTGATGAGCTGGACTATCTCGGTACCTATCTGGTGTGCGGACTGGAACTGCCCGAGATCGAGGCCGGGACGCACAAGGGCATATTCAGCGGGATGTCGCAGGCGATCGATCGCTACTATGTGGGGCGCGGCATTGGCCGGGACGGCCCGAAGCCGCGCCCGGCGGTGGAGCCCTATATCGCTGCCATCCTTGACCGCCTGCGCTCGCGCGGCACACCGAGCTGGACGACGATGGGTCTTGCGCTGCTCGACGCGATACCCCCGGGCTCGGATGAATGCGTCGAGGAGGCGCTTGAGGAACTGGCCGAGCAGGTCAGCGACATCGGTCCCGATCCGGACCGTCCGGGTGCGCTGGTCGCACGGGGCGCCTGCGGGAACGCCGTCGCGGTGTTCCATGTTTTTCCCAGGGCGCACGAAGAGGATGTGCTCGACCGGATGGTGCTGCTCGCCGACGACGCGATGGAGCAAGCGAAGACCCGACGCTGCGTCGCCTTCGCGCGCATGCTCGAACGCTGGGATCTTCCCTATGCCTATGCCGCGCCGATCCGGGTGCCCGTGGAGCCCTCGGGCGCAGCCGGCTGAGCATCATGGCTTCCAGCATCCACAAAGTACCGCGCAACCGCTTGCGCTGGATCCCACGGGATCTGCGGCTCGCGCATGAATATTGCTTCTTCCTCCATGACGAATGCGTGCGGTTGCTCGCGGAGTACGAGGCGGCCCGGGCGCACATCGTCACCGTCAAATTCCGCAGCAAGGTCGAGAACCGGAACTTCACGAAGATCGCCAGGACGAGCCCGATCGAGGCCATGCGCGCTACCGGCTATCCCGACGAGGCACGCCGGGTGATCCTCAACACCGTCACCATGGCGATGGTGTCGGACTGCCTGCACCACCTCTACGAGGCGCTGCGCTGCATGGAGAAGCGCAAGGTCGTCGTGGCCCACAATCTCCTGCGCAAGCCGCTTACCGACAATCTGATGTACCTGTCCTGGATGCTTGGCGATGAGGACGCCTTCTACGCGGCATTTACGGCGGAGGACGGCGATGCGGTCATATCGCGCGCGATGGCGAGCCAGCGCCTGGCCATCCTGGAAACGACGCTCGCGACGCTCCCGATCGCGAATGTGCTGACCGCGTCATTCGTGCACGAAGCCCTGTTCAAGCGGAACAACCCATACGGCCTGTACGGACTGTTCCAGCACGCGGTCCATCTCGTCACCGCGAAGCATGCCGAATTGCGGACCGAGCCGGAGAATTTCAACTTCATCTTCAAGAACCATAACGACGACGACCTGTACGAGCTGCTCTATGCGGTGCTTCCGCAGCTGATGCTGTACCTGTCGCATGTCATTGTCGGCCTTTTCGATCGGATGCGGGCCATGGATGCCGGGGCGCACCGGGCGTTCGAGGTCCGTTCGATACTCGGCCTCTACTTCGTCGAGGGCGGCGAGAATGAGGGCTATGCCCTTGCCCAGATGGACAATGTGCGCGGATATCGCTGCGCGGTGTGCGAGCATCCGTTCTCGCTGACGCCGCACAATGCAGCCCGGCTCGTGCTCGCAGACGCCTACCGGTGCGTCCGCTGCCGCCGGGTCCAGCCCTTTCCCTATTCGTGGCTGTTCTAGGGAACGAAAGGGGCGGCCTCACCCCTCAGGTGAAGGCGGCTCACAGGTCGAATATCGAGGTCATCAGCGTCGTCTTATGGTCTTTGTCGAGGCTGGCCTGCCGCGCCAGATTGACGAACTGCTTCTCGGCGACGACCAGGTCGGCGAAGGGCACTACGGTCGTGAACGCCGCCATGTCGCGAAGATCATTCTCGTTGATCCCGCGCGCCTGGTCCTCGAGGCGAACAGCCAGTTCGCGCTCGATATTGAGGATCGGGATCTCGGCGGCGATGCGCCGCACCAGCGACGAGCCGATGTCGCTGACGGTCCGCCAGTCCAGTCCCAGCTGCCTGCCGGTCGCGAGGATGAAGTCGAGCTCGTCGATGATCAGCCTTGCGCCATAGGCGCGCTTCCGGAGTGCCAGCGTCTCGCCGGCGGCGATCGCGCGCCGCGATTCGATGCCGCCGATGAGCTCGGCCGAACTTGCGCTGTAGCGCCGGACCGCCTCAAGGCGGACGTCCTCCTCGCCGGCCATCAGATAGTCGAACAGCGCGCGGACAGGGTCCTGGCGGAGGAAATCGAGCACTGGCTGTGAGATTTCGAAGCCATAGGTTTGCGGAGAATAGTCGGCTGCGGACTCGAACCAGAGATCGGACAGGAACCAGTGCGCTTCCGGCTCGGGGTGCGAAATGCCGTGGCGACGCGCGAGATAGGCGGCCAGCGTCTCCCCGAATATGCGGCGCCGGCTTCGAAACACCCGGCCACCACTGATCACGGCCTGGGTGTGCGCCATGTTCGCCCGCCGCGCCGGATCGTTGATCTTGGCGGTCTCGTAGATGTTGGCGAAGGACAGCGGCACCATGATCGCCTGCGACCGGATGCCCTCTATCACCTTCGACAGCGCTACATGCTCCTTCGGGAAGCTGGCCTTGTCCCAGGCGCCGCGCGCCAGTGCCACCCAGGCATTCTGATCGAGATAGAGCAGGCGGGTCATCGTTGTTGCCCTTGCTGCAAGGACGGGAAGCATCTGTCGAGATGGAATGCAGGGAACGCCCTTTCGCGGTGGGCCCGCGTGATCCCGCGCTATGGCGTGGCCTTACCGTCGCCGAGCTTCTGCGGGTCTGGGTCCGGCGGTGCCGATCGGTGGCATGGGCCAGCGCGCCGCTGACCCTGGCGGAGCGGGGCGATGACGCACACTGCCGGACTGCTGCGCAGCCGCAGGGTGCGGCGCCTGATCGCGGCCCCGCGGGCACGCGCGCTCCGCAGCCGGGCGGCGCGCCCGGTTTCGCGCCCGGCGACAATTGCCGCCTTTGGGCGCGAAGCCCGACCCTGCGCCGCTGATCCGGCCGCGCCGCACGAGAGCCCATCCTTTGTCCGGGTCGGCGGCGGGCGCCGACGGTGAAGCGGGCGCCGCTCGCGCGGCGGCGTTGCTTGTAGCCTCTCCCGGTGGCGCGGGAGTGGGCGGCGCGCCCTGCTAGGCCCGCTCGCGTCCCCGGCAAGCCGGGCTGACGCCCGGCTCCTCCACTGATGTTCCGGTCCCTTCGGGATGCCTGGTCCGCTCGAGGCGGGCCTCTCCGGTCGCTCCTGCCGCCCACCCCCGCTTCCGGGGGAGGCCATTGGGTTTTTGGGCGGGGTTGGAGGCTGACCCATGTATTCCATCATCACCGGCACCGCTGGGGCGGGGATGCGGCCATGAAGCTGCTGACCTCCGCTTTGCGCACGGCCTTGCAGGTCAATGCCGCCGCGCACGCCGAACGTTCGGGACAGGGAAACGAGCGCGCGCACGATCCCGTGCCGGTCGTCAAATTCTTCAATCCCATGGGGCCAGCGACTTGGCTCGCGACCGAACTCGACGCTGATGGCGACACGCTGTTCGGGCTCGCCGATCTCGGATTCGGCTGCCCCGAACTCGGCTATTTCAGCCTGTCCGAGATCGCCGCGCTGCGCCTGCCCTTCGGGCTTGGCATCGAACGCGACATCGGCTTTGCGACCACCGCGCCGCTGTCGGTCTGGGCCGAAGCCGCGCGCGGTGCCGGCTCGATCCTCGCCGCGCAAGCCGTGGTCCGCGCCATCGAGGCGGCGGCGCGTTCGGCCCGGCCATCGCCCCATGGGGACGGTGCGGCAAGTGCACCCGATCCCGATCCGCTTCCGCCCGGCAACCCGCTGGACGGCTGACGCGCGGCGCGTTCCCGCCGCAGCCCAGCCGGTCCCGTCCATCGTGGAAGGAGCGACGGGACCGGTGCTCTTGAAGGAGCACACCCATGAGACTCGATTTCATCCCGCTCGACAAGCTCACCGTCAGCAAGACCAATATGCGCTACGGCAAGCGCCCGCCCGATGTCGCCGACATCCTGCCGACCATCCGCAAGCGCGGCGTCATCGTCCCGCTGGTGGTGCGCCCCAATTGCGTGCCCCCCAAGGAACCGGACGGCGGCTATGAGATCGTCGCGGGCGCGCGGCGCTTCACGGCGGCGGGCATCGCCGCCGCCGAACGCCGCGCAGAGGGCGCGGAGGGCGAGGCCCAGGACGACATGCTGCCCTGCGCGATCCTCGACAGCGGCGACGATGCCGACGCCATCGAACTCTCGCTGATCGAGAATGTCGCCCGCCTCGACCCCGACGAGGTGACGCAGTGGGCGACCTTCACCCGGCTGGTGAAGGAAGGGCGCAGCCCCGACGACATCGCCGCGACCTTCGGCCTGCCCGACCTCGCGGTGAGGCGCATCCTCGCGCTCGGCAATTTGCTGCCGCGCATCCGCACGCTCTATGCCGATGACAGGATCGACCGCGCCACGATCCGCCACCTGACCATGGCGAGCAAGCGCCAGCAGCGCGACTGGCTGGCGCTTCTCGACGATCCCGAACAGCGCGCACCGACCGGCGCGCAGCTCAAGGCATGGCTGCTCGGCGGGCAGACCATTCCGGCGAGCCTTGCCCTGTTCGATGTCGAGGCAAGCGGCCTCGTCACCGTCGCCGACCTGTTCGGCGCGGATCGCTGTTTCGCCGATGCGGCGGCGTTCTGGAACGCGCAGGATGCGGCGATCTCCGCCCGCCGCGAGGCCTATCTCGCCGAGGGCTGGGGCGAGGTCGCGATCGTGCCCAAGAGCGAGCATTTCGCCAGCTGGGACTATGAGAAGCGGCCCAAGCGCAAGGGCGGGCGCGTCTATATCGACGTCCGCGCGACCGGCGAGGTCGCCTTCCACGAAGGCTATGTCACGCGGCGCGAGGCGGCGCGCGTACCGAAAGCCGATGCCACCCCGGCCGAGAAGCCCAAGCGGCCCGAACTGACCACGGCGCAGCAGACCTATCTCGACCTGCACCGCTTCGCCGCCGTCCGCGCCGCGCTGGCCGGCCATCCCGGCGTGGCATTGCGGCTGATGGTCGCGCACCTCGTCGCCGGGTCGTCGCTCTGGAATGTGCGCCGCCAAGCCTTGGCGTGCCGCGACGAGGCCACACAGGAAAGCGTCGAGACGTGCCGGGGCGAGACCCTGTTCGACGAGCGCCGCCGCGCCGTTCTCGCGTTGCTCGGCATGGACCCCGAACGTGAGACGGTGACCCGCAGCAGCGCCGACGACCGGCGGCTGGTCGGCATCTTCCTGCGCCTGCTCGACCTGCCCGACGCGGCCTTGGGCGACGTGATCGCCGTTGCGATGGGCGAGACGCTCGCGGCGGGCGATGCGGCGGTCGAGGCGGTCGGGCTGACCCTCGGCCTCGACATGGCCGACTGGTGGCAGCCGGACGCCGCGTTCTTCGATCTGCTCCGCGACAAGGAAGTGCTCGGCGCGATGGTCGCCGAGGTCGCGGGTGAACGGATCGCCGCCGCCAATGCCAAGGAGAAGGGCAAGACCCTGATACGGATCGTGACGGACCATCTCGACGGCATCGACGGACGTACCAAGGTCGAGCACTGGGTACCGCGCTGGATGGCGTTCCCGCCCGCCGCTTATACTGCGCGCGGTGGCGTCGGCACGGTCAGGGCCAGCTTCAGGGTCGGCGCCGCCAAGGCCGATATGGAGGCCAGCTTGGAGCCGGATCGCGATCCCGATCCGACCGCGCCGGGCGCGCAGGCGCTCGCCCCGGACCCCGACCGGCGCGGGGACGCGGCGGCGGTGAACGATACCGACGCGGTACCCGAACCGCTCGCCGCCTGAACCGGAAGGGACGCGCGGGACACAGCTCCCGCGCGTTTCCGGCGGGCTGGCTATCGGTTGCGGACCGTGAAATCCGGCCGCGCGCCCGCGCCTCGCCCTGATGGGCTCGGCGCGGGCGCGCGGATTTTTGCGGATGGTGCGAGCGGAGGGCATCCCCGCTAGAACAAGCGGATGGATAGTGGGGAATCGGGGGCAAAGATCGACAACCAGACCTGGTTGATCGATGCGGGGCACGACATCATCGAGAAGAAGCGCGCACAGGGCCGTGAGGCGCTGACGCCGCGCGAGCGCCTGATCCATTGCTTCTGGATCGCGGACTACAGCATGCGCAATGCTGGCGATCTTGCCACGGCGCGTGATCTCGATTTCGATTATCGCACTGATGGGGCGCGGGCAGCAGCGGCGCTCGACCTGCCCGTGGCCGCGTCCCTGTTCGCGTTGAGCGAGGGCGAGCTTGAACGTCGGTTCTTCGATCTGTTCGACGCAGTCTGCGCGGAATTGCGCACGCGCTGAATTTCTGGGGCCGCCGTCGCGCTCCTGCCCGCCAGCGCAGCGCTGGGCGGGTGCCTGATTGCGGAATCCCGTCGAGAATGTTTGCGCGCGGATCGCGCAACCGGGCCGCGCGAAGCCAATTTCGCGAGTGATCTCCAAAGGCGGCACAGATCTGCTTGCAAGGATCCCGCACCGTCCACGGCTCCTTGGGCGCATGACCTGGAACGGCCGCCGGCCTCCCGAAACCATCGCCCGCCGGCTTATTTCCCCGCCCGCTGGCGCGGGCTCCTCGCGGTCGCTGCGCTCTCAAATAAGCCTTTGGCTCCGGTCCTCCGCTGGCGCTTCGGCCTGCCGGTTCGGGTGTCCGGCTGGCCGTCCCTGAGGTCCGCCCATCGCCCGGAACGGTTCGGGCGAGCATCTCAAGGAGACCTGCAATGGCTGCCATCGGCTATGTCACCCGCGAAGGAAACGGCTTCAAGGGCGAGCTTCGGACCCTCTCGATCCGCACCGGCATCACCATCGTTCCGAACAGCCGCAAGACCAAGGACACCCAGCCCGACTATGTCGTCATGGCGGGCGGGGTCGAACTCGGTGCCGGCTGGAACCGTCGTGGCGAGATGTCCGGCAACGACTATGTCTCGCTGAGCCTTGCCGCCCCGGAGTTCGGGCCGCGCCGGCTCTACGCCAATCTCGGCCGCGCCGCTGGCCAGGACGATGACGATTCCTTCGCCATCATCTGGAACCCGGCCGACTGAGCCGTTCCGATCCGCGCCCCGACCGGGCGCGGATCGCTTGACCGGCACGGGGGTCGAAAACGCATATGCCCGTTTTCGACCCTGCCGGGCGCGGCGTTCGAGGTTCAGTTGGGTGTCCGGGCGGCGCGATCCGGCAGCCGCCCTATAGCGGATCCCGACTCATGACCGACCCCACCGACCCCGACGACACTGCCGTCCGCGCGCAGAAGGCGCGCGAAACCTGCCCCTTCCTCACCACCAAGCAGACCGCCTTCCATCTCGGGCTCGCGCCCAGCACCTTGAAGGGTATGCGCGCGGAAGGACGCGGGCCGGTCTGCCGCCTCCATGGTCGCGCCTGGTACTACCATATCGACGATATCGAGGCCTGGTCGAAGGCCCGGCGCAAAGGCGGCGACCATGATTGAGCGCCGCGATCTTCCGCTGTTCGCCTGGGGCGAAGCGCTCCGTGCCGCCAAATGGCGCCGCCGGATCCTGGTGCGCCGCACGACCCTCGTCGCGCTCGGATGTGCCTGTCTCGCCGCGACCATCGTCGCGCCGCCGCTGCCGCGATTGCTGTGGAACGCCAGCGCCAGCGCGCCGGTCGGCCTCTATCGCGTTGCGCCCGGCCACGGCGTCGTCCGCGGTGATATGGTGATCGCGCGGACCCCGCTGCCCGTACGCGCGCTGGCGGCGAGCCGGCATTATGTCCCGGCGAACGTCCCGCTGGTGAAGCGCGTGGCCGGCGTGCCGGGCGACCTGGTCTGTGCGATCGGACCCGAGATCCTCGTCAATGGCAGCGTGCTCGCGACGCGGCGCGCCAGCGACCGGCTCGGACGGCCGCTGCCCTGGTGGACCGGCTGCCGGATCCTCCGCAACGGCGCGCTGTTGCTGCTGATGTCGGACACGCCGGACTCGTTTGACGGGCGCTATTTCGGACCCACTGACGCCGCGGACGTGATCGGCAAGGCAACGATCTTGTGGACTTGGTCGGGAGGTTCCAATGGTGGTTAGGCGCTGTTGGCCGATCGACAGAGGGGCGTGGATGGCGCTGGCCGCATGGCTCGCGCTGGCCTGCCCGGCGGCGGCGCAGACCGTCGCGGATTGGCGCCCGCTTACAACTGAGGCGGCGCAACGGTTCGGCTTGCCAGTCGCCTGGATCGAACGGGTGATGCAGGCGGAAAGCGGCGGCCGGACGATGCTCCAGGGGCGGCCGATCGTCAGCCGCGCCGGCGCGATGGGGCTGATGCAGTTGATGCCGGGCACCTGGGCCGAGATGCGGGCTGCGCTTGGTCTCGGCAGCGATCCATTCGATCCGCGCGACAATATCCTCGCCGGCACCGCCTATTTGCGGCGCATGTATGACCGATTCGGTTATCCGGGCATGTTCGCCGCCTATAATGCCGGACCCGGGCGCTACGCTGCCTATTTGGCGGGCCGCCAGCCGCTGCCGGGCGAGACGATCGCCTATCTGGCGACGGTGGGCGGCGATCGTCAAAGC
>NZ_LSJM01000330.1 GCF_001557215.1 Sphingomonas sp. CCH9-E2 | reverse complement strand
GCGGCGGGGTGTCCCGGCGCGGCCGTGTCTCTGCGAGGCATTGACTGCCCCACCCCAACCCCTCCCCTGAAGGGGAGGGGCTTTCTTTCTGCTTTACGCCTTCAGGTCGAAGCGGTCGGCGTTCATCACCTTGGTCCAGGCCGCGACGAAGTCCCTGACGAACTTCTCCTCATGGCCGTTTTCGGCATAGACTTCGGCGACGGCGCGCAGTTCGGAGTTGGAGCCGAAGATCAGGTCGGCGCGGGTCGCGCGCCAGGTTTCGTGGCCGCCCTTGCGGTCGGTCGCGATGAATTCCTGATCGTCCGATCCTTCGGCAGCCTTCCAGACATTGGTCATGCCGAGCAGGTTGACGAAGAAATCGTTGGTCAGCTGGCCCGAGCGCTTGGTGAAGTGGCCATGGCCACGCTCGCCATGATTGGCACCGAGGACGCGCAGGCCGCCGATCAGCACGACCAGTTCGGGGACCGAGAGGCCGAGCAAAGACGCGCGGTCGAGCATCATTTCCTCGGTCTTCACCGCCAGCTTCTTCTTGCCGAGATAGTTGCGGAAGGCGTCGGCCTCCGGCTCCATTACGGCGAAGCTGTCGGCGTCGGTCTGCTCCTCGGTCGCATCGCCACGGCCGCCGGTGAAGGGAACGGGGACGTTGTGGCCCGCATCCTTGATCGCCTTTTCGAGACCGACCACGCCGCCGAGCACGATCGCGTCGGCCATCGACAGCGACCCGCGCAGCCCGTCGAGCGTGCTCAGCACCTTGGCCAGCATCTCCGGCTCGTTGACCTCCCAGTCCTTTTGCGGAGCCAGCCGCACGCGCGCGCCGTTCGCGCCGCCGCGATGGTCGGACTTGCGATAGGTGCTGGCCGATGCCCAGGCGGTCTTGATCAGCTGGCTGACGGTCAGGCCGCTGTTTGCGATCTTTTCCTTCACCGCCGCGACCTCGGCGTCGCTCGGCATGGTGCCGGCGGGGATCGGGTCCTGCCAGATCAGGTCCTCTTCGGGCACTTCCGGGCCGAGATAGCGGACCTTGGGGCCCATGTCGCGATGGGTCAGCTTGAACCAGGCGCGGGCAAAGGCGTCCTTGAACGCTTCATGGTCGTTGCGGAACTTCTCGCTGATGACGCGGAATTCGGGGTCCATCTTGAGCGCCATGTCGGCGGTGGTCATCATGGTCGGGACCTTGATGTTCGGATCCCACGCCGCCGGGGCCATGTCCTCTTCGCGCTGGTTGATCGGTTGCCACTGCTGCGCGCCGGCGGGCGAGTGGACCAGCTCGTAATCATAGTCGAGCAGCAGGCGGAAATAATTCTCCGACCATTGCGTCGGCGTGTTGACCCACGATCCTTCGATGCCGCTGGTCACGGTATGCTCGCCGATGCCGCCGCTCTCATGGCTGCTGACCCAGCCGAAGCCGAGCGCGGTGATGTCGCCCCCCGCGGGGGCGGCGCCGAGCAGCGACGCGTCGCCATTGCCATGCGCCTTGCCGAAGGTGTGGCCGCCGGCGGTAAGCGCGACGGTTTCCTCATGGTTCATCGCCATCCGCTCGAACGTCGCCTTCATGTCGCGCGCCGACAGTAGCGGGTCGGGGTTGCCGCCCGGCCCTTCGGGATTGACGTAGATGAGGCCCATCTGGATCGCGGCGAGCGGGCCTTCCAGCTCGTGCATGCCATGTTCGGGGGCGATACGGGTCTGGACGCCCTGGTTCACCCACTTGTCTTCGCTGCCCCAATAGATGTCGCGCTCGGGCTCGTACACATCGGCGCGGCCGCCGCCGAAGCCGAACACCGGGCCGCCCATGCTCTCGATCGCGACGTTGCCGGTGAGGATGAACAGGTCGGCCCAGCTGATCGCCTGGCCATATTTCTGCTTGATCGGCCAGAGCAGGCGGCGCGCCTTGTCGAGATTGCCGTTGTCGGGCCAGCTGTCGAGCGGGGCGAAACGCTGCTGCCCGCTATTGGCGCCACCGCGACCGTCGGCGGTGCGGTAGGTGCCGGCGGCGTGCCAGGCCATGCGGATGAAGAAGGGGCCGTAATGCCCGTAATCGGCCGGCCACCAGGGCTGGCTGTCGGTCATCAGCGCGGTCAGGTCGGCCTTGAGCGCGGCGTAGTCGAGCGTCTTGAACGCTTCGGCATAATCGAAATCGGGGCCCATCGGGTTGGACGGACCATTGGGGTTGAGGATTTCGGTCGCCAGCATCTCCGGCCACCAATCCTTGTTGGTGCGGCCGAGCAGCGCGCGAACGCCGCCA
Source organism: Sphingomonas sp. CCH9-E2 (assembly GCF_001557215.1). Taxonomy (GTDB): domain Bacteria; phylum Pseudomonadota; class Alphaproteobacteria; order Sphingomonadales; family Sphingomonadaceae; genus Sphingomonas. The sequence continues at coordinate 23,973 of NZ_LSJM01000330.1, read as the reverse complement.
TTGCCGTGCACGGGGCAGCCGCCGCCGTCGATCGATCCGGTCTTTGCGTCCATCGGGAATCCCTCCTTGCGTGATTGGTCTTGGAGGGAGGCTATCGAAGCGGGGCGCGCGGCGGAAACGGGATAAACCGGTCAGTGCGAGTGAGGAAATCGATTATGTCGCGGTTGTGTCATCGATTAGGGCGAACGAGCTGGGGATTGCATCCATTCGTCACCCCGGCCTCGTGCCGGGATCCACCCAACCTCAAGCGCGGCGATTGAGCCGCTTGCTTCGCGCCAGCCTCCCAGTGGACCCCGGCACAAGGCCGGGGTGACAAGATCAATTCGAGCGAATCGCGTCGATGAGTTCGTCCTTGGTCATGTCGGAGCGGCCTTCGATGCCGATCTCCTTGGCCTCGTCGTACAGCTCTTCCTTCGTGCGATCCTCGAGCCGGGTGCTCTTGTGGTCGAGCGAGCCTTCCGCCTTGGCGTTGGCGATGCGCGCGGCTTTCTCCTTCGACGCGCCGTCCTTGCGCAGCTCTTCGTAGAGTTTGTCGTCCTTGATCTGGGGTCCGTGGTCCTTGGCCATGATGCGTCTCCTGCCGATCTCAAGAAAACCTACGGGGAAACACAATGATCCCGGATTTGATGTGACAAACAGGCGACAAAGCCGGATCGACTGCCTATATGCCCGCGGATCGACCAACGACTCCCCCGAAGGGCCGATGCTGACCACACATCCGTTCGATGACGACAAGCTGCACGAAGAGTGCGGCGTATTCGGCGTTTCCGGTGCCGAGGGCGCAGCCGCGCTTGTCGCGCTGGGCCTCCATGCACTCCAGCATCGCGGGCAGGAGGCCGCCGGCATCACCAGCTTTGACGGCGCGCATTTCCATACGCACCGCGCGATGGGCCATGTCGCAGGCAATTTCGACCGCGACGAGGTGATCCGCGCGCTGGCCGGCGATGTCGCGTGCGGCCATGTCCGCTATTCGACCACCGGCGAGACCGCGCTGCGCAACGTCCAGCCGCTCTATGCCGAGCTGGCGAGCGGCGGGTTCGCGGTGGCGCATAACGGCAATATCTCAAACGCGATGCATCTGCGCCGCGAGCTGATCCGGCGCGGTTCGATCTTCCAGTCGACGTCGGATACCGAGACGATCATCCATCTGGTCGCGACGAGCGGCTACAAGGACCTGCTCGACCGGTTCATCGATGCGCTCAAGCAGGTCGAGGGCGCCTATTCGCTGATCTGCATGACGCAGGAAGGCATGATCGCGTGCCGCGACCCGCTGGGCATCCGTCCGCTGGTGATGGGCCGCCTTGGCGACAGCTTCATCTTCGCGTCGGAGACGGTGGCGCTCGACGTGGTCGGTGCGACCTATGTCCGCGATGTCGAGCCGGGCGAGCTGGTGATTGTCAAGGACGGCGCGATGCGATCGATCCGCCCGTTCACCGCGATCGCGCCGCGCCCGTGCATCTTCGAATGGGTCTATTTCAGCCGCCCGGATTCGATCGCGCAGGACCGATCGGTCTATACCGTGCGCAAGGGCATCGGCGCCGAGCTGGCGATCGAATCGCCGGTCGAGGCGGATCTGGTGATCCCGGTGCCGGATTCGGGCGTCCCTGCCGCGATCGGCTATGCCCAGCAATCGGGCATTCCGTTCGAGCTGGGCATCATCCGCTCGCACTATGTGGGGCGGACGTTCATCCAGCCGAGCGCGGAAGTGCGGCGGCTGGGCGTCAAGCTCAAGCACAATGCCAATCGCGCGCTGATCCAGGGCAAGCGGATCGTGCTGATCGACGATTCGATCGTGCGCGGCACGACCAGCCTGAAGATCGTCGAGATGATGCGCGAAGCGGGTGCTGCGGAAGTGCATATGCGCATCGCCAGCCCGCCGACGACGCATAGCTGTTTCTATGGCGTCGACACGCCCGAGCGCTCGAAGCTGCTCGCCGCGCAGCATGACGTGGCCGGCATGGCCAAGTTCATCAAGGCCGACAGCCTGGCGTTCGTGTCGATCGACGGGCTGTATCGCGCGTTGGGCGAGGCGCGGCGCGGCGACGTGCTGCCGCGCTACTGCGACGCGTGCTTTACCGGCGAATATCCGACCCAATTGACCGACCATGACGAGCAGGCAATCGGCCAGCTCGCGTTGCTCGACGAGAAACGCTGATCGCATGACAGAACAGGCACTTGCCGGGCGCATCGCGCTCGTCACCGGCGCGAGCCGTGGGATTGGCGCGGCGACCGCGATCGCGCTGGCGGCACAGGGCGCGCATGTCGTGCTGACCGCGCGCACCGCCGGCGGTCTTGAAGAGGTCGAGGAAGCGATCTTCGCGGCAGGCGGATCGGCGACGATCGCGCCGATGGACCTGATCGAGACGGATTCGATCCCGCGCCTCGCCGCCGCGGTGGCGGAACGCTGGGGCAAGCTCGACATCCTGGTCCTGAACGCCGCCGCGCTGGGCACGCTGTCGCAGATTTCGGCGTTCGATCCCAAGGAAGTGGCCAAGGTGCTGGCGCTCAACGTCAGCGCCCAGGCGGCGCTGATCGGCGCATTCGACGGGTTGCTGCGCAAGTCGGACGCGGGGCGCGTGATCGGCGTGACGTCGAAAGTCGGGCGCCAACCGCGCGCCTATTGGGGCCTGTACGGCGCGACCAAGGCGGCGTTCGAGAATCTGCTGCTGAGCTATGCCGACGAGGTGCGCAACCTGACCAAGGTACGCGTGGCACTGCTCGATCCGGGCGCGACGCGGACCAAGATGCGCGCGCGGGCGTATCCGGGCGAGGCGCCTGAGAGCGTCAAGCCGCCGGAAGACGTGGCGAACCGGATCGTTGCGATGCTGGGCGAGGATTTCGAGACGGGGGCGTTTGAGGCGCTGGGGTGATCCCTCCCCTATCACCCCGGGCTTGACCCGGGGCGGGGCTCCTTACTTCTGCTCCCGACGCACGCCAAGACAGCCCTGCCCCGGGTCAAGCCCGGGGCGACGAAATTTAGGTGATCGCTGGCTGCCCCCTCGACTTCCGTCATGCTGAACTTGTTTCAGCATCCACAGCGCAGCAGGCGACTGAACCGCTGGTGGAGACGCGGATCCTGAAACGAGTTCAGGATGACGGTGGGGTGGTTGATCGCGGCCTATCCAACAGGAGTTTAGCTGTCTGACCGGACAAACTGGCTTGCGAACTGCGTGTTATATGCGTGGAACTCGCCTTCTGGCGTGATCACCAATTCGGTCACATTTGATCGCTGAAAATCATCCTCACCCGCTGGGTCGTTGATTTTCAAGCTCACGGTCAGCGCACCATCGTCCGTCCCCAGCAATTTGAAGTCGTAGGCGACTAGCTTGCCGAAGCAGCTAACCTCGCCACCCGAAACAACCAACTCAGACGTCGAATCTTCGGCGTCGACCCATCGACCTTGCATTTGCGTGGGAAGCGATACGCTTCGGTCCTGTCGTTCCATCCCTCTACTCCCCCACCCCTTCGATCCCCAGCAACTCCACCGTGAACAGCAAGGTCGCGCCGCCCGGGATCGGGCCGCGGCCGGCGGGGCCGTAGGCGATGTCAGAGGGAATCGCGAACTCCACCTTGTCGCCGACGCCCATCAGCTGGACGCCCTCGGTCCAGCCGCGGATGACGCGGTTGAGCGGGAAGGTGATCGGCTGGCCGCGCTTGATCGAGCTGTCGAATTCGGCGCCGTCGGTGAAGGTGCCGACATAATGCACGGTCACGCGGTCGGTCGGTCCGGGGTGCTGGCCGGAGCCGTTGCCCGCGATCAGCCGCCAGCGCAGGCCGCTTTTCGTCACGTTCCAGCCTGCGCCGCCGTGCCGCTGCGCGAGGGCGAGCGATTGCTGATTGTGCCAGGCGACGTCCTGCGACCGGTCGGGCGCGTCCTGCGCGGCGGCGGGGAGCGCGATCAGCGCGGCGGCGATTGCGATGATGGGCTTCATGCTGCGAGGAACGCCTTGACCTGTGCCTGGAAGAAGGGCGCGTTGTCCCACATGATGAAGTGCGCGGAAGACGGCACGCGCACCAGCTTCGCGCCTTTGATCGGGGCGAAGGATGCCTGATAGAAGCCGTCCATCTGCGCGTCGGTGACCGGTGCGCCACGGGGCGTCACATAGAGCACCGTGGTCGGCGCGGTGATCTTGCCGAGTTCGGGCATCAAATTGGTCATGATCAGTTCGCCATAGGCGCGCGCGGAGACGTCGCGGTCGGACTTCATCGCGTCCTCCAGCGCGGGCGCGCGCATGGCTTCGGTCGCGACCATCGACGCGATCGTGCCTTCAAGCTGCTTGGCATAGGCATCCTGCGGGCTGTTGCGCATCCCGGCCATGATCTGGTCGGCGATCGGCTTGAGCGTCTCCGGCGTCGCCTGCGGGCCGCCGAACATCGCGCCGAGGAAGGGGAGCATGTCGACGACCATCAGCTTGCCGACCTGATCCGGGTGGCGCGCAGCGAGCATCATCGCCATCGTCCCGCCCATCGAATGGCCGATCACCGCGACCTTGCCGAGCTTGTTCTCCGCGATGTAGCGCGAGATTTCCTCGGCCACCGGTGCGGCGACATTGCCTTCGGTGTTCCCGCCCTTGTCGAGCCCACCGAACCCGCGCACCTGCACCTTGTGGTAACGATAGCCGGGGAGCGCTGCGGTCATTTCCGCCCAGACGCGGGGGCTGGAGGACAGGCCGGGGATCAGGATGACATCGGCACCCTTCCCCTCCACCGTCACAACGATGCGGTCGGAGGCGAAGCCCTTCGCCGCGGCGGGCGTGGGGAGCAGGGCTGCGGTCAGCAGCATCGCCAATGTCGCGAACAGGCCGCGGCGGTTCATCATCTAATCCCTCCCAAATGACAGGCGCCATGCCGGCGGTGCCGGGTCGCCCAGTTCGATGACCAGTTCTTCGTCCACCACCGCGTCTTCGTCCAGTTCCTCGGCGCTGAAAATCTCGCGATTCATCACGAAGCTGCCGTGATAGCCCGAGAAGCGCCAGTCGCCAGTCACTTCGGTGCCGTCCGCGCTGATCCGGCCCGAATAGGCAACGCTGTGCGCCAGCGGGCCAGCCGGGTCATATTGTTTGGTGAAGACCAGCGTATCGGCGCTGCGTGTTCCGGACACGAAGGCGCGTCGGATGTCGGACAGGCCGGTATCGTCGGGTTCGGTGATCGTCCCCTCCACCGCGCCGCCAAACTCCTCGAGATGCGCGATGAAGCTGTTTTCGGGCACGTCCCAGCCGGTCGCGAAATAGCGGCCATACCAGACGCCGGTCGCGTCGCGGGGGTCGTTCATGCAGGGTCCACCAGGGCAATAAGTTCGGGAAGGGTCAGCGGCTCGGCGCAGAGATAGCCCTGATAGGTCTGGCACCCCTCCTTGGCCAGCAGGTCGAGCTGTTCGGGGGTCTCCACCCCTTCGGCGATCACGGTCAGGCCGAGCGAGCGCGCCATATCGATCACGCCGCGCACGACGATACGGTCGCGCGCGCTGCCGGTGATGTCCTGCGTCAGCTTGCGGTCGACCTTGAGGTAATCGAGCGGGAGGGCTTTCAGATAGGCGAGGCTGGAATAGCCGGTGCCGAAATCGTCGATCGCGACGCGGCAGCCCGCGGCGCGCAACTCGCTGAGCAGGCGTGAGGCTTCGCCGAGATCGTCGATCAGCCCGCTTTCGGTAATCTCGACGGTCAGGCGCGCGCGCGGAAAGCCGCTGCTGTCGACCCAATCGAGGAACAGGTCGGCAAAGCCGGCACGCGCGACATCGGCGGCGGTGACGTTGACCGACAAGCGCAGGTGGCGGAGCGAGGCGGGCCAGCGCGCGGCCTGAGTTAGGGCGAGGCGCTGGACATGCTCCGACAGCGCGACCTCCAGCTCGGCACGCGCGGCAGCGGCGAACAGCGTTTCGGCGCCGACCTCGCCATGCTGCGGGTGACGCCAGCGGGCCAGCGCCTCGACCCCGACGATCGCGCCGGTGGCGACGGCGACCTGCGGCTGCAGGCGCAGCTCGATCTCGCCCGCCTCCATCGCGTGACGCAGATCGACCGCGAGCGCTTCGAGCGGGATGGAGCGGTCATCCTCGTCGCCGCTGAGCGCCTCGCTCACGCGGCGCAGCAAGGCGGCGGCATCGTCGCCCGGACGCGCGGTTGCGGTCGCTATGCGCGCGCCGACCGGGGCGATCGCGTCGCCGATCACGAAGGGGCGGGTCAGCGCCTCCTCGATTTCCGCGGCAGCGGCGGCGAGCGCTTGCGCGTCGGCATCTTCCGCCGCGACCAGAAACTCGGCCCCGCCCATCCGCGCCAGCGTCGCCCGGCGGCCGAGCGTGGCGCGCGCGGCATCCGCGATGCGGGTCGAGGCGGCGCGCAGGACCGAATCGCCCGCGTCGCGGCCATAGGCGGTGTTGACCATGTCGAACCGGCCGAGCGTGACGAGGACAACGCCGACCGGCTGCGCTTCGTCGAGGCGACGCGAGAGCCAGCGGCGCATGCCGGTGTCGTCGCGCACGCCGGTCAGCACGTCGCGGACCACCGCGCTCGCATCGACCTCGCCCAGCCGCTCGATCAGCGCGTGGATGCGGCCGGTGCGCGCGTCGCGCTGCAGATGCTCGACCACGCGGCCCGCGCCCGGCAGGTCGTGGGCGAAGGCGGTCGCCTGAAGCCCTTCGCGCAACCGCGCCAGCGCGCCGCGCATCGCACCGCGATCCGCCGCCTCGACATGGCGCAGCAGGGTGCGCAGCGACGGCGCGGAGCTGAGGCCCAGCATCGCCGCGAGTGCCGGCGTGACCTGCAGCGAGCGCAGCGCCGGATCGTAACGCCAGCCGAGCGGTTCCCCGGTCGCACGGGCCGCGTCGGTCCCGGTGCGCTGGGCGTGGCGGGCGGCGAAGCGCAGCGCCTGAACGAACTCGACCTCGCGCATCGGGCTGGCGAGAAAGTGCGTGGCACCGGCGTCGTAGAATTCGCCCAGCCGCGCGGTGTCGTCGCGCGACACGAGCGCGAGCAGCGCGGCGCCATTGGCGCTGGTCACGGGTGCCATCGCGCGGACGGCGGCAAGCCCTTCGGCAACCGAACCCCGCGCATCGACCACCGCCACCGCCGCCCCGCTGGCCAGGAAGCGCCGATCGGCCCCCTCCCCGCGCCGCGCCGCCACGACCCGCCAGCCCGCGCGCGCCGCCTGCGCCGCAAGCTCGTCGCGCTGGCGGAACGACAGCAGGAACAGCGGCCGGTCGCGCCCGGTCATCGGTGTGGCAGGAACGGGCGCGGCGTCGGTCATCGCGGCCATTCCTAACGCAAGCCTTGTCCCGGCGCTACGAACAGCTTAGCTCCTTTTGCATGGCGAGCGATCGGCCTCTGATGGACCGGCATGGCCGCGCGATCCGCTACCTGCGGGTATCGGTCACCGACCGCTGCGACCTGCGCTGCCGCTATTGCATGGCCGAGGAGATGCAGTTCCTGCCGCGCAGCGAAGTGCTGTCGCTGGAGGAAATCGCGCTGATCGCCGAGCGCTTCGTCGCGCGCGGGGTGAGCAAGATCCGGCTGACCGGGGGCGAGCCGCTGGTGCGGCGCGATGCGCTGGAGCTGGTGCGGCGGCTGGGGCGCAGCGTGGGCGCAGGGCTGGACGAGCTGACGCTGACCACCAACGGCACGCAATTGGCGACCCATGCGGCGGCGCTGGCGCAGGCCGGCGTGCGGCGGATCAATGTCAGCCTCGACAGCCGCGACCCGGCCATGTTCCGCCATATCACCCGGCGCGGCGATTTGGCCCAGGTGCTGGACGGCATCGCCGCCGCGCGCGCGGTGGGCCTCACCGTCAAGATCAACATGGTCGCGCTGAAGGGGCTGAATGACGCGGAGATCCCCGCGATGCTCGACTGGACCAGCGCGCAGGGCATGGACCTGACGCTGATCGAAACCATGCCGATCGGCGCGATCGACGAGGATCGCGCCGATCGCTTCGTGCCGCTGACCCGCGTGCTCGACGATTTGTCTGCACAATTCGAACTGACCCGCGACACGCATGACAGCGGCGGGCCGGCGCGGTACTGGCGGGTCGGCGGGACCGGCGCGCGGCTGGGCCTGATCTCCCCGCTCACGGGTAATTTCTGCGACAGCTGCAACCGCGTGCGGCTGACTACGGAGGGCAAGTTGTTCACCTGTCTGGGTCATGACGACGAGGTCGATCTGAAGGCCGCGATCCGCGGTGGCGGGCTGGCGGCGGTCGATGCCGCAATCGATGCGGCGCTGGCGGCCAAGCCCGCGCGGCACGACTTCGACGTCGCGCAGGGCGCTGCGCCGGCCGTTGCGCGCCATATGAGCGTGACCGGCGGATGAGCGACGTGCGCCGGGCGCTCGCCGCCTCCCCCACGACCCCCGCCGAAACGGCGGCGGCGGAACTGCTCGCCGGGCGCGACTGGGTGCCGGTGGAGGATGCCGACATGGTCGTCGCGCTGGGCGGCGACGGCTTCATGCTCCAGACGCTGCACGCGATGCTGGAGCGGCGGCGGATCGTGCCGGTGTTCGGCATGAACCTCGGCACCATCGGCTTTCTGATGAACGACTGGCAGCCCGAGGGGCTGGAGGACCGGCTCGCCCGGGCTCGGCCGTTCAAGGTGTCGCCGCTGGTGATGACCGCGACGACGATGGACGGCGAGACTCATGTCCTCCCCGCGATCAACGAAGTGTCGCTGCTGCGCGAGACGCGCCAGACCGCCAAGCTGGAAGTTCGCGTCAACGACCGCGTGGTGCTGCCCGAACTGGTATGCGACGGGATCCTGGTCGCGACGCCGGCGGGGTCGACTGCCTATAATCTGTCGGCGCATGGCCCGATCCTGCCGCTCGGCTCGCGCCTGCTCGCGCTCACCCCGATCAGCCCGTTCCGGCCGCGCCGCTGGCGGGGCGCGATCCTGCCCGAAAAGACGCGCATCTCGCTGCGCGTGCTCGACCCCGGCAAGCGCCCGGTGAGCGCAGTCGCCGATCAGCGCGAAGTGCGCGACGTGGCGCAGGTGGACATCGCGATCGACCGCAATCGCGACCTGACGCTGCTGTTCGATCCCGAGCATGCGCTGGATGAGCGGATCACGATGGAACAGTTTATCGCGTAAGAACGCTATCCTCCCCCGCCAGGGGGAGGTGGCACCGAAGGCGACGGAGGGGGAGGACGGCTGTGTCGTCCGATCTCTCGCCGAGACCCTTCCTCCCCCTCCGTCACGCTGCGCGTGCCACCTCCCCCTGGCGGGGGAGGATAGAGGCGACCGATCGCTAATGTCGATACAGCCTACGCCTCCATCAACCAGGCGATCGCTGCCTCACGCGTGTCGAACACCTGAATATCCGGCCGTATCTGCTGCAAGCGCTTGATCTGCATCCGCGCGGTGGCGGTGGTCACGACAAAGGCGACCTTGCGAGCCCAAATGGCGCGCACGGCCGGATTGTCCAGCGTCTGGAGAATGTGATCGACCGTCGCGGTCGGCAGGCTCGGGATCGCGCTGCCGTCATACAGTGTCACATGCTGCCCGATGTCCGGCCCGAAACTCTGGATCGCGGCGCGCAGTTCCTCGCCAGCCCAGGCCGAGTCTTCGGGCGATTGCATCGTCAACACGGTCAGAATCAGCAGCTTGCGCGAACGATCGATCTCGATCCGGTAGCTACGTCCCTCTTCCATGCCCCATCATAGCAACAATTGACGACAAGAGGCTTAAATGTCGCGAAATTCGGCGGGCCTCAGCCGCGCACCACCCCGACCTCGGCGAACGGCTTGGGCTCGATCGGCGGGATCGCGCTGTCGTTCAGCTCGCACTGCCAGATGCCGATATCGACCCAGCGGCCCTGCTTGAACCCGATCTCGCGCAACTGCCCGGCGCGGCGAAAGCCGACCTGCTCATGCGTCTTGATCGACTGGTCGTTGGGTAGCGAGATCACGCCGATCGCCTGGGTAAAGCCCTGCGCGCGCAGCGTGTCGATCAGCGCTTCGTACAGCAGCCGCCCTACGCCCTGCCCCTGCACCGCGCCCGCGACATAGACCGAGGTTTCGACGACATAGCGGTACGCCGCGCGCTCGCGGAACTTGGTGGCATAGGCGTAGCCCAGCACGCCCTTCCCCTCGCCATTGGTCGCGACGATCCACGGATAAAGCCCGTCCGATGCCTCCATCCGCCCGCGCATCGCGCGCGCGTCCGGCGGCTCGAACTCGAAACTCACCGTGCCGGTCAGCACATAGGGCGCATAGATGGCGGCAATCGCCGCCGCGTCGCCGGGTTCGGCGGCGCGCAACTGAATCTGGATCACGCGTTCAGTTCCTCACAGGCCCAGCTTCGCCATCACCAGATCGATGAGCCGCGCATCCGCCTGCGCCTGCGGCCCCGTCATCGGGCCATAGGCCGCGCATTCGAGGCAGCGTGCCTGCATCGACGACGCCCCCGCGAGCCGCTTCGCATCGCCCAGCGCCTGCGCCAGCACCGCGCGGCGATCGCCAGCGATCCGGGCATAGAGGTCGCCGCCGCTCTCCGGCGCCGCCTCTTCCTCCTCGTCGCTGTCGCCGCCCGACATGAACCCGGCGATCAGCTTGCTGAACCAGTCGGGCTCCTTCTCCAGGAACACCGCATGGGTCTTGGCCGGATCCAGCTTGGCGCGCTTGGCCGCTTCGGCAACCGCGTCGTCAAGATTGCCGAACCGGTCGACCAGCCCCAGCTGACGCGCGGTGCCGCCGTCCCACACGCGGCCCTGACCGATCTCGTCGACCCGCGCCGTCGTCATCTTGCGCGAACCGGCGACCAGGCCGACGAAGCGGCGATAGCCCTGCTCGATCCCCGACTGCAGCACCCGGTCCACTTCGGCATTGGTGCCGGCATAGACGTCGGGCTGGCCGGTCAGCGGCGTGGTCTTCACGCCATCCGACGTCACGCCGATCTTGGCGAGGCTGTTCTCGAACGTCGGCAGGATGCCGAAAATGCCGATCGACCCGGTGATCGTGTTCGGCTCGGCAAAGATCACGTCGCCGGGCGTCGAGACCCAGTAACCGCCGCTCGCAGCCAGGCTGCCCATCGACACCACGACCGGCAGGCCCTGTGCCTTGGCCTGCAGGATCGCCTGACGGATGCGTTCGGACGCCAGCGCCGATCCGCCCGGCGAATCGACGCGCACGACCAGCGCCTTCAGCTTCTTGTCGGCCAGCCCCTTCAGCAGCAGATTGGCGATGGTGTCGCCCGCGGCCACGCCCGGCCCGGCCTTGCCGTCGACAATCTCTCCCGCAACGGTGATCACGCCGATCGCGTCGCCGGTCTTGGGCGCGGGATTGGCCTCCAGCCAGTTGGCGAGCTTGATCGTCTTGTAACTGCCCGCCGGCTTGTTCGCATCGACGCCGGCGATTTCCGCCACGCGCTTGCCGAACGCCAGCCGGTCGCCCAGCTTGTCAACCATGCCGAGCTGCTGGTTCATCTTGGCAAAGTCGCCATTGGCTGCGGCAACGGCGTCCGCCGGAGTCGTCAGCAGCGGTTCGATCCGCGCCTTGGGCCGCGCCTTCTTCACCGCTTCGCGCCACTGGCCGAAGATCGCGCCGTACAGCGCCTCGTTTGCCTGCTTCGCCTCGGGCGACTGGGCGGTCAGGATATAGGGTTCGACCGCCGACTTGAATTTGCCGACCTTATAGACGTGCGTGGTGACGCCCAATTTGTCGATCAGCCCCTTGTAATAGAGCCGCGATCCGCCGGGTCCGGTGAACAGCGTGCCGCCCATCGGGTCGACCCAGATCTCGCTGGCATTGGCGGCGAGCAGATAGCTCGCATCGCTATAGCCGGTGGCATAGGCCAGCACCGGCTTCTTCGCGTCGCGCACGCGGCGGATCGCCTCGCCGACTTCAGCCACCGCAGCGGGGTAACCGCCGCCGAACCGGTCGAGGTCGAGCACGACCACCTTGACCCGCGCATCGTCCTTCGCCGCGTCGAGCGCGCGGACCAGATCGCGCATGCGATATTCGCGCGGCACATCACCGCCGCCAAAGCCCCCGAACGGATCGGCCTCGGCTGGCTGCTCGACGATCGTGCCGTCGATCGCCAGCACCAGCGCGCCGTCCTTGACCCCGCCCGGATTGGGCTTGGCCGACAACAATGCGAACAGCGCCCCGAAGAAGAACAGCATGAACAGCAGGACCAGAGCGTCCTTGATGCCGACCAGCAGCTTCCATGCGCCGCGTACCAGTTTCACGTGCCTATTCTCCGAAATGCCCCGTGCGATTGACGCACAGGTAGGACCTTTGGGCAAGGGAGTAAAGCAGCTGTGTTAAGGGAGTGATACAGGCGCAATCGGGTGTCAGAGCGCCAGTCGCCACATGATCGATATGCGCCAATCCTCGGCATAGCCGGGATAGGGGTCGTCGATCGGCTTCGCCGCCTCTACCCCCAGCTCGGCGCGTTCCCTGAAGCGCAGCCGTCCGCCGACGCCGGCCGACGCCATCGACAGGTCAAACGCCGGATCGATCCCGCGTGATGCGACGCCGATCCAAGCGCGGTCGGCAAAGGCATAGAGTTCGCTCGTTGCGAACGCGCCGCCCTTGACCGGGCGCACCGCGACTTCGCCCAACGCCCCGGCGCCCTTGTCGGCGGTGAGAAACGCAGTGTCGAACGCCCGCCCCAACTCCTCGCCCCCGACCGAGAATCGCTCCGCGGCAGGAAGCCGGTCGCCACTATATTGGCCCGACAGGTTGAGCCGGGCGGTGACGCGCGCACCGATCGCCTGCGCCACGCTCGCCCCGGCGCTGACCTTGAAAAAGCCGGGTTCGGCGAACGGCGCGATCACCCGCTGGCCAGCGATGTTCAGCCCCTGCGACGCCGCTACGCTGATCGACCAGGCACGTTTTTCGCGCGTGTCGGACATGCTCGCCGCCGCGCGCAGCGCCCGGGTGCGCTCGGTCGCGATCAGATTTCCCAGCACCGCATTGTCACTGTTCAGCCCATCGATCCCGACGCTGACATCGACGCTACGGCGGAAATCGCGGATCAGCGGATAGCTCAGCGTCAGGGCGGCCAGCTTGGCCCGGCCCACCACCTGCGTCCCCTTTGGCCGGGTCTCGAGATAGGCTGCGCTCATACTCGCAGTCAGGCCGCTGGCGGTTAGCGGTGCCTGATAATTGGCTACGGCATAGCGATAGCGCTTGAGGTCACTCGCTGCGGACAGGTTGACCGATAGATGGTCGCCATCGGCGGCCGCGCCAAAAAAGTCCGCATTCGCGTCGAACTGCCCGTCCCCGGTCAGGTCGACGCCGCGATTGCTGAACCCGACGCCGAACTTGCTGCGGCGCTGCTTGGGCGTCACGGTCAGCGTAAGCGCGCCAGTGCCGTCGGGGTCGGTGAAGGCGGGTTCGAATGTCAGTCCCGGAATCGCGCGCATCAGAGTCAGCTGCCGCTCGAACGTCGCACGGCTAAGCGGTGTTTCCGCAAGCAACGGGGCCATGCGTGCGCGCAACAGGTCATGTCGGCCGCGCTCGCCATCGATTTGCGCCCGGGCGATATGTCCCTCGGTCAGCAAGACCTCTACCACATCCCCGGCAAAGTCCTGCTCCGGGATCGCAATCGTATAGAGCGCCACCCCGCTCTTGCCATAGGCCCGCGACAAGGTGCCGGCGAGTTCGGCAAGCGTCGCCGTCGTCATCGCCTTGCCCAGAAAGCCTTCGGCGGCCCGCGCCACGCCAGCGGGCGCCTCGACGCCACGAAACCGAATGCCGCGGATCGGCCGCCCGGTACCGGCGATCGAGATGTTGGGGCGTGTCGGTGCAGGGCGCGCCTCGATCTCCGGTGCTGTCGCCTTCGGGCGGTCGATACGTCCGCGATCGATCAGGCGCCGGCGGTCCTGCGGCTCCCCCGCAGCCGCCAGCGTCAATAGCGTCGCCAGCATGGGTTCCTCCCTGTCGGTGTCGGCGGCCCGCGCCGATGCGCATGGCCGCCGTGCCGTTCAGTCCTTGCCGCCGATCAGGCCTCCGACCAGCCCTTTGGGCTTTGCCTGGCCCTGCGCCGGTGCATGCGGTTGCTCGGTCGGCTTGCCGATTATTCCGCCCTTAAGGCCCTTGACCGGTGCCAGCAGGCCGCCATTGGCGGTTGCGCCGGGAACGTCGATGGCCAGCAACTTGCCGCCGGACGCCGCACTCACCGTCGCCAGCTTGCCCGTGTTTGGATTTTGCGCCAGGACGTTGAGGCCGATCAGCCCACGCGAGCCTTCGGGCGCAGCAATCACCTTGCCCTTGCCCAGGTCGAGCGCGACGAGCGCGCCAAGCTTGCCACCGACTCCGTCGATGATCAGGCCGCCCGATCCGGTGCCACCGCTGCCCTCGCCGATCTGAACCAGCGTCTGGCCGGTTCCTGCCAGGACTGCCGTGACCTTGCCGGTCAGGATGCCGCTTTTGGGCACCACGCCGTTGACCACTTGTGCGAGGCCGTCATGCTTGCCCGCAACGCCGATCACGGTGTTGCCTGCGGTGACGATCAGATTGCCGACCAGATTGCCACCTGCCGTGCCGCCCGACGAACCGCCCGGCATTCCGCCCGAGCTGCTGCCGGTTCCGCCGCCGGAACTGCTGGAGCCACCGCTCGAGCTCGATCCGCCCGAGCTGCCACTTGAGCTGTCACCGCTGGGCGGGGCGTCCCCGACCCAACCGATCCGGTGCTGTCCGGAGCTTTCACATCCTGCCAGGAGCAGCGCCGCTGTTGAGGCGGCCGCCAGCGCCGGCAAAATTGCCGTTCTGCCAATCATCCCACATCTCCTTCTTCAGGCGATAGTTCCACGCGTCGCCCGAGTGCAGAATATCCAAGTTTGACAACGGGTTCCGACAGCGAGCGCATTTTAATGGTTACTGATTTATTGAATTTTGTTACTTGTCCGCAACTTGCAGCATACTTGCATGGATAGCACTCGTTTCTATCCGTCGGATTCTTTGCGCCGCCGATCGCCCGGACCCGTTGACGACTCCGCGCCGCTCACCCATATGCCTGCTGCTGGCACTCGCCGGGGGTGAGTGCCAACACTCTATTCAACCACGTTCAGGAGAGCTCCATGAACTTCCGTCCGCTGCACGATCGCGTGCTGGTCCGCCGCGTTGAGGCCGAGGCCAAGACCGCCGGTGGCATCATCATTCCCGACACCGCCCAGGAAAAGCCGCAGGAAGGCGAAGTCGTCGCCGCCGGTTCGGGCGCCAAGAATGAAAAGGGCGAGGTCACCCCGCTCGACGTCAAGGCCGGCGACCGCATCCTGTTCGGCAAATGGTCGGGCACCGAGGTCAAGGTCAACGGTGAAGACCTGCTGATCATGAAGGAAAGCGACATCCTCGGGATCGTCGGCTGACCTTCTCTAGCTCACTTTTGTCATTTTCCACATTTTGAAAGGGTTTCCATCATGGCAGCCAAGGACGTAAAATTCAGCCGCGACGCGCGTGAGCGCATCCTGCGCGGCGTCGACATCCTCGCCGACGCGGTGAAGGTCACGCTGGGGCCGAAGGGCCGCAACGTCGTGATCGACAAGAGCTTCGGCGCCCCGCGCATCACCAAGGACGGCGTCAGCGTCGCCAAGGAAATCGAACTGAAGGACAAGTTCGAGAATATGGGCGCGCAGATGGTCCGCGAGGTCGCCTCGAAGACCAACGACGTCGCCGGCGACGGCACCACCACCGCCACCGTGCTCGCCCAGGCGATCGTGCGTGAGGGCATGAAGTCGGTCGCGGCCGGCATGAACCCGATGGACCTGAAGCGCGGCATCGACCTCGCGGTGACCAAGGTCGTCGCGGACCTGCAGTCGCGTTCGAAGCCGGTTTCGGGCTCGAGCGAGATCGCCCAGGTCGGCATCATCTCGGCCAATGGCGACCGTGAAGTCGGCGAGAAGATCGCCGAAGCCATGGAAAAGGTCGGCAAGGAAGGCGTGATCACGGTCGAAGAGGCCAAGGGTCTCGAGTTCGAGCTGGACGTCGTCGAAGGCATGCAGTTCGACCGCGGCTACCTGTCGCCCTACTTCATCACCAACCCCGAGAAGATGGCGGTCGAACTCAACGACCCGTACATCCTGATCCACGAGAAGAAGCTGTCGTCGCTCCAGGCGATGCTGCCGATCCTCGAGGCGGTCGTGCAGTCGGGTCGCCCGCTGCTGATCATCGCCGAGGACATCGAGGGTGAGGCACTCGCCACGCTGGTCGTCAACAAGCTGCGCGGCGGCCTGAAGGTCGCAGCGGTCAAGGCGCCGGGCTTCGGCGATCGTCGCAAGGCGATGCTGGAAGACATCGCGATCCTGACCAAGGGCGAAGTGATCAGCGAAGACCTGGGCATCAAGCTCGAGTCGGTCACGCTGAACATGCTCGGCACCGCCAAGCGCGTGTCGATCGACAAGGACAACACCACCATCGTCGACGGTGCGGGTGAAGCCGATGCGATCAAGGGCCGCACCGACGCGATCCGTCAGCAGATCGAAGTCACGACTTCGGACTATGACCGCGAAAAGCTGCAGGAGCGCCTTGCAAAGCTGGCCGGCGGCGTTGCCGTCATCAAGGTCGGCGGCGCTTCGGAAGTCGAAGTGAAGGAGCGCAAGGACCGCGTCGACGACGCGCTGCACGCAACCCGCGCAGCCGTTGAAGAAGGCATCGTCCCCGGTGGTGGCACCGCGCTGCTCTACTCGACCAAGGCGATCGAAGGCCTGACCGGCGCGAACGAGGACCAGACCCGCGGCGTGGACATCGTCCGCAAGGCGCTGACCGCCCTTGTCCGCCAGATCGCGGCCAATGCCGGCCATGACGGCGCGGTCGTGTCGGGCAAGCTGCTCGACCAGACGGACACGTCGTTCGGCTTCAACGCCGCGACCGACACGTACGAGAACCTGGTCTCGGCCGGCGTGATCGACCCGACCAAGGTCGTCCGCACCGCGCTGCAGAACGCGGCTTCGGTCGCCGGCCTGCTCATCACCACCGAAGCGGCGGTGAGCGAGCTGCCGGAAGACAAGCCCGCAATGCCCGCAATGGGCGGCGGCATGGGCGGTATGGGCGGCATGGACTTCTGACCTAGAGGTGCCTGAGTTAGCCACGCTAACTCAGGACTCCTCAGGTCCGGACGGCGGGCGGCGGCAAGCCGCCGACCCGACCGACGAGTCCCCGGCTTTGCCGGGGACCGGATCCAAACCTCCCAGCCAACCGGCGAACCAAAAAAAGGGCCGGGGAGTCACCTCCCCGGCCCTTTTTCATACGCCACGCTTACACGCACACTCACCGCATCCCGAGCAACCGGAATGCCGCAATCGCCTGATCCATCGTCTCCCGCTCGCCCGGAGCTTCGTCGCTGGGTGGCGTCGGGCTGACCATGATGCTGCCCACGCTGTAACGCGGCAGCCTTGCCCACTTATCCTTCGGCATGTTCGCCGCCACGGGCAGCCGCCGACCGAAATCGCTCGGCACGGCATGGCGGTGATAGCCGCTGCGCCACACCACGCGATACTTGCTCGGCACCGTCCGCCACGGCCCGTCGGCGCGCATCATGTCGCGGCCACAGCGGGTGCAGCGGGTGAAGAAATAGCCCTGGTTCCAGATCTCGTCGCCGGGCTGATGCCCGGTCAGGTGACAGCGCCCCATGCCCCGCCCCCGCTCACTGGAGCTTCGTCGCCGAGTGGACCAGCGCGACCAGGTCGGCGTCGTCCGACTTCATCGCATCCTCGATCGACCAGATCTCGAACGTCTCGCCCGCGCCGACGAACAGCGCCGCATTGGCGATCCCCGCCACCGCGCGCGCCCAGCTCGGCAGCTTGACGAACTCGTTCGGGCGCCAGAACTCCTCGCAGAACCCGAACAGCCGGCGCGATGGCGCGGGCGGCGGCGGGATGTCGCGGCGCGCCGCAGCATCGGCGCTGTCCAGGCCGGGCCGGTCGCACTTCATGGTCAGCTGCTGCCACCATTGCACGCTCGATCCGACCAGGCAGTTTTGCGAGCCGTGCAGGCCAAGAAAGATGCTCGGCCCTTCGCTGCTCACATTACGACGCACGAACGAAGGCAGCCGGACCAGCCCATTGGTCTTGACCGGCACGATGCAATGCCCCGCATAGGGCACGAACCCGCCCACGGATCGCGTCGGCCGCGCCGGCGGTGCCGGGGCAAAGCGGCCATCGGTCGGCGCAAACAGGCTGCGACCGCTTGTCGCTGAAGGTGTCCACGGGGACACGCGCCCCCCGCTGGAGGTCGTCCGAACGCTTTCCGAAACAACGCTACGCATACCCACTCCCTGTGTTCGACTCGCCGTCTCAACAAGCATCTTTTCCATCGATTCGTGGTTAATCAGCGATATCGGGATTTTACGATCCGAGAATCTACAACTCGCAAAATCACAGCAACCAGAGCGATATACCACTGAAACGATTCAGATCGAATACGTATTCGTAGCATCTAAATTACTTACAAGTGCCACAATTACTGATCAATATTTGACCTACATATCGTTTTATGTACGTTATTGGAGATCATGTGAAATATGTATGCATGATCACGCCAGAAGTCGGATTCGCGAATCAATCTCAACTTGCGGTCGCTCAGCGCCAACAATCGCGGTAAATCCGCGAGTCGCGGCGAACCCGGACCCGATCGATCTGCCCCCGCACGGTCGATGATCGCAATGTTGCGTTACCCAAATGGGAAGTAATCGACGCACCGTGGTGACACCGCTTCCCCGGATGCACGGAACGAATTTTCCTTACCGGGCAAGACGTGCACGAACTTGGGGAAATTTAACGCTTCGCCGTTACGCCATGCGCGTGATCCAGACTGATCAGGAGCGGCGATGAACGCGGTGACGGCCATCGACACGGGCGGCGAGCGCGTCTTCGCGCCCGATGCGCTGTGCCCCGTTGCGGCCGAACCGCAGGTCGAGGTGATGGCACTTCCCTGCCCCGACGCCGCATGGGCAGCCGCGTGGGACGCGCTCGCAGCCGACGCCGCCGAGCCGGATGTCTTCGCCGAACGCTGGTTCGCCGATGCGAGCCGGCATCTGCTCCCGCCCGGTGTCCGTCAGCTCGCGGTACGGAGCAATGGCCAGCTGATCGGCCTGCTGCCGGTCATCCCCGCCACCCGCTACGGCCGCATCCCGCTGCGCCACACCGAAAACTGGGCGCATTATCACCGCTTTCTCGGCGCCCCCCTGCTGCGGCGGGGCCATGAGGCGCAAGCGTGGCGCGCGCTGCTAACCGCGCTGGATGCCGATCCGGCGGCGGGCGCGCTGCTGCATGTCAGCGGGCTGGTCGAAGGGGGGCCGGTGCATCGCGGCCTGATCGCCGCCGCCCATGACCTCAGCCGCCCCTGCGACACGGTCCACCGGATCGAGCGCGCGATGCTGGCGACCGACCTGTCGCCCGACGCCTATTACGCCGCCACGGTGCGCAAGAAGAAGCGCAAGGAACTCGGCCGCCTGCGCTCCCGCCTGCTCGAACAGGGGCGGGTCGAAACCCGCCGTCTCGGTCCCGAGGATGCGGTCAGCGACTGGATCGAGGACTTCCTCGCGCTCGAACGCGCCGGATGGAAGGGCGCAGCCGGCTCGGCGCTCGCGTGCACGCCCGAAACCGCCGCATTCTTCCGCGACGCCGTCATCAGCGCGCACGCTGCGGGCAAGCTCGACATCATCCGCATCGATCTCGACGGCACCGCGATCGCGATGCTGGTCAACCTGCTCGCGCCACCCGGCGCATTTTCGTTCAAGACCGCGTTCGATGAACGCCTCTCGCGCTTCTCGCCCGGCGTGCTGCTGCAGATCGACAATCTCCAGCTGCTCGCACGCGGCGACATCGCCTGGATGGACAGCTGCGCGGTCGAGAATCATCCGATGATCAACAGCCTGTGGGGCGAGCGGCGCGCGATCGTCCGCGTCTCGGTCCCGCTTGCCGGAGCCCACCGCCGAGCCCTGTTCACCGCCGCGCGCGGGCTCGAGCGCGCCGCCGCCGCCGTCCGCGCGCTGCGCACCACCCGTCCCGTTTCCGCCCTGGAGAGCGACGCATGACCCCGATCTTCGACACCGACGCGCGCGCCGCATTCTCGGCGCTCTATCCGGAACGGCCCGGCGTTTTCGGCCACCATCTGTGCGGCCACAACTTGTTTGAGCTCGACGCGCTGGTCGCGCTGTCGCAGCGCATCCGCCCAGTCGATGTCGAACAGAATCTGGCGCACATCCCGGTCGGGATCGACCCGGCGGAGCTGAAGAGCAACGGCCTGTCGGTGGAGGAAACGATCCGCTCGATCGAACAGAACGGGTCGTGGATGGTGCTGAAGTTCGTCGATCAGGACCCGCTCTACCGCGCGCTGCTCGACACCGTGCTGGACGAGATCGAGCCGCTCGTCGCGCGTAGCACCGGCGCGATGCTGAAGCGTGAGGCGTTCATCTTCGTTTCCTCGCCCGGCGCGGTCACGCCCTTCCACATCGACCCCGAACACAATATCCTGATGCAGTTGCGCGGGGAAAAGGTGATGACCGTCTTCCCCGCCGCCGACCCCGAACTGGTGCCGGGCGCGCTGCAGGAGGCGTTCCACCAGGGCGGTCACCGCAACCTGCCCTTCCACGACAGCTTCGCCGCCAAGGGCACACCGCTGCGCCTCACGCCCGGCGACGCGCTCTATGTCCCGGTCAAGGCACCGCACTGGGTGCAGAATGGCGACGCGATGTCGATTTCGCTCTCGGTCACCTGGCGCTCCGAATGGAGCTATCGCGAGGCGGACGCGCACGCGCTCAACCGCCTGCTGCGCAAGGCTGGGTTGCAGCCCGCGATGCCCGCACGGTTCCCGCAGCAGAATCACCTCAAATCCATCGCCTGGCGCGGCATTCAAAAGGCGCGGCGGATGACGGGACACGCCGAGTGACCGCGCATTTCCCGCGGATCGAGGCGCAGACCGCGCCGGTCGCCGCGCGCGTGATCGATTGCTTCGACACGCTCGTGCGCGATGCCGCGGGCATGCTCGACCGTCCGTTTCAGCGCAGCCCCTATGACCGGATCGACTGGCTGGGGCTGACCGCACGGCATCTCTGGCCCGACGCGCCGATCGCCGTTGCGACCGTGCGCCAGGGGCCGCACGCGCTGTGGCTGCCACTCCGGGTCAGCGGGTGGGGCCGCGCATGCAGCTTCGCGCGCTGGTACACGCTCGCCTTCGCCCCGATCGCCACGCCGGGCTGCCCGGCAGAGGTGCGCGCGGCGCTGCTCGATCGACTGGTCGCACAGGTCGGCACGCGGTTCGGTGCGCTAACCCTGTGGCCGCTGGAGCCGGAAATCTCGGCCGAGCTGCAATCGGCTTTCCGCCGCGCAGGCTGGATCGCGGTCGAGCGGGTCGAAACCGCGCACTGGGTCGCGCGCACCGCGGGACACGACTTCGACGCCTATTGGGCGAAGCGCGGGTCGAAGCTGCGCAACACCGTGCGCCGCCGCGCGAAGAACAGCCCGGTCGCGACGATGATCTTCGACGGCTTCGACGCCGAGGCCTGGGCCGCCTATGAAGCGGTCTATGGCGGCAGCTGGAAGCCGAATGAGGGCTCCCCCGCCTTCGTCCGCGCCTTCGCCGAGCAGGAAGGGGCAGCGGGCACCCTGCGCCTCGGCATCGCGCTGCGCGACGGACAGCCGGTCGCCGCGCAATTCTGGACGGTCGAGCAGGGCGTCGCAACGATCCACAAGCTCGCCCATCTCGAAAGCGAGCGCGCCAATTCGCCGGGCACGCTGCTATCGCACGCGATGTTCCAGCATGTCCTGGACCACGACCGGCCCGACCTGATCGACTATGGCAATGGCGATGAGGGCTACAAGGCCGAATGGATGGACGAGCGCCGCGTGCGCCATCGCCTGCGCCTGTTCAACCCGCGCAGCGTCAGCGGGCTGACCGCCGGCGCCACGACCGCCGCGCAGGCGCTGGTGCGGCGCTTCGCGCGCTGACACTGGCCGGGCGCACCCGCGCGACCTATAGCCCGACCATGCGCGCTGCCGATCACCGCCTGCCCCTGATCCTGTTGCCGCTCGCGCTGTTCGGCGTCTTCTTTCACTGGCAGATTCTCGACATCGGCAATGTCGGCTGGCTGCTGCGCGGCACCGACAATGGCGAGAATGCGCTGGGCTTGCACGCTTGGCTGCACGATCCCGCGCCCGGCTTCCTGCGCACCAGCCTGCTCGGCGCGCCGGAGGGGACGCCGCTGTTGTTCACCGACAGCAACCCGTTGCTCTCTGCGATCGCCTTCCTGCTGCAATGGGCGCTGCCCGCCGACGCGCAGCTGATCGGCTGGTGGCTGCTCGCCTGCCTGTTCCTGCAAGTGGTCTTCGCGTGGCTGCTGCTGCGCCGCCATGCGCCCGGCCCGGTCGCCCTGTGGTGCGGGGTGATCCTGCTCGCCGCGCTGCCGACCCTGTTCAACCGCGTCGTCCATGTGAACCTGATGGCGCACTGGCTGATCCTGTGGGCGCTGTGGCGGTTCGACGATCCGCAGCGGTCGGCGTCCAATCGCGGCTGGGCGGTGCTGATCGCCCTGACGACATTGGTGCACTCCTATTTGCTGGTCATGGTCGGCGCGATCTGGGCGAGCGCGATGCTGGAGCGGCTGGGCAAGGACCGCCGTGCCCTGCCGCGTCTGCTCGGTGAGGGCGCGGCGATGGTCGCGATGGTGCTCGCCATCGCCTGGAGCCTCGGTGTGTTCGGCGACTTCCAGTCCTCGGGCAATTACGGCGCCTTCGCCATGCCGCTCGACGCGCTGTGGAACCCCGCGGTTGAGACTTATTCGACCTTCCTTCCCGCAATCGAACAGCGCCCCGGGCGGGGGTTTGAGGGGTTCCAGTATCTCGGTCTCGGCCTGCTCCTCCTGCTTCCCGCTGCAGCGATCCTTACGCGCCGCCTGCCCCGCCCCGCCCCCGGCGCGCCGGACAGCCTGTCGCGCTATCGCTGGCTGATCCCGGCGCTGGTCGTGCTGACCCTGCTCGCGGTCAGCACCTATCCCGATTTCGCCGGATACGCACTCCCGCGCCTGCATCTGCCGGTCGAGATCGCCAATGCACTCGACTCCGTCCGCGCCTCGGGACGGCTATTCTGGCCGGTCGCCTATGTGCTGGTGTTCGCCGCGCTCCGCGTGATCTATCGCCTGCCCGAGCGGACCGCCCGGCTCGCGCTGATCGCGGCAGTCGTAGTGCAGGTCGCCGACCTCGTGCCCATGTCGGCCGCGATCCGCGCCCAATCGGCCGAAGCCCGTAGCGACCCGCTTTACGTTCGCACCACCTCGCCCGAATGGGACCGGCTGATCGCGCAGGCCGACGACATCGCCTTCGTCCCCGGTGACGTCACCAAGGGGCTCGGCCATTTTCAGGAAATCGCCTGGCGCGCCGCCAAGGCAGGCGTGCCGGTGCGCAGCGTCTATGTCGCCCGCACCTCCCACGCCAGCGCCGCACGGCAACAGGCCGAAACCGACCGCTTCCGGGCTGGCGAGGTCGTGCCGGGTCGCCTCTACATCCTGATCGACGGTGAACGCGTCCCGCCGCCGCTGATCATGCAGGCCCGACCACTCGACGGCGTCACGATCCTGTTCGTGCCAAAGGGCTAAGCTTCACCCTTCATCGCCGCCAGCACGCGCTTGACCTCCTGGCTGCGCCCGCGCGGCAGGATCAGCACATCGTCGCCATCGACCACGACGATCAGGTCGCTCACGCCGACCAGCGCGACCTTCTTGCCGTCGCCCGCGCGGACCAGGCAGTTGGCGGTGTCGATCGCCACGACATCGCCGCGGCACGCATTGTTGCTCGCATCGCAGGCGCTGATCGCGTGCAGCGCGTCCCAGCTGCCGACATCGGACCAGCCCATGCGCACCGGCACCACCGCGACCTTCGACGCCTTCTCCATCACCGCATAGTCGATCGAGTCCGATGGCGAGCGCGCAAACTCGGCGGCATCGGGCAGGATGCGATTGCCCTCCCGCACCGCGCGGTCCATCGCCGCGCGCGCCGCCGCCAGCATCTCCGGCGCGAACTCCGCCAACGCTTCGACGAACACGTCTGCACGGAACAGGAA
>NZ_LSJM01000329.1 GCF_001557215.1 Sphingomonas sp. CCH9-E2 | reverse complement strand
TCCCCCAGCAAGCTGGGGGAGGAATGGGTTGTGGTTCGAGGATAGCCGTTTCGGCACGATTGCCGCCGACCCGGCCGCGCAGGGCGATGTGGTGCTGGCGCGCAAGGATGCGCCGGCGTCGTACCATCTGGCGGTCACCATCGACGATGCGGCGCAGGGGGTGAGCGATGTGGTGCGGGGCGAGGATCTGTTGGCCGCGACGCATGTCCATCGGTTGCTGCAGGCGCTGCTCGACCTGCCGGCGCCGCGTTACCATCATCATGCCTTGCTGACCGGGCCGGATGGGGAGCGGCTGGCGAAGCGGCATGGCGCGCCGACGCTGGCGGCATTGCGCGAGAATGGCGTGGATGGAAGGGCGATTGCCGATGCCTTGCGACGGGGCGAGGTTCCGGTTGGAATCGGCGCGGGGAAGGACTAGATTAGCGCGATGCAGCTCTTCCTGGTCCTCCTGCTCGTCGCCGCAATGCTGGCTACCGTCTTCGCCCTGATCAAGGGGATCGTCGCGTTCCTGCGCACGACCGAAGCGGAACTCAAATCGGGCGATGGACCGAGCGCGTCGGCGCTGAAATCGAACAAGGCGATGCAGCAGCGCATCCTGTTTCAGGGGATCGCGATTGCGATCGTCGCGCTGCTGTTGCTGATGGCGAGCGGCAAGTAAGCGGGACAACCCCGCGCGATGGTCAAGCTCAACAAGATTTACACGCGCACCGGTGACGACGGCACCACGGGGCTGGTCGACGGGTCGCGCGTGGCCAAGCACGACGCGCGGCTGGCGGCGATCGGCGATGTCGATGAGGCGAACAGCGCCATCGGCGTGGCGATTGCAGCGATCGGCGAGGACTATCCCGCGCATCTGTTGAAGACGGTACAGAACGACCTGTTCGACCTGGGCGCGGACCTTGCGACCCCGGGCGAGGCGTTCGAGCCGGACGAGATGACCCTGCGCATCGTCCATGCGCAGGTCGCGCGGCTGGAAGTGGCGATCGACGCCGCCAACGAATCGCTTTCCCCCCTCACCAGCTTCATCCTTCCCGGCGGGACGTCGAGTGCAGCGGCGATGCATCTGGCGCGCGCGATCGTGCGCCGGGCAGAACGCAGCGCGACCGCGGCAGCGGCGGAAATTTCGATCAATCCGCAGGCGCTGGCCTATCTCAACCGCTTGTCGGACCTGCTTTTTGTCCTCGCGCGCGAAATGAACCAAAATGCCGGTGGCGACGTTCTGTGGACACCAGGGGCGCACCGCTGAGCTGAGGATTTGACCCTCGCCGCGTTTCGGGTTAGGAGAACGAAATGCGAACGAAGGCGACGCCCGCCGCGTGCTGCACAACGCTCGAAACGCGGTTCCGCAAGGTCCGCGACCTTTCCGCCAATCTCGTTGCGCCTTTGTCCGACGCCGATGCCAGCGTGCAGTCGATGGACGATGCCTCGCCCGCCAAATGGCATCTGGCGCATACGACCTGGTTCTTCGAGACCTTCGTGTTGCGCGATTTCGTGCCGGGCTATCGGCTGCACGACGATCGCTTCCCGTTCCTGTTCAACAGCTATTACGAGGCCGAGGGGCAGCGCCATGCGCGGTCGCGGCGGGGCATGGTGACGCGGCCGACGCTGGCGCAAGTGCTGGACTATCGCGCGGCGGTGGATGCGGCTTTGGTTGCGGCGCTGCCCCACCTTCCGCAAGCGGCGGTGGCGCTGGTGGAACTGGGGTGTCACCATGAGGAGCAGCATCAGGAATTGCTGCTGACCGATATTCTGCACCTGTTTTCGTGCAATCCGATCGAGCCGGCGATCTGGCCGGGCGATCCCAAGGTGCCGGTGGCCATGCCGGGACCGATCGAGTGGATCGAAGGTGCGCATGGCGTGGCCGAGATCGGCACGCAGGGCGACGGATTCGCGTTCGATTGCGAGGGGCCGCGCCATCGCGTGCTGCTGCACCCGCATGCGGTTGCCGACCGCACCGTGACCAATGGCGAATGGGCGGCGTTCATCGCCGATGGCGGCTATCGCGAGCCGCGCCACTGGCTGTCCGACGGCTGGGCGTGGGTCCAGCGTGAGGGCATCGACGCGCCGCTCTATTGGGAGCGACAGGACGGCGGCTGGACGCGGTTCGGGCTGGATGGGCGGCGCGCGATCGACCCCGCCGCGCCGGTCACGCATGTGAGCTTCTTCGAGGCCGATGCCTATGCCAGCTGGGCCGGCGCGCGGCTGCCGACCGAGGCGGAGTGGGAGGTTGCGGCGGCGAGATCTGACCCGGCCGGCGGCAATCAGCTCGATCGTGCCGGGCCGGTCGAGCCGCGCCCTGCCGCCGCTGGCCCCGCTTTCTTTGGCGATGTGTGGGAATGGACCGGCAGCGCCTACCGCCCCTATCCCGGCTTTGCCGCCGCCGAGGGGGCGGTCGGCGAATATAATGGCAAGTTCATGAGCGGGCAGTTCGTGCTGCGCGGCGGCAGCTGCGCCACGCCGCGCGGCCATGCGCGCGCGAGTTACCGCAATTTTTTCTACCCGCACCAGCGCTGGCAGTTCACCGGAGTGCGGCTGGCGAAAGATCTCTGATACCCCTTCCCCCCACCGCATCGAGGAGCCCAAGCGATGCTGAAGCAGGAAATCGAAGACGGCCAAGTGAGTCTGGCCGACCCGGCGTTTCGCGCCGATGTGCTGAACGGCCTGACTGCACGCCCCCGGGCGATCCCGGCGCGCTGGTTCTATGACCGGCGCGGGTCGGAGCTGTTCGAGGACATCACCCAGCTGCCCGAATATTATCCGACGCGGACCGAGACGGCGCTGCTGGAGCGCGTGTGTCCGGAGGTCGCACACGCGGTCGGGCTGGGCGGAGCGGTGGTCGAGTTCGGATCGGGATCGTCGGTCAAGACGCCGATCCTGCTGCGCGCGCTGCGCCCGGCCGCCTATGTGCCGATCGACATTTCGGGTGATTTCCTGCGCGATTCGGCGCGGACAATCGCGACGCAATTCCCCGGGCTGGCGGTCGAGCCGGTGGAGGGCGACTTCCTGAAGCCGCTGAAGCTGCCCGCCGGGATCGGGGGGCTGGCGCGGTTGGGCTTCTTTCCGGGCTCCACGATCGGCAACATGGCGCCGGTCGCGGCGGTGGACTTGCTGCGCACGATGCGCGGTTCGCTGGGGGAGGGATCAGCGCTGCTGATCGGGATCGACCGGATCAAGGACCCGGCGGTGCTGGTGCCCGCCTATGACGATGCGCAGGGCGTGACCGCGGCGTTCAACCTCAATCTGCTCAAGCGGATCAATGCTGAGCTGGATGGCACGATTCCGGTCGATGCGTTCGCGCATGTGGCGCGCTGGAACGACGAGCGCGCGCGGATCGAGATGCATCTGGAAGCGACCCGCGCAGTGGCGTTCGAGGTCGACGGACGTGGCTTTGAAATGGCGACGGGCGAGACGATCCATACCGAGAATAGCCACAAATATGGCGACCGCGATGCGCGGTTGCTGCTGGCGGCGGGCGGATGGACGGTGACGCGGGCATGGACCGACGATGCCGGGCTGTTCGGCCTGTACCTGGCCGAGGCACGCGCGGTGGAGACGGCGCCGTGATTTCCTCTCCCCTTCAGAGAGGGGAGCTTGGGGGTTCCACATTCCCGCTCGCACGCCAGCGGCCGCGCAGCAACCGGGCCGCGAGGGCGGGAGCGCCGGGACGCACGAACAGCCAGTCGCGGATCCCGGGGCCGGCGTCGGCGCCGATCACGCGCTTGTAGCCGCTGTCGCCCGCGCCCCAGTCGACATTGGTGATGCCGTCCTCAAGCGCGCGGACGAGGTTGCGGTAATAGAGCAATTTCCCCGGCGAATGCTTGGCGACGCGCGGGTCGTAGCTGTTGGCGATGGCGTATTTGAGCGACCCGGCGTTGAGGTCGAACGAGAATGCGGTGGGTTCGCCATCGATGCGCAGCACCGCCGCCCACAGCATGTCCGCGATCACCGGATCCTGCGCCGCCGCGCGCCAGAAGGCGCCATGGCCGGTGTCGGTGAACTTGGCATCGCGCCCGTCGGTGCGGTCCGCGATCCAGCTCTTGCGCTCGATCTCTGCCAGTGCGTCGAACGCCGACGCAGTCCAGTCGGCGCCGCTGACAAAGCTCCAGTCGGGTGCGCCATGTTCGGCGAGATGCTTTTCATGAAAGCGATTCTTGCGCAGGGTCGAGTTGCGCGGCCACGTCCCCTCCGCCTGCAGCGCCGCCATATCGAGCAGGAAGCTTTCGGCGACGAAGCGGTCGAGCGCGACCCAGCCGC
Organism: Sphingomonas sp. CCH9-E2; assembly: GCF_001557215.1. Lineage (GTDB taxonomy): Bacteria > Pseudomonadota > Alphaproteobacteria > Sphingomonadales > Sphingomonadaceae > Sphingomonas. Next base: position 1,126 of record NZ_LSJM01000329.1, on the reverse strand, counting down.
GCGTGGCGGCGGCGGCGCGCAACCCTTCCAGCGCGGGGTCGCCGTCATAGACCGGGCCGATGCGCAGCGCATTGGCGTGGCGGGCGAGCAGGTCGAACGCGACCTCGAACGCTTCGGTCCCGGCGTCCTGCGCGACGGGGAAGGCGCGGAACGGCCAGTAGCAGCCGGGCACCTGCACCACCCGCAAGGGCGCGGGGCCGGTGGCGATCATTGGTAGCGCGAGGATCGGCAGGCCTTCGCGCGCGACCGTCAGCGTGCGCGCTGCGCCGCCATAGGCGTGGAGCGCGGCGGCGAACCAGCCATAGCGCAGAAAGCGGTGCGTCGGCGCGGCGGATGCGGCGACACCGTCTATCGCGCTTGCCAGCCCGTCACCGATGCTGGCGGTCAGCAGCGGCGGCAGGCGCGTGAAGTCGGCGAGCGGCATCGGCTTCGTCATGGGCGCGGGTCTAGCGCCAAGTCGTTACGAATGGGTTGGCGGTGGTGGATTAGCGCCATAAGCTGGGCCTTATGCAGGCACCCATGATCTCCACCGTCGCCGCGACGATCCAGATTTCGATCGCGCCCGTGTTCCTGCTGGCGGGTATCGCCGGCATCCTGAACGTGCTGGTCGGGCGGATGGCGCGGGTGGTGGACCGCGCGCGCAAGCTGGAGCAGCTGCACCCGGTTTCGACCGGCGCGGAACATGAGCGGCATGTGTGGGAGCTGCGCCTGATCGACCGGCGGCTGTCGGTGATCAACACCTCGATCTGGCTGTGCGTCGCGAGCGCGATCGCGATCTGCCTGGTTGTCGCATTGCTGTTCGGGGCGGAGATCGTCCATCTCGACATCGGCGTGGTCGTGGCGGCGGCGTTCATCGCGTCGATGCTGTTGCTGACGTCCGGGCTGATCGCGTTTCTGTTCGAAGTGCGCCTGTCGGTGCAGGCGGTGCATGTGCGTGAGGAATTGCTGGAGCGCGACCGGGCGGGGTGAGCGGGATGTAAACTCCTCCCCCAGCTTGCTGGGGGAGGTGGCAGCGCGCAGCGCTGACGGAGGGGCAGCCCCGCAGAAGGCGGAATCTTGCCGAGCTGCTAACGGCTGTCTGCGCAGCCGCCCCTCCACCACCGGCTTCGCCGGCGGTCCCCCTCCC
>NZ_LSJM01000034.1 GCF_001557215.1 Sphingomonas sp. CCH9-E2 | reverse complement strand
GTGCGGGCGGGGCAGGGGTTCGACCCGCTGAGCCGTGAGGGCGGGCTGGTTCTCAACAATTTGCTGCTCACGGTGATCCTGGGGATCGTGCTGATCGGGACGCTGTATCCGATCGCCGCGCAGGCGATGGGCGAGCAATTGTCGGTCGGTCCGCCCTTCTTCAACAAGACGACGGGGCCGATCGCGCTGATCCTGGTCGCGGCGATGGCGGCGGGGCC
>NZ_LSJM01000328.1 GCF_001557215.1 Sphingomonas sp. CCH9-E2 | reverse complement strand
GTCCGCCGGTCCCGATAGCGCCGCCGACCCGGACGAGATCGCCGCCGCGCTGCTCGAAGGGGTGCGCGCATACGGTCTGGCCCTGCTGCCCTGGTCCGACACCGCGCAGGCGCTGCGGACGCGCGCGGCCTATGCCGGACTCGACGCGCTGTCGGACACCGCGCTGATTGCCGATCTCGACGATTGGCTGCCCCCGCTGCTCGCGGGCAAGCGCCGGCTCGATGCAGTATCGGGGGAGGGGCTGACCCAGGCGCTGCAGAACCGGATCGGGTGGGATGGGCAGAAGACGCTCGACCGCCTCGCCCCGGCGCGGCTGGAGACTCCCGCCGGATCGAGCCACGCGATCGACTATGCCGCAGAGGGCGGTCCGACGGTGGAGGTGCGGGTCCAGGCATTGTTCGGCCTCGCGAGCCACCCGATGCTGGGCGATGGCACGCCGCTCGTCCTGTCGCTAACCTCACCCGCCGGCCGCCCGATCCAGACGACGCGCGACCTGCCCGGCTTCTGGAAGGGGAGTTGGGCCGATGTCGCCAAGGAAATGCGCGGCCGCTATCCGCGCCACCCCTGGCCCGACGATCCTGCGGCAGCCAGCGCCACGCTGCGGACGAAAAATGCAGATGCAAGGCGGCGCGGATCGGGATAAAGGGGCGAGCATGTCGACCGCACGCATCTATCAGCGCCCGAAGAACGCCATGCAGTCGGGCCGCGCCCGCACCGATCGCTGGGTGCTCGAATTCGAATCGAACGAGAAGCAGCGCCCGGACCCGCTGACCGGATGGGCCGGATCGGGCGACACGCGCGCGCAGCTGCGGCTGAACTTCCCGACGCTGGAAGCGGCGAAGGATTATGCGGCGCGCGAGGGGATTCACGTCCATGTCGTCCCCGCGCCGGTGAAGACGCTCAAGCTGCAGGCCTACGCCGACAATTTCCGGTAAGGATCAGCCGAGCAGGCTGCTTCCGAGCGCAAGCAGCAATTTGACGTCGATCGCCATGCCGCGCGCGCGGCACGCCGCGACATAAGTGGGCACATCCGCCAGCTTCGCGCGGTGGACGATGATGTCCTCACCCTCCACCCCGCCACCCTCGCCCACCCGTGTCAGGCCGTGCGCGCGGACCAGGGTGAAGCTCTCGCTGACCATGCCGGGCGAGGAAAAAAACTCGCCAAGCGATTCGATGCGTTCGGCGCGATAGCCGGTCTCTTCCTCGAGCTCGCGCGCGGCTGCGATCTCGTCTGCCTCGTCATCGCCCCCATCGCCGATCAGGCCTGCAGGCAGCTCGAGGCAGCGGCGACCCAGCGGCACGCGATATTGCTCGACCAGCAGCAGGTGCCCTTCGTCATCGACCGCGACGATCACCGCAGCGCGGATACCGCGTGCGCGGGCGACATATTCCCAGCGGCCCTGACGCTTGGCGGTGATGAACTTGCCCTGCCAGACGGTTTCGACCGGGGCGTCGCTGTCGGGCGCGCTCACAGCTCGATCAGCCGGTCGGGCAGTTCGTTGGCGTCGCCCGCGGTCTTGGGGAAGTGCGTCGTCAGCACCGCGCCGATCCGCGTCACGGCATCGGCCATGCCGCCCGCCGGATCGCCTGCGCGCACCTTGTCGACCAGCGCGACCATCGCATCGCCCCACACGCCCTCTTCGACCTTCGCCAGAATCGCCTCGTCCGCGATGATCTCGGCGCGGTGTTCGGCGAGGCTGAGGTAGAGCAGGACACCGACGCGCTCGGCGGTGCGCTTCTCCGCGCTTGCCTTGAAGAACTGCACCGCGCGCCGCCGCACCCGCCGCCCGCGCACCGCGCCGGGGATCAGCACACCGCGCCCCGGCAGCGCCTCGAACCCGAAACGCACGGCGAGGAAGAGCACCGCCTGAATCACAACCAGCAGCGCAAGCTGAAGATGCCGCTCCGCCTCGCCCCAACCGCCGGTAAACAGCGCCAGCTTGGCATCGAGCAGGTCGGGGAAGAACGCGAACAGCCCCAGCGCCGCGAGCATCGCCGCCCCGGCATAATAGAGCGAGACGTCGTGATAATGGTCCGACCAATCGGTGACGATCGTCACGATCTCGCCATCCGTGCCACGCTCCGCCGCCGCTACCGCGGCAGTGACGCGCGCATGTTCTTCAGCTGTGAACCGCCGTGCCATCACCATC
>NZ_LSJM01000327.1 GCF_001557215.1 Sphingomonas sp. CCH9-E2 | reverse complement strand
CTGCATCATCGGCGCATGCGCGCCCTGCACCACCAGGCTCAGCACGCCGTTCGAGCGCTCGCCGCGCGGGAAGCGAATCGATTCGGGGGACGAGACGCCAGCATAGCGTTCGCCGACGATCTCGCTCCAGCGGCTGAGCACCGCGCTCTGGACAAAGCCGAACTTGCGGAACGCGACGCGGCCGACATCGGGCACCAGATCCGCGACGGCGCGGACGCGGTTGCTGCGGCGAGGTTCATCGGTGGTGGCGCGCGGCTTACTCATTCGCCCGGTCCATGCCATAGCCGGGGCGTGCCCGACAATGTTTCTCACGTCATCGCCGATCTGTTGCTCGCTTGGTACGATGCCAATGCCCGGGTGCTGCCGTGGCGCGCGCCGCCGGGAACGCCGCCGCCCGATCCCTATCGCGTGTGGCTGTCCGAAGTGATGCTGCAACAGACTCAGGTTGCGGCGGTGATCCCCTATTTCGAGAAATTCACGACGCGCTGGCCCGATTTTGTCAGCCTTGCGGCGGCGGATGATGCCGATGTGATGAGCGCCTGGGCGGGGCTCGGCTATTATGCCCGTGCGCGCAACCTGCTGGCGGCGGCGCGGGCGGTGGCGGCGGAGCATGGCGGGCAGTTGCCTGGGGACGAGGCCGCACTGCGCAAGCTGCCGGGGTTCGGCGCCTATACCGCGGCGGCGGTGGCGGCGATTGCGTTCGGGCAGCGCGCGGTGGTGGTCGATGGCAATGTCGAGCGGGTGGTGACGCGGCTATTTGCCGTGACCGACCCGTTGCCGGGCGCGAGGCCGCAGGTCCGCGCGCTGACCGATTCGATCACGCCCGATGCGCGGGCGGGCGATTTCGCACAGGCGATGATGGATCTCGGCGCGACGATCTGTACGCCGCGCAGCCCGAAATGCCTGCTCTGTCCGCTGGCTGAGCCCTGCGCGGCGCGACGGGCGGGGATGCCCGAGGCGTTTCCAGTCAAGGCGAAGAAGGCGGCCCGACCGGTGCGGTACGGCACCTTTTTCTGGCTGGAGCGTGACGGCGCGGTGCTGTTGGTGCGGCGCCCGGCGAAAGGATTGCTGGGGGGCATGCGCGCGCTACCGACCGGGCCATGGGCGGATAGCCCGCCGGGATTGGTCGCTGCGCCGGTCGTGGCCGACTGGACGCTGCGCAACGCCACGATCCGCCATGTGTTCACGCATTTCGAGCTAAACGCCGTGCTTGCGACTGCAACAGTCGCGCGTCACATAGGCGCGGTCGACGGCGAATGGTGGCCGATCGCGCGACTGGATGAGGCAGGACTTCCGCGGCTGTTCGCCAAGGCGGTCGAGGCGATGGAGAGCGAAGCATGAAGCGGACCTGGATGATCGGTGGCGCGGCGGCGCTGGCACTGGCGGCGACGCAATCGGCGGCATTCGGACAGGCGGCAACGGCACCCCGTGCCGCCGCCCCCGTCGAGACGCTGGCGCAGGATTATGTCGCGCAGAACCGCACGCAGGGCATCGTCGTTGCTTATGGCGTGGGCGATTCGGCGCCGGTCTTTGCCAGCGCGGGCCGCATCGCGGTGGAAGCGGACGCCGCTGCTGCCGGGCCCGACTCGCTGTGGCGCGTCTATTCGATGACCAAGCCCATCACCGCCATGGCGGCGATGATGCTGGTCGAGGACGGCAAGCTGAAGCTCGACCAGCCGATCGCCGATTTCTTCCCCGGTTTTCGCACCATGAAGGTGCTGACCGATCCGGCCAACAGCCTCGACAGCCGACCGGCGACGACGCAGATCACGGTGCGGCATCTGCTTACCCACACTGCCGGCCTTGGCTATTCGATCATCACCAAGGGGCCGTTGCTCAAGGAATATGAGCGGCTGGGGATCACGCCGGGCGCCGTCAACGCGGCGCTGGAAGCGCAGGCGAGGCCGCTGCGCCCCAAAAGCCTCAAGGAATTTGCCGAGCGCGTTTCGACTCTACCGCTGATCGCCGAGCCGGGCACGAAGTGGAGCTATTCGATCAGCCTCGACCTGCTGCCCGCGATCATCGAGGCCGCAGCGGGGATGCCCTATGAGCAGTTCCTGCAGACGCGGATGCTCGGGCCGCTCAAGATGACCTCGACCTATTGGACCGTGCCGCAGTCGGAAGTCGGGCGGTTCGCGACCAACTATGCCTGGGCGGGCGAGAATCGCATTCCGTTCGATCCGGCCAAGAGCTCGGCCTGGCTGACCCCGCCGTCCTTTCCCTATGGTGGGGCAGGACTGGTGATGTCGGCGCGCGACTATGACCGCTTCCTGCACATGCTCGCCAATGGCGGAACGCTGGACGGCGCGCGTGTGATGAAGCCGGAGACGGTGCGACTCGCCATGTCCAACCTGTTGCCCGCCAGCGTCACTTATGGTGGTGCGCCGAGTGGAAGCGGCGGCGCGACCGGCCCGAAAATGGGCTATGGCGCGGGCGGATCGGTCCAGCTTGAGGACGTGCCCGGCGGCGCAGGCAAGGGGACCTATGGCTGGGGCGGCGCAGCGGGGACGGTCGCGTGGGTCGATCCGTCGAAGAAGATTCGCGGGACGGTGATGGTCAATTACTTCCCGTCGGACAAATGGCCGCTGCGCGCCGACGCGGTCAAAGCCGTCTACGCTCAAGCCGCGCGCTGATGCGGCTCGAAGTCGGGTTCACCGGCGGGGTGCTCGACCGTGCCGATCGCGAGCGCAACAACCCTGAGGCGCTGGCGGCGGCAATGGGCGACTGGCGCGCGCGGCTGTTGAAGCTGAACGGGCTCGACCCCGAGCTGGACGACGACGGGCGGCTGGTGTGGGGGAGTCTGGCCGACCTGCCCGACGATGCCAATCCGCTGTTCCTCGGCTATATCGACGGCAAATCGCATTTCGCGCCTCTGCGTATGGGTGAACGGCATGGCGCGGCGCGCTCGCCGGCCTTGTTCGCGATGCTGGGCTTGATGCCGCCCGATCAGGCGAGCCTCTATGCCTGTGCGCGCAGCCTGGTCGACTGGCACCAGCGCCATGGCTTTTGCGCGGCCTGTGGCAGCGCGACCGAGTTGTTCCGTGCCGGCTGGGCGCGGCGGTGCGGTGGGTGCGGTGCGGAGCATTTCCCGCGCACCGATCCGGTCGTGATCATGCTGGCCGAGCATGACGGGCGCGCGCTGCTGGGGCGGCAGGCGGCATGGCCTGCCGGGCGCTACTCGGCGCTCGCCGGGTTTGTCGAGGTCGGCGAATCGATCGAAGAAGCGGTGGCGCGCGAAACGCTGGAGGAAGCGGGCGTGCGGGTCAGCGACGTGCGCTACATCGCCAGCCAGCCCTGGCCGTTCGCCTCGTCGCTGATGATCGCCTGTATTGCGCGTGCCGAGGACGACACGCTGTCGCTCGACACCACCGAGATCGAGGACGCGATGTGGGTGACGCGGGACGAAGTGCGCGCCGCGCTGGCGGGCGAAGCGGGCGCGCGGTTTATCGCGCCGCCGCGCTACGCGATCGCCCACAGTCTGCTGAGCGTCTGGGTTGCCGAAGCTTAGCCAGCCGTTTCGACCAGCTCGATCGTTTGCGATTCGCCGAGGGCCAAATAGGGAATTGCGGCGGCATAGCCGGCAAGGCCGATCGTCACCAGCAACGTGACTGCAATGCCGATCATGCGCCCCGGCATCCAGCCATCCATGCCGAACGCATGCAGGATACGTCCGGTGACAAACAGTGCCGCGACTGCCCACAACCAGGTCTCCGTCCCCACCGCCAGTTCGATCAGCGCGAGCAAGATCAGCACGAACGGCGCATGTTCGACGAAGTTGAGCTGCGCGCGCATCCGGGCGGTCAGCCGGGTGCTGCCTCCGTCGCCGACCAGGATCTTTTCGGCGCGGCGGACTTGCCCGACCCTGAAGGTAAGCCAGGAATTGAGTAGCGCGCAGGCCGCAGCGGCGGCAAGCGTTACGGGCAGGATGATGGCTTCCATTGATTCTTACCCCTTTTGGAACACTGTGGCTGCCACGCCGCGCGCTGCCTTGCAACTTGGACGGAAATCGGTATAGGCGCTCGCTCGCTTCGCGACTGGCCCAGGGCTGTCCGGCGAGTGCCGGACCCCGGTGCTTGCCCGTTCGCCGCCATGGGCGTATCGCGATCCAGGTTTTAAGACGACAGTTCAAGAAGGTTTGCCGAAATGGCCGTCCCCAAGAGAAAAGTTTCGCCGAGCCGCCGTGGCATGCGCCGGTCGCATGACGCGCTGCAGGTTGCGGCATTCCAGGAATGCCCGAACTGCGGTGAGCTGAAGCGCCCGCACGTGCTGTGCGGCGCCTGCGGCCACTATAATGGTCGCGAGATCGTTTCGGTCGAGGGCTGAGCCCGATTAGAGGGGGCCGTCGGTCATGACCTCAAGCGCACGAATCGCCGTCGATGCGATGGGCGGCGATGAGGGGCTGGCGGTCATGCTTGCTGGAGTCGCGCGTGCGCGGCGCCGGTTCGAGGGCATGCGCTTTCTGCTGGTCGGCGACGAAGCCGCGATTCGCGAGGGGCTGAAGGCCCATCCCAACCTCACCGCTGCGTCCGAGATCGTGCACGCGCCCGAGGTGGTGACCGCCGACGACAAGCCGAGCCAGGCGATCCGGCGCGCCAAGACGACGTCGATGGGCGTTGCGATCGATCTGGTGAAGCGCGGCGAGGCAGCCGCCGCGGTCTCCTCCGGCAATACAGGCGCGCTGATGGCGATGGCGAAGCTGGCGCTGCGCACTATGCCCGGCATCGACCGCCCGGCGCTCGCCGCGCGGATGCCGACGCTGGGCGACAATGACGTCGTCATGCTCGACCTGGGTGCGAATACCGAGGTCGATACCCGCAACCTGATCCAGTTCGCAGTGATGGGTGCCGCCTATGCGCGCACCGTGCTCGACCTCGAATCGCCCCGCGTCGCGCTGCTCAATATCGGCACCGAGGAGCAAAAGGGCACCGACATCATTCGCGACGCCGCGCAGCAATTGCGCGCCGCGACGCATTTGCCGCTGCGCTTTACCGGGTTCGTCGAGGGCAATGCGATGTCACGCGGCAATGTCGATGTGATCGTATGCGACGGCTTTTCGGGCAATATCGCGCTCAAGACGGTCGAGGGCACCGCGCGCTTTGTTGCCGACCTGCTCCGCCGCGCCTTTTCCAGCTCGATCCGCTCGAAGATCGGTTTCCTGATCTCGAAGCCCGCTACCGAATTGCTGCGCCATCATCTCGACCCCAATAATCACAATGGAGCGGTCTTCCTTGGCCTCAACGGCATCGTCGTGAAGAGCCATGGCAGCGCCAATGAGATCGGGGTCGACACCGCGATCGGCGTCGCCGCCAAGATGGTGCGCGACGATCTGACCCGCCGCATCGCCGAGGATCTCGGCAATTTCGAGGCCCAGGCAGCATGAGCGAATCAAGCGCCGTCGCAACCATGCGGCGTGCAGTGATCACCGGAACCGGATCGGCGCTGCCGCGTCGCCGCGTTGCGAATGCCGAGCTGGCCGAGCAGATCGATACCTCCGACGAATGGATCGTCGAGCGCACCGGCATCCGCTTTCGTCACATCGCTGCGGATGACGAGACGACATCGACGCTGGCAACCGATGCGGCGCGCGCCGCACTGACGGCGGCGGGGATCGCGGCGCAGACGATCGACCTGATCGTGCTGGCGACCGCGACTCCCGACCAGACCTTTCCGGCAAGCGCGACGCGGGTGCAGGCGGCGCTGGGTATCGATGATTGCGTGGCGTTCGATGTTGCGGCGGTGTGTTCCGGCTTTCTGTACGCGGTGCAGGTCGCCGAGAGCATGATCCGCGCCGGCAGCGCGAATCGCGCGCTGGTGATCGGTGCGGAAACTTTCAGCCGGATCCTCGACTGGGAAGACCGCACCACCTGCGTACTGTTCGGCGACGGGGCAGGCGCGATCGTGCTCGACGCACAGGAGACTGCGGTGGATGGCGGGCGCGGCGTGCTGGCGACGAAGCTGCATGCCGATGGGCGGCACAATCAGCTGCTCTATGTCGATGGCGGACCGTCAACCACCGGCACGGTCGGCAAGCTGCGCATGAAGGGCAAGGAGGTGTTTCGGCACGCCGTGGTCAATCTGGCCGCGGTGATGAACGAGGTGCTTGCCGCTGCAGGTCTGGGGCCGGAGCATGTCGACTGGGTCGTGCCGCATCAGGCCAATGCCCGGATTCTCGATGCGACCGCCAAGAAGCTGGGTCTGGCGCCGGAAAAGGTCGTGGTGACGGTGGACCAGCACGCCAACACCTCGGCCGCGTCGGTTCCGCTCGCGCTCGACGCGGCGGTGCGCGACGGGCGCATCAGGCAGGGCGACCTGCTCGTGCTGGAGGCCATGGGCGGTGGTTTTACCTGGGGCGCTGCAGCGGTGCGCTTTTAAACGCGCGCGGGCGCTTGGCATGCCGTAATATTACGGTATCGTAACGCGAGCGCAACGATGGTTGCACCCGTCCCTCAATGTGTTACGGTAACAAAACGGGGCAGGAGGGTTAAGAATGGCGACCGCCGCGACGTTGACCAGGGCCGATCTTGCCGACGCGCTGCATCGCGACGTCGGACTATCTCGCGCCGACGCGGCGCGCTTCGTCGAACAGATTCTCGGCCATATGTGCGAGGCGCTCGCCAAGGGCGAGAATGTTAAGATTTCGGGCTTCGGCAGCTTCGTGCTGCGTGACAAGGGCGAACGCATCGGGCGCAATCCCAAGACCGGGGTCGAGGTGCCGATCGCCCCGCGCCGCGTCTTGACCTTCCGGGCCAGCCAGATGCTGCGCGACCGGATCGTCAACGGGGGATAAGATGGCAGCCGGTCCGGAGAAGGGCCCCGAAGCCTTCCGGACGATCGGCGAGCTTGCGCAGGAAATCGGGCGCCCCCAGCATATTCTTCGATATTGGGAAACGCGTTTTCCTCAGCTGCGTCCGCTGCAACGCGCGGGCGGCCGGCGCTATTACCGGCCTGATGATGTGGCACTGGTGCGGCGGATCGATTCGCTGCTCACCCGCGAGGGCTATTCGATCCGGGGAGTCCAGCGGCTGCTCGATGCCGAGCGCGGCGCGCGGCGCGGGCGAACCGATTCGCTGCGGGCGGTGCGCGATGCGCTGCAGGTGGCGCTCAGCGAAGACGGCTGATCAGTCCTCCGGTCCCAGTCCGGCGTCGAGATCGCGCGGGCGGACGAAGCGGATCAGTGTTCCACTGTTCGAGCGAATCGCGCCCCAATCGTCGGTGTCGAATGTGATCACGGCGAGTGCGGCGGTCGGAAATTTTTCCTCCACCGCATCGCGCAGCGCATCACCGGCCCGATCCGGCACGAGCATCAGGATCAGATCCTCCAGGCCCGGATTATGGCCGATCAGCAGCGCGCTGTCCGCGCCCACAGGTAGTTCGTGGACTACGTCCATCAGGGTCGAGGCGGAGGCGAGGTAGATGCGGCGGTCCCAAGCCGGGGCCAGCGCGCTGCCATAGCCGCTTTCAATCTGCTCGACCGTTTCAGTGATGCGCACCGCCGGCGACGCGACGACGTGATCGAAGCTCAGCCCCTCGCTGCGCAGATGGCGACCAACAGTGACTGCCGCGCGTTGGCCGCGTGCATTGAGCGGACGATCAAAATCGCGCGCGACTGCGTCGTCCCAGCTCGACTTGGCGTGGCGCAATACCGTCAACGTCTTCATCGGCCCTCCGGATCGGCGGTTTCCCGGGCCTTGTGCCCCAGCGATGCGACGGAGGAAAGACGGCGCGCATGGTCGACCGCCTCATCCAGCGTCAGTCGTCGGATCGGCGTGCCAGGGGGAAAGGCGTCCAGCAGCCGCGACGGTGTGGCGGCGGAGAGCAGCACGAACGCGCCCGAATCATCGGCACGGCGGATCAGGCGACCGAACGCCTGCGCCAGCCGGGCGCGCACGATGCGGTCGTCATAGGCGCTGCCGCCTCCCGCCAGCCGTCGCGCCGCGTGCAGGACGCTGGGCTTGGGCCAGGGCACCCCTTCCATCACTACGAGCCGCAGCGAGTGGCCGGGGACATCGACGCCGTCGCGCAAGGCGTCGGTGCCGATCAGCGAGGCGCGCGGATCGTCGCGGAAGATGTCGACCAGGGTGCCGGTATCGATCGGATCGACATGCTGGGCGTAGAGCGGCAGCCCCTCGCGCGCGAGCCGGTCGGCAATGCGGGTATGGACAGCGCGCAGCCGCCGGATCGCCGTGAACAGACCCAGTGTCCCGCCCTGTGCCGCCACGATCAGCCGCGCATAGGCGGCGGCGAGGGCGCCCATGTCGCCGCGCTTGATGTCCGTGACAATCAGCACTTCGGCCTGGCGCGGGTAGTCGAACGGGGACGCGGCCTCGAACCGCTGCGCCGGATGGGCGAGGTGTTGGGCACCGCTGCGCTGCTCGGCCACGTCCCAGTCCCCGCCCGCGCGTAGCGTTGCTGAGGTAACCAGCGCGCCATGTGCCGGCTTCAGCACCGCTTCCGCAAACGGCTTGGTCGGATCGAGCCAGCGGCGGTGGATGCCGATATCGATCTCCCGCCCCTCGATGCGTTCGACGGCGAGCCAGTCGACGAAATCGGCGGTGGC
>NZ_LSJM01000326.1 GCF_001557215.1 Sphingomonas sp. CCH9-E2 | reverse complement strand
GCACGCCGAAGCCGCACGCGCATGTCATGCTGGCGATGCGCGATGTGGGGCCGGAGGGGTTCGGGAAGAAGAATCGCGACTGGAACAGCACCGAGCTGTTGAAAGACTGGCGTGAGGCGTGGAGCGCGCATGTCAACGAGCGCATGGCCGAGTTGGGGCTTGAGGGTCGGATCGATCATCGCTCCTATGAGGAGCAGGGCATCGAGCTGGAGCCGCAGCACAAGATCGGCCCGGCAGCATCGCGGCGACCGGAGCAGGGGCTTGAGGCGGAGCGGATCGAGGATCACACGCGCATCGCGCGTGAGAACGGCGATCGGATTATCGCCAATCCCAATGTCGCGCTGGACGCCATCACCCGGCAGCAGGCCACGTTCACTACCCGCGACCTTGCGACGTTCGCGTTCAGGCATTCGGACGGCAAGGAGCAGTTCGACCAGGTGATGGCGGCGGTGCGCGCCAGTCCCGAGCTGGTGGCGCTGGGCAAGGACGGGCGTGACCAGGAGCGGTTCACGTCCCGCGATATGATCGCGACCGAAGCGCGGCTTGAGCGTGCTGGAGACGAGCTGGCGGCGCGGAGGGATCATGGTCTCCCGGCAGCGGTTCTCGACCGAGCGAGCGCCGTTGCCGGGAGTGAAGGGCTCGTGCTCGGGGACGAGCAGCAAGCCGCGCTGGAGCATATAACCGCGTCGAGCGGCATCGCCAATGTGGTCGGATATGCCGGCACCGGCAAATCCGCCATGTTGGGCATCGCGCGCGATGGATGGGAGCACGCAGGCTACACCGTTCGCGGCGCGGCGCTGTCCGGCATCGCGGCCGAAAATCTGGAGGGCGGATCGGGCATCCAGTCCCGGACCATCGCCAGTCTTGAACACGCATGGGGGCAGGGGCGCGACCAGCTTGGCCCCAAGGACGTGCTGGTGGTGGACGAGGCGGGCATGATCGGCACCCGCCAGATGGAGCGGGTGCTGTCTCATGTCCGTGATGCCGGCGCCAAGGTGGTGCTGGTGGGCGATCCCGAGCAGTTGCAGGCGATCGAAGCCGGCGCGGCGTTCCGGTCGATGGCCGAGCGGCATGGCGCGGCCGAGATCACCGAGGTTCGCCGGCAGCGTGACGACTGGCAGAAGGAGGCGACGCGTTCGCTCGCCACAGGCCGCACAGGCGCGGCGCTGCACGCCTATGAGAGCCGGGGCATGGTGCAGGCGGCCGACACGCGCGAGGGGGCGCGGGGCGAGCTGGTGGGTGGTTGGGATCGCCAGCGCCAGGCCGAGCCGGACAAGACCCGGATCATTCTCACCCACACCAACGCCGAGGTGCGCGCGCTCAACGAGGAGGCGCGCGGGCGGATGCGAGCGACCGGCGAGCTGGGCGCGGACGTGGGCGTAACCGTGGAGCGTGGCCGGCGCGACTTCGCGGCCGGCGACCGGATCATGTTCCTGCGCAATGAGCGCAGCATGGGCGTGAAGAACGGCACGCTGGGCACGCTGGAGCAGGTCAGCGAGCGCCGCATGGCGGTACGGCTCGATGACGGCAACCGCGTCGCGTTCGACCTCAAGGACTATGCGCATGTCGATCACGGCTATGCCGCCACCATCCACAAATCGCAGGGCGTGACCGTCGATCGCGCGCATGTGCTGGCGACGCCGGGGATGGACCGGCACGGTACCTATGTCGCCCTGTCCCGGCATCGCGACGGGGTGGCGTTCCACTATGGCCGCGACGACTTCACCGATCAGCGCCAGCTCGCCCGCGTCCTGTCGCGTGACCGCGCCAAGGATATGGCCGGCGACTATGCCGCGCCGTCCGACCAGGACCGGGCACGCGCCTTCGCCGAGCGGCGCGAGATCCGGTTCCCGGAACTCGCACGGGAGATCGCCGCCAAGGTGCGCGACAAGGCCAAGGGCATGTTCGACGGCTTCCGGCCCAAAGCGGTGCGAGAAACATCCATTTCGGATGTAAAGGCGCAGGCCGAGCCGGCGATCGGGGGCAAGCCCGACCAGGCCGGGGCGATCGAACGCTATGCGCGCGCCGCGGCCGATATAGGCCGGATGCGCGCCAAGGACTTGCCGGTGCTGCCGCATCAGGAGAGCGCATTGCGCAAGGCTGGCGAGGCGCTGGACGCGAACCGGCCCCATGCCGCGCGTGATCTCGCTTCCGCGCTCAGGCGCGATCCCAGTCTCATCGAGCAGGCCGCTGGCGGCAACACCGGAGGGGCCGTGCGCGCGATGGCCGAGGAGCAGCGCGTGCGGCTCGACCCGGAGGCGCGCGCGGGTCGCTTCGTGGAAGCCTGGAAGGCGATGCAGCGCGATCGTGCTGCCCTTGAGCGGGCGGGCGACCGCCCCGGCGCGGAGCGGATGCGCGGCAACATGGCGAAGGTCGCCGGTGCGATCGGCCGCGATCCGCAACTTGAATCCGCGCTGCGTCGCCGCGCGCCCGAGTTGGAGCTGAAACTGGAGAATGACCGCGCAATCGGGGATGCGCTGGCGAAATCGCTGGGGCCGGACCGCGAGCGCGACCGGGGATTGAGCCGGTAGGCATTCGTGCTTTCGGGTATGAAAAGGAAGCAGGATTGAGCAAGGACGAGCACGAACCCGAGACAGCCCAGGAGGCCTTCGCGCGGGTGGAGGGTGAGCTGGCGCTGCTACGCCGCGCCGTCGAGCGCATGGCGGTCGAGCGCGCCGAACTTCCCGAGCAGCCCGACTATAGCGAGACGCTGGCGGGCATGGTGCAGAAGATCGACGCCACCTTGCAGCGCGCCGACGCGCTGGTGACGGCAGCCAGGGACGGAGCAACGCCGCGTCACGTTGTTGACCGGATCGTAGCGGCAGGCGGTGACGCCCGCGCCGAGGACCGGCGGACGATCGCGACCGCAGCCGCAGAGCTGAAGGATGCAACTCGGGCGCTTCAGGGCGTCACCGCATCGGCGCGGCGGGGCTACGAGCAGAACCGCTGGTTGATGTGGACGGCGATCGGCGGAGTGGTGCTCGGCATGGTGCTTTGGGCGGCGTTCGCCGGCGTCGTCGCGCGTGCCGTGCCGGCGAGCTGGCAATGGCCGGAAAAGATGGCGGCGCGAGCGCTCGACCTGTCAATGTGGGAAGGCGGGCAGCGGATGATGCAGGCCGCCTCGCCCACCGCGTTCCGCGCGATCATAGCGGCCGACAGGATGGTGTTGGCCAATCGCGAAACGATCGAAGGGTGCAGCAAGGCCGCAGCCCGAACGCGCGAGACGGTGCGATGCACAATCAAAGTTGGTGCTAGCCTTGAGGAGCAGCAGGATAGCGACCGCTAGTTCCTATTCACTGCAACTCGATTTTGGCATGATTGCTGGCTCACTTTTTACTGATTTGCCCTGCTGGTTGCGCGAGCCGGCGCGCCAAGCTGCGACTATCAAATAGATACCTGCGGCAATCATCGGCACGGTGAGCCACTGACCCATATGAAGCCCTGTTCTGGCTGTGAAGCCGACAAGCTGGGCATCCGGCTCCCGGAAGAATTCGACAATGAAGCGAGCGAGCCCATAGCCAAGAAGGAACACGCCGACGAGCATGCCAGGGCGACGTCGGGCGTTGGTAAACCAGAAAAGGCACGCGAGCACGGCAAACAAGACCAGTCCTTCCAGCCCGGCTTCGTAGAGCTGGCTCGGGTGACGCGCGAGGCCATCGCGACTTCCGGGGAACACAATCGCCCAAGGCACATCGGTGGGCTTTCCCCAAAGCTCACCATTCACGAAATTAGCGAGGCGGCCGAAGAACAGGCCGATCGGCACGGTGCAGGCGACATAATCATGGACCCGCAGCCATTCGAGGCCGTGTCGTCGCGCGAACAGGATCAGCGCGAGCGAGACGCCAGCTGCACCCCCGTGGAACGACATGCCGCCGTCCCACAGCTTGAGGATTTGCAGGGGGTCGAAGATCATCTCAGGACCGTAAAAGATCACATAGCCGAGACGGCCACCGAGGATAACGCCCAACGTCGCGTAGAACACGAGATCGTCGGCTTGTGCGCGGTTCATCGGGGCCGCTGGTTGGGCCAGCAGCCGCAGCAGATACCACCACCCGGCAATGATGCCGGCGATATAGGCCAGCGAGTACCAGCGGATGTCGAGCGGGCCTATGGAGATGGCTATCGGGCTCAATCCGAGGCTGGCGAATGCGATATGGCTATCCAAGGATTGTATCCTGCCTGCGAGAAGCGGCGCTCGAGCGCGCCATGGGTTATTCCGGTGCGATTGAAGCGCCGGCATCCTTGAGCGCCGCAAACCCGCCGGGGACGTGGGCGA
>NZ_LSJM01000325.1 GCF_001557215.1 Sphingomonas sp. CCH9-E2 | reverse complement strand
GGCGCGACAACCGGCTTGGGCGCAGTAGCCGGGGCCGCCGTGACCGGCGCAGCGCTGCGGGCCGGTTCGGGCGCGGGGATCAGCGCAGCCGCAGCCATCGCACCGACGCCGAGCGCCGCCACGATCCCCGTCCGCACCATCCATCCACCTGCGCGCATCAATCTCCTCCGGTCCATCAACGCCAGATCGTGCATCGGGGTGCGCCTGACCACCCCCCGATTTGGGCGCGTATCGCTGTGGGACAGGATGCAGCGGTGTTAACTAGCGTCAATCCTCCCCCGCCAGGGGGAGGTGGCGCGCGCAGCGTGACGGAGGGGGCGGAAGCAAAACGGCAAGAGGCGACAGGACGCAGCCGCCCTCCCCCTCCGTCGCCTTCGGC
>NZ_LSJM01000324.1 GCF_001557215.1 Sphingomonas sp. CCH9-E2 | reverse complement strand
GCGTATCTCGGTGATCTCGGCCGCGCCGTGCCGCTCGGTAACGCTGCGGAACGCCGCCCCCGCCTCGATCGCCTGCAACTGCTCGGGGTCGCCCACCAGGACGACCTTCGCGCCCGCGTTGCGAGCCTGCGACAGCACTCGCTCCATCTGACGCGAGCCGATCATGCCGGCTTCGTCCACCACCAGCACGTCACGCGGGCCTAGCTGGTCGCGCCCCTGCCCCCATGCGTGCTCAAGGCTCGCGATCGTCCGCGACCTGATGCCCGACCCGCTCTCAAGGTTCTCGGCCGCGATGCCCGACAAGGCCGCGCCGCGAACATTGTAACCGGCGCGCTCCCATCCGTCGCGCGCCACCCCCAGCATGGCGGATTTGCCCGTCCCCGCGTAGCCGATCACGTTGGCGAGGCCGCTCGGCCCCGTTATATGCTCCAGTGCGGCTCGCTGCTCCTCCCCGAGCACGAGTCCTTCACTCCCGGCGCGCGTGATCGCCCCCGCGATTGCTTGCGCCGGGAGACCATGCTCGCTCCTGCTCGCCAATTCGTCGCCGGCCCGCTCAAGCCGGGCCTCCACCGCGATCATGTCGCGCGACGTGAACCGCTCCTGGTCGCGTC
>NZ_LSJM01000323.1 GCF_001557215.1 Sphingomonas sp. CCH9-E2 | reverse complement strand
CGCCATTGCGGGGCCGGCTGCGACGGTTCGCGGCGCGGCTGCGGACGCCATTGCGGACGCGGCTCGGGCGCGCTCGGCGCAGCCTCGGGCTGGGGCATGATCCGTACCGGACGCTGCGGCCCGGATTCGACCGGTGCGGTGCCCTCCGGCATTCGGCGGCGCCAGTCGCGCGGTCGATCGCCCTCTGGCCGCCCGACCCAAGGACGCGGCGGCCGCGGCGGCGTGACCGCTGGCGGTGCCGCAGGCGCAGGCTGCTCAGCAACCGGCGGAGCAGGCGGCGGCGGAGCGGGGGGCGGCGTCGGGACCGGCGCAGGCGTGCTCACCGGCGGACGCCCCCCGCCACCCGGACGCCCATCACCCGGTCGGCCATCGCCTGGGCGGCCGTCGCCCGGTCGCCCACCACCCGGACGCCCGGAGCCGGGCTGCCCGCCATCGGGCTGACCCGCTCCCGGATTCGTACCATCGGGCCGACCATCGCCAGGACGGCCGCCACCGGGCCTGCCATCGCCGGGACGCGCACCGCCCGGCTGCCAACCATCAGGCCGCCCGCCGCCGGGCCGACCGGTTCCAGGACGCCCGTCACCGGGCCGCCCGCCGGGCTGCCCGACTTCAGGGCGACCACCCGGTCCGCCAGCACCCGGCTGTCCGCCATCGGGCCGCCCGGTGCCGGGGCGTCCCTCGCCCGGACGCGGACCACCCGGACGCGGCCCGCCCGGCTGTCCCACCTCGGGCCGACCATTGCCCGGCCGGCCAGTCCACGGCCGGCCATCGCCATCGCGCCACGGCGGACGCACGCCCAGCCCCGGCCGTCCCGGTCGCCCGGGCCCGTCAAAGCGCGGCGGCGGTCCGCGAAAGCCATCGCGCTGCCAGCGCCGGAAGCGGTCGCCGTCCAGCCGCCGCCGCTCGCGCTCGCGCTCCAGCTGCAACCGCCAGCGCACCGCGCCGGACGTCCCGCGCCAGCGCTGCCACCCTGGATGCCGCACGCGTCCGCTTTCCCAGCGCAGCCGCCATTCGATCACCGTCGCAACCTGTCCGGCCCACCATCCGGCGTCGACCGCATCCCATTGATCGGTCCCGTCCGCCGCCTCGCGCAGCGCGATGCCGCGTTCGTAAAGGTCACCGGCACGATCGTCCCACAGGTCGCTGTCGCGCGGCGACAGCGCGGCCCCGTCGCTGTTGTACACGACCACCAGCCGCTGCCGCTGATAGGCGAACGACCGCCCCGCTTCCTGCACCAGGAACGGCGCATCGGCTTCCGGCTCGAAATAATAGTACAGCATCCCGCCGTCGCGGTCGGTCTCACCCAGCACCAGATGCCCGGTCTGCAATTCCCAGCCCCAGGCATCGTCGCCGCGATAGCGGAAGGTGAAGTCCGGCGGGGCGTCGCCGATCGCCTCCAACAGGCCATCGGCGGTGTCGATCCAGTAATAATCCCCCGACTGCGCCCGCCATCCGGCCTGCGCAGCGGGGGAGGGGGCGGTATAGCCCAGCGCCGCCGCCTGCGCCGCCCGCACCGGCCCGGCAAAGCCGCCCGCCAGCACCAGCGCCACCGCCATCGCACTCACGCCACGCAAACCACGCATCGCACCTCTCCCGCGCATTCTGTGCGGCAATATTCGACGAGTCGGTATGAACGGCAGGTGGATGAATTTGGGGGTTACATGACCTCCAGGAACAGGCGCGGATTGACGAAGTCGTGGATCAAGTCCGGGCGCGGATCGGCGTCGATTGCCTCCATTACCGGGGTCTTGAGTTCGCCTGACGACGCCAGAATGAAATCGCCCGCCGCCAGCGCCGACCGCGCAACGCCGTTCAGGACGACCATGTCGCCATTGCCCAGGGTCAGGAACGCCGTACCGCCATATTCCCCCAGCGCGGCCTCGACTTGGGCAAAGCTGGTAAAGCCGAACGCGCTCAGGTCGATCCGATCGGTCCCCGCGACAAAGTCGCCGATGACGTCGCCCCCTGTGCCGCGCGTGAAGACGAAGGTGTCCGCCCCGGCCTCACCGAACAGCACGTCATTGCCCGCGCCGCCGTTGAGGATGTCGTTGCCTGCGCCGCCCAGCAACCAGTTCGACGTCGCGCTGCCGGTGATCCGATTATTAAGCTCGTTGCCCACCCCGAACGGCGTGTTGCCGCCTAGCACCAGATTTTCGGTGTTGGCGTAGAGATAATAGCCAGCCCCATTGATCGTGGCATAGACCGTGTCGGTGCCGCCGTTCGCGGCCTCAAACGTCAGGTCGTCGGGTGTGTCGACATGATAGCTGTCGTCACCCGCGCCGCCGTCCATCAGGTCATAATCGCCAAGGCCACTATTCCCATAGAGCATATCATTGCCGTCCCCGCCATTCAGGATGTCGGTGACGAATTCAGGTGGATAGTGAATGTGCAGTCCGCTGCCAATCGTGTCGCCCTGCACGGGCGTGCTGTCGGCATAGAGAATGTCGTCGCCATCGCCGCCGTACAGCGCGTCGGCACCGGTGTTTCCTTCAAGCTGGTCATTGCCTTCGCCGCCGATAATCGTGTCGATGCCGTATCCGCCGCGAATGATGTCGTTGCCGCCCTCGCCGTAGACAACGTCATCGCCGTGCAGTGCCTCTATCCGGTCGCCACCGCCGCCGCCGAGCAGCAGATTGTTGTGGCCGTTGCCCACGATCAGATTGTCGAGCGCGTTGCCGACGCCGAAACTGCCGCCGCCGTCGATCATCGTCAGATTTTCGATATGGTCGAACAGATAATAGTTGCCGCCGGCGCGCACCGTGTCGATGCCTTCCCCGGCAAATTCGAACACCAGGTCCTCCAGCCGATCGACCTGATAGGTGTCGTTGCCTGCACCGCCGTACAGGCGG
>NZ_LSJM01000322.1 GCF_001557215.1 Sphingomonas sp. CCH9-E2 | reverse complement strand
CCCGGCCACCCATAGGATACTGGCGTTGGGTGGCCGGGTGGGGGAGCGGGCCGGTACCGCGACACACGAAAGGTACGGAGAGATTATGGCACGGGTAGCGATCGTAACCGGCGGCACGCGCGGGATCGGCGAGGCGATCAGCGTCGCGCTCAAGGACATGGGCATGACCGTCGCCGCCAACTATGCCGGCAACGACCAGCGGGCAGCCGAGTTTACCGAGCGGACGGGGATTGCGGCGTTCAAATGGGACGTCGCCGACTATGATGCATGCCAGGCGGGGGTCGCGGAGGTCGAGGCCGCGCTGGGGCCGGTCGATGTGCTGGTCAACAATGCCGGCATCACCCGCGACGGCACGATCCTCAAAATGACCTACCAGATGTGGAAGGAGGTCATGGACACCAATCTGGGCGGTTGCTTCAACATGGCCAAGGGCGTGTTCCCGGGGATGCGCGAGCGCAAATGGGGCCGCATCGTCAATATCGGGTCGATCAACGGTCAGGCCGGGCAATATGGCCAGGTCAACTATGCTGCAGCGAAGAGCGGCATCCACGGCTTTACCAAGGCACTGGCGCAGGAAGGCGCGAAGTTCGGCGTGACGGTCAACGCGATCGCACCGGGCTATATCGACACCGACATGGTCGCCGCGGTTCCGGCGGACGTGCTGGAGAAGATCGTCGCCAAGATCCCGGTCGGACGACTGGGTCAGGCGAACGAAATCGCGCGCGGCGTGGCGTTCCTGTGCTCCGAAGAGGGCGGGTTCGTGACCGGATCGACGCTGTCGATCAATGGCGGGCAGCATATGTACTGACGGGTCGAGGCGCGTCGCCCCGCGGCGCAAGCCGGGGGACGGCGCCGGTGCGCATCGCGCACGACCCGGCACGGACGGCGGGGCCGCGCAGCGGAACCCGTCCGACGCCAAGCACGGGCCTTGCCCGTGCTGACTCAGAAACGGGGCCGCTCTCGCATGCCGAGAGCGGCCCCTTTCTTCATCCCGGCCCGATCAGAACCGCAGCCCGATCCCGGCGACGCCCTGGTGGCGGGTCATTCCGGCTTCGTAATCGGTGTAGCGATATTCGACCTTGGCGAAGACCTTCTCGCCCAGCTTGTGCTCGACGCCTGCGCCGAGGCGGAAGCCGTCGGCATTGCCGTTAC
The DNA here is from genome assembly GCF_001557215.1 of Sphingomonas sp. CCH9-E2. Classification (GTDB taxonomy): domain Bacteria; phylum Pseudomonadota; class Alphaproteobacteria; order Sphingomonadales; family Sphingomonadaceae; genus Sphingomonas. Next base: position 3,839 of record NZ_LSJM01000322.1, on the reverse strand, counting down.
CGGCGACGGTGAGCAGGCGGAAGTTGGAATAGCCCGCCTTGGCGTAGATCAGCGTCTTGCCGGTCACCACGCCGACGCGGCCGCCGATATAGAGGTCGCGGCTGCTCTCGGCGACGGTGGCGGCACCCGCCTTGAGGCGACCGGTCGATTCCGACGCTTCCGCCTCGACCCCGAACACGGTGCTTCCCTTCTGCACGTCATAGCCCAGGCCAAGGCCGTAGATCAGGCCATCGGGGTTGCGCACGCCGGGGGTGTTGAGATCGACCACGTCATAACCGGTGATCACGGTCGCCTTGGCGCCGCTGAAATCCTCGGTGTCCTGCGCGAGCGCGGGGGTGGCGATGGTGGCGAGGGCGGCGGCGAGGGCCAGAGCGATCTTCTTCATATCATGCGTTCCTTGAGCGTTCGAATGGCGACGCGGCGTCGTGCCGCGGTGGTTTCGATGTGCTGCAGCGGCCGCGTCCGGGCCACTGACAGAAACTGAGAATCCGCGCGTGCTGACACTGGACTCCCGCGCCAAGGGGCGTAGGGTCGCGCGCATCTGCCTTTTGGGGGAAGAGGTTCGATGAAGCAGCTTGTACGCCTGGCCGCAGTGGTGGCGCTGGCCCTGACGCCGATTGCGGCATGGGGCGATTCGAGCCCGCAGGTGGTGCTGGCCACCCCCGGCATCGGCGACGGCGCGATCGAGCGCTACACCGTGCGGTTCAGCCAGCCGATGGTGCCGTTGGGCGATCCGCGCGCCGCTTCCCCGATCAAGGTGACGTGCGCTGTGGGCGGCGAAGGGCGCTGGGTCGATCAGCAGACCTATGTCTGGGAATTTGCCAGCCCGCTGCCGGGCGGAACCACCTGCACCGTCGCGTTGGAAGAAAAGCTCAAGAGCGTTGCCGGCTATGCGGTGTCGGGCAAGCGCGAGTTCACGATCGATTCGGGCGGCCCGACGGTCAAGGCGATGCTGCCGCAGCGCTGGGGCGGGGAGATCGAGGAAGATCAGGTCTTTCTGATCGGCACCAACATGCCCGCGACGCGCCAGTCGGTCGCGGCCAACGCCTATTGCGCGGTCGAAGGGATTGGCGAGAAGATCCCGGTCGAACTGCTCGCCGAGGATGTGCCGGGCAAATTGCTGCAGGACCTGAACCCCAAGCGCTGGGAAGTGCGCAATTTCCTGAGCGAGGCCGGGATGGCCGAGGAGCTGCCGGCGAAGGCGGAAGATCGCGCCAAGGTGCTGTCCAATATCGTCGCGCTGAAATGCGGGCGCCCCTTGCCGCCGGGACGCGACGTGGCGCTGGTGTGGGGCGCGGGCGTGGCCGGAGCGGGCGGGAAGGCCGCGGGTGCGGACCAGCGGTTCGACTTCACCGTGCGCAAGCCCTTCGAGGCGCGCTTCGAATGTTCGCGGGTCAATCCGCAGGCGGGGTGCAACCCCGTGAAAGAGGCCTATGTCCGCTTCACCGCGCGCATCCCGCGTGAGCAGGCCGAGGCGATCCGCATTTCGCTGCCCGATGGCAAGGAGCTGAAACCCACGCTGAGCGACGAGGACAAGCGTTCCAATACGATCAGCGACATCAAGTTCGCAGGCCCCCTGCCCGCGTCGACCACCGGCAAGGTGGTGCTCCCCGCGGGGTTGAAGGACGAAAGCGGGCGGGTGCTGGCCAATGGTCAGCGCTTCCCGCTGGAGGTGCGGTTCGACGAAGCGCCGCCGCTGGTGAAGTTCGCCGCGCCATTCGGGATCATCGAGGCGCAGGAGGGCGGAGTGCTGCCCGTCACGGTGCGCAATGTCGAACCCGCGCTGCAGGGCAAGGGGCTGACGATTGCGGGCCAGCATTTGCGGGTCGAGGCATCGGACGGGGTGATCGCCAAATGGCTGCGCACCATCGACGATGCCGACGACTATAAGGGCGAAGAGGTCAAGAAGGGCACCGAGACGGTCACGATCAACCAGACCGGGGCCAAGTCGATCCTGACCGGCACGGTCGGTGCCGCGCTGCAGCCGATCGCGCTGCCGGGCAAGGGCAAGGAGTTCGAGGTCGTCGGCATTCCGCTGGGCAAGCCCGGATTCTATGTCGTCGAACTGGCCTCGCCGCAATTGGGCAAGGCGCTGCTCGGCCGCGATGCGCCGCGTTATGTCGCGGCGGGTGCGCTGGTCACCAACATGGCGGTGCATTTCAAATGGGGCCGCGAGGGGTCGCTGGTATGGGTCACCGCGCTCGACAGCGGGAAGCCCGTGGGCGGCGCGGATGTGCGGGTCACCGACAGCTGTTCGGGCCGCTCGCTCGCGACCGGCAAGACCGATCAGTTCGGTCGCCTGACGGTCGCGCAGGGGATTCCCGAGCCGCAGAGCTGGGGCGGGTGCGAAGCGGGCAATGCCCCGCCGCTGATGGTGTCGGCGCGCAAGGGCGATGACATGAGCTTCACGCTGACCGCGTGGGGCGAGGGCATCCGGCCGTACGACTTCGACCTGCGCTATGGCTATGAAGCCGCGAGCGACATCGTCCATACCGTGTTCGACCGCGCGCTCGTCCGCCAGGGCGAGAGCGTCAACATGAAGCATATCCTGCGCCGCCCGGTCGCCAATGGCTTCGTCTTCCCCGACGGGTTCAGCGGCAAGCTGCGCCTGTCGCACAGCGGATCGGACACGCAGTTCGAGCTGCCGGTGACGATCAGCGCGACGGGCAGCGGCGAGACGCAATGGAACGTGCCGCAGGGCGCACCGATGGGCGATTACAATCTGCAATTCGTGAAATCGGACGGCAAGGGCGGCGAGGAGACGGTCTGGACCAGCCAGTCGATCAAGGTCGACGAGTACAAGCTGCCGACGATGAAGGCGTCGGTCGCGGGGCCGAAGGAAGCAGCGGTGCGGCCCAAGACGCTGCCGCTCGACCTGTTCGTCGGCTATCTCTCGGGCGGCGGGGCGTCGAACCTGCCGGTCGAATTGCGCATCGGCTATTATGACGAGAGCGACACGCCCGATGGCTGGGACGGCTACACGTTCGGCGGGCGTGCGATCGAGGAGGGAACCAAGCCGCTCAACGGCGATGGCGAGGAAGAGGATTCGACCGACCTGCCGCCGATGCAGACTTTGCCCGTCACGCTTGGTGCCGATGGCACGGCACGGACCAATGTCGACATCCCCCAGACGCTGACCGGCACCAGCCGGATGCGCGTCGAGATGGACTATCAGGATGCCAATGGCGAGGTGCTGACGGCGTCGCGCGGCATCACTTTGTTCGGTTCGGCGGTGCAGCTGGGCGTCAAGACCGATGGCTGGCTGATGAAGGAGGACGACCTGCGGCTGCGCTTCGTCGCGCTCGACCCGCAGGGCAAGCCGCTCAAGGGCCAGAAGGTTCAGGTCGCGGTGTACAGCCGCGAGATCCTGACCGCGCGGCGGCGGCTGATCGGCGGTTTCTACGCATACGAAAACAATATGCGCACGACCAAGATCGGGGCGTCGTGTTCGGCGAAGACCGACGAACTGGGCCTCGCGCAATGTTCGATCGACCCCGGCGTGTCGGGCGAAGTCTATGTCGTCGCGACCACCACCGACAGCGCGGGCAATGTCGCGCGTGCGACCACGTCGGTGTGGCTGGCGGGTGAGGATGACTGGTGGTTTGGCGGGGACAATGGCGACCGGATGGACGTCATTGCCGAGGCGCAGGAGTACAAGTCGACCGACACCGCGCGATTCCAGGTGCGCATGCCGTTCCGTGAGGCGACCGCGCTGGTGACGGTGGAGCGTGAAGGTGTGCTGTCGAGCTTCGTCACCGAGCTGTCGGGCGACAATCCGGTGGTCGAGGTGCCGTTGAAGGGCGTCTATGCCCCGGATGTGTTCGTGTCGGTGATGGCGG
>NZ_LSJM01000321.1 GCF_001557215.1 Sphingomonas sp. CCH9-E2 | reverse complement strand
GTGGACGACGAGGCCCGCCTGCTTGTCGATCACGATCAGGTGCTCGTCCTCGAACACCACGTTCAGCGCGATGTCCTGCGCCTCGTTATGCGCAGGCTCGGGGTCGGGAACGGTGAGCGTGAAGCGCGCGCCGCCCGGCGCCTTCTTCTTGGGATCGCGGATAAGGCCGTCGGGGCCGGTGACATTGCCGGTGGAGATCAGCGCCTTGATCCGCTCCCGCGACAGCGTGGGGAGCGCATCCGCCAAAGCCCGGTCGAGCCGCCAGCCATCCGCTGCATCCGCGATCCGCGCTTCGAGTGTGGAAACCCCCCGGTTCATTGCGCTACGCAGATGGGCATGGGTTTGCGGATTTCAAGCTGTGTTATCGAACTAATCCAGCAGGCGGCGGCGGAAGCCGCGCCGCTGGAGGCGTGCGGCTTGCTGTTCGGGTCCGATGGGATCGAACGGGCGAGTGTCGCCACCAATGTGTCCAACGATCCCACGCGGCGGTTCGAGATCGACCCGGCGGCGCTGATCGCCGCGCTGAAGGCGGAGCGGGCGGGCGGGGACAGGGTCATCGGCTATTGGCACTCGCACCCCTCGGGCGACGCGACCCCGTCCGCCACCGATGCGGCGATGGCGGCGGCGGACGGGAAGCTGTGGGTGATCGTCGCGGGCGACGCGGTAACGGCGTGGCGCGCGGGGGCAAACGGGCTGCATGGGCGGTTCGAGCTGGTGGAACTCGCCTGACCGGGCGAAGAAGCCCGGCCCCGGCTCAAGGCCGGGGCAAGGGGAGTGGTCAGTGCTGCGCGCTCTTCACCATCGCGGTGAGTTGCGCGAGTGTCGCGTCGAAGCGGCCCTCCGCCTCGGCATTGCGCAGGGGCATCACGCGCTCGACCAGCACTTCCTTTGGCGTCGGCTTTTGGCCAAACAGCGCCATCACCTCGTCCGCGAAATCGTCGAGCGGCTGATAGCCCGCACGTTCGCGCTGGCCGGGGGTGAGGTCGGTCTGGACGGCGGGCGGGGCCAGTTCGATGACTTCCACCGATCCCGCCAGCGCGTCGCGGAGCGAGAGCGTGTAGCTGTGTATTGCCGCCTTGGTCGCGCTGTAGGTTGCGGCGATGACCAACGGCACGAAGGCGAGGCCCGAGGTGACGTTGACGATCGCGGCGTCGGGCTGCGCCTTCAAGTGATCGACCAGCGCGTTGGTAAGGCGGATCGGGCCTAGCAAATTGGTGGTGATCGTCGCCTCGGCATCGCTCAGGTCGCGGCGCGCGGACAGATCCTCGTAGCGCATGATCCCGGCATTGTTGATCAGCACGTTGAGGTTCGTGTGCGCGGCAATGACCTCGGCGGCGAACGCCTCGATCGCGTCGGCGCTGTCGATGTCGAGCGTCATGGCGTGCATGTTCGCGCGGCCGGCGATCGCGGCATCGAGCGCATCGCGGCGGCGGCCGGCGACGATCACGGTGTTGCCCGCGTCGTGCAGGCGATGGGCGAGCGCCTCGCCGATGCCCGATCCGCCGCCGGTGATGAGGATGGTGTTGCCGCTGTGCTTCATCTGCGTCTCCATGGAAGGTGGTGACGGGGATTTAGGGCGACGCTATCGACGCGAAAGAAGGCACCCGAAAGAATTATACTTACCGAAAAGAGAGTGTGGGCGATGGGCAATGGCGAATGGCATGCGAGCGACCCGCGCGTCGATGCGCTGGTCTATGAACTGATCGGCACCGTGGCGGACAAATGGACGATGCTGCTGCTCGAAACGCTGGATGAAGGTGGCGAGATGCGCTTCACCCAGATTTCGCGCGCGATCCCAGGGATCAGCCAGAAAATGCTGACCCAGACGCTGCGGCGGATGGAGCGCGACGATTCGTGACGCGCACGGTCCACGCGGTCGTCCCGCCGCGCGTCGATTATCGCCTGACCCCGCTGGGGGAGAGTTTGGGCGAGGCGTTCTGCGGGGTATGGCATTGGGCCGAGGCCAACCTCGACGCGGTCGGCGTTGCGCGCGCCGGGTTCGACGCGCGCGACCGATAGATCAATCGCCCTTCGGCCCCAGATAGTCCGCGCCGTACACCGCCTTGCGGATATCGGTGTGGAGCGTGCCGTCGAACGGGAAGGTCTGGACGAAGAACACCACCGCCATGTTGTTGGCGGGATCGACCCAGAACAGCGTGCTCGCCGCGCCGTCCCAGAAGAATTCGCCGACTGCGCCGCGATTGCGGTCAGGGCTGGCGGGCCGTGCCGTGCGGACAGCGAAGTTGACGCCGAAGCCGCCGTCGATCTTGCCCATCAGCCATTCGCGTTCCTTGATCGCCGGGTCGAGCATGTCGGTCGCCATCAGTCGGATCGTCGCGGGCTTGAGCAGGCGGGCGCCGTCCAGCTCGCCGCCGTTCAGCAGCATCCGGGCAAAGCGCATATAATCGTCGATCGGCGCGACGATCCCGGCGCCGCCCATGGTCAGCGGCACGCCGGGGAAGTTGCGCTCCCGCATCGCCGCCTCGGGCTGGCGCGTCATGCCGGTCGGGCCCTTCACATAGGTCGCGGCGAAGCGGGGGAGGCGGTCCATCGGCTGGTGCCAGCCGGCCTCGCGCATCTTGAGCGGGTCGAAGATGTGCTGCTGGACATAGTCGGTGAACTTCATGCCCGACAGGCGCTCGACCAGCAGCGCCTGGACATCGACTCCGGCGCTGTAATGCCATTCGGTGCCGGGTTCGGACAGCAGCGGCACCTTGGCCAGCCGACGACCGAATTCAGCGAGCGTGTTCTGCGGGTTGAGTGGGTCGGCGGCGGCGAACGCCTTGTGCGCCGGGGTCGGACCGTCGCCATAGGCGAAACCGGCGGTGTGGCGCAGCACGTCGCGGATGGTGATCGGGCGGCTCGCGGCACGCCATAGCGGCTTGCCGTCGGGGCCGGTGCCGTCCTGCACCTGCATATTGGCAAAATCGGGGAGGTAGCGGGCGAGCGGATCGTCGAGGCGGAACTTGCCCTGTTCCCACAGCTGCATGAGGGCTACGCCAGTCACCGGCTTGGTCATCGACCAGATCTGCACCAGCGTGTCGCGGGCAAAGGGCCGGGCGGCCTCACGGTCGGCGACGCCGCGCGCCGCGAAATGCACCTCGCGCCCGTCCTTCCACACCAGCACCGACCCGCCGACCGCGCGGCCATCGGCGATCATCTTGGCCAGCATCGCATCGATCCGCTTGGTATCGAGCTTGACCGCGTCGGCTGGCGCTGCGCGCGTCTGGGCGAGCGCGGGGGCCGCCGTCGTAGTGAGCGCGAGTGCCGTCAACGCTGTCATGAAATGCCGCATGCAATCTCTCCCAATCGATTTGCGGCGGACGCTAGCCAAGAACGGGTGGCTTGCGAAGAGGGCGCGCTTGCAGCGGCGGCGCGGCTGGGCCAAAGGGGCGGTGGAGCAATGGGAGCATCCATGAACATTTCGCCGACCGACTTTGCCAGCCTGCTCTGCTCGCGCCTGTGCCATGACCTGCTGAGCCCGGTGGGCGCGCTCAACAACGGGCTGGAGCTGCTCGCGGACGAGCATGATCCCGAGATGCGCGCGCGCTGCCTGGAATTGCTGGCCGAGAGCGCGAAGGCGAGCGCGAACAAGCTGAAATTCTTCCGGCTGGCGTTCGGCGCGGCGGGCGGGTTTGGCGATACCGTCGACACGCGTGAGGCGCAGGCGGCGATCGATGGGCTGTTCGGCGACAATCACCGCGTGTCGATCGGCTGGATGGTCGAGGATCCGGTGCTGCCCAAGCAGGTGATCAAGGTGCTGCTCAACCTCGCGCTGATCGGCGGCGACGCGCTGGTGCGCGGCGGCCAGCTGGATATCGGTGCCGAGGCGCGCGACGACATGGTCGAGATCGTGGTGCGCGCGCAGGGGCCGCGCATCGTGCTGGACGGCGAACTGCGTGGCGCGCTGAGCGGCGACACGGGCGACTCGCCGGTGACCCCGCGCGCGGCGGCGGCCTATCTGGTGCACCAGCTGGTGACGCAGGGTGGGGGCGAACTGCAGGTTTCGCCGCCCGACGCCGACGTGCTGCTGTTCGGGGCAGCGTTCAAGGTCGCCTGATGAGCCAAGTGCGCGTCGCGGCGCTGTACCAGTTTACCCGGTTCGACGATCCGGCGGCCATTCGCGGTCCGTTGCTAGACCTGTGCGTCGCGCAGGGGGTGAAGGGCACGCTGCTGCTGGCACGTGAGGGAATCAACGGGACGATCGCGGGCAGCGATGCGGCAATCGACGCGGCGCTGGCGCATGTCCGCGCGCTGCCCGGCTGCGCCGACATCGACGTCAAATTCTCGCACGCCGCGGCGATGCCGTTCCACCGGATGAAGGTGCGGCTGAAGCGCGAGATCGTGACGATGGGCCAACCGGATATCGATCCGTTGGCGGGCGTCGGCCATTATGTCGCGCCGACCGAGTGGAACGACCTGATCGCCGATCCCGACACGGTGCTGATCGATACGCGCAACGATTACGAAGTGGCGATCGGCACCTTTCGCGGGGCGATCGACCCGAAGACGCGCAGCTTCAGCGAGTTTCCCGACTGGTTCCGCGCCAAGCGTGCGGAGATCGAGGCGGAGGGGCGGACGCCCAAGATCGCGATGTTCTGCACCGGCGGCATCCGCTGCGAGAAATCGACCGCGTTCGCCAAGGCCGAGGGGGTGGATCAGGTCTATCACCTCAAGGGCGGTATCCTCGCCTATCTCGAGCAGGTGCCGCAGGACCGCAGCCTGTGGGACGGCGAATGCTTCGTGTTCGACGAGCGGGTGGCGGTGAAACACGGGCTTGAGGTCGGCGACCATGTCCTGTGCCGCGCGTGCCGGATGCCGGTCAGCCCGGAGGCGCGGCAGTCGCCGGACTATGTCGAGGGGGTGAGCTGCCCCGCCTGTATCGGCACGCGCACCGAGGAGCAGCGCGCCAGCTATGCCGAGCGGCATCGCCAGGCGCAGCTGGCGGCGCAGCGCGGCGAGGCGCATGTCGGCGCCGTGTTCCCGGAACCCGGCGCTGACTGACCCGATCCTCTACAGCTTCCGCCGCTGCCCCTATGCGATCCGGGCGCGACTCGCGCTGGCGGTGAGCGAGACGGCGGTGGAACATCGCGAGGTCAAGCTGCGCGACAAGCCGGCGGAGATGCTCGCCGCATCGCCGAAGGGGACAGTGCCGGTGCTGGTGCTGCCCGATGGCGCGGTGATCGACGAGAGCATCGACATCATGCGCTGGGCGCTGGCGCGGAACGATCCCGAGCGCTGGCTGGCGGGCGATGATGTTGAGTTGATCGCGACCAATGACGGCGCGTTCAAGCATCACCTAGACCGCTACAAATATCCCGACCGCTATCCGGCGGACGGGGTCGATCACCGCACGGCGGCGCTGGCGATTCTGCACGGGCTTGAGGCGCGGCTCGCCGCCCAGCCCTATCTAAGCGGCGCGCACTTTGGCCTCGCCGACGCGGCAATCCTGCCCTTCGTGCGGCAATTTGCAGCGGTGGATCGCGACTGGTTCGCGGCGCAGGATCTGGCCCGGGTTTACGCTTGGCTTGAGGCGTTTCTCGGGTCAGCTCTGTTCGCGCGCGTGATGGCGGTGCGGGAGCAGTGGCGGGCTCCGCACACTGAGCCAATCGTTACGGTACCAAAATGAGTATCGTTGTCGTTGCGGGCTGTAAGCCTTTTCATTAGCCGGCGCGACCCACAGGAGCCGCCGCATGTTTAACGCCGAGTTCCCCCTTCCGTCGTTGCCCATGGATCTCGGTGACACGGCTGTCGCGCCGGGCGCGTCGTGCGGTGCGGTGCTGGCGGCGGAACGGGACCGCCGGGGGCTTGAGCTGGCCGACATTGCGCGCGTCACGCGTTTCGCCGAATCCTTTGTCGCGGCGATTGAGGCCGAGGACTATACCGAATTTGCCGCCCCCGTTTACCTGATCGGTGCTGTGCGCGCCTATGCGCGGGCGGTGGGGGCTGGATGACGGGGTGATGATCGATTTACTGCGGCGCGAGATTGCCGCGCGCGACATCAGCTGGCGGCGGAGCGGCTGGCTGGCCTGAGCGCGCTGCGCGGCTCAGCCCATTGCCGCATGTTGGACGTGTTGAACGGCGCCCTCGCTCTGCCGCCACGGCCGCGGTCTGCGGAGCACATGGTCAAGCGCCGTGCAGCCCATTCCGCAGCGGTGCCGCTCGACCCGTGATAACAAGGTCGCGGTGCGCCCGGCGATCAGCTCCAGCGCCTCGATATAGGCTGGGCTGGTGAGGAAACGGTCCGACGCGCGGACGCCGTTCCCGCGACGCTCGAACAGCTCCGCGCCCGCCGCATCGGAAACGAGGCGATAGATCGTCGAACGTGAGATTCCGAGCAATCGCGCAAGATCCGACATCGGCACGAAGAGGCGCTGGGTCGAGTCTGGTGCGGTGTCTACACGCGCGAAGGGCATCGTTCCCGGCGGTTCGTCGTTGAGGTGCACGACGCTGGCCGAACAGACGAAATGGACCAGAAACAATTCGGTATAGCGCAGCTGAAAATGCTGCGACGTCCCGGCCATGATCAGGAACAGGTCGAGGGCCGCCAGCGTGCAGCTATTGTCGCAGGTGCCGGCACCAAGCGCGCCGGGGTCGCTCGCGCCCAACGTCTCCATCGTTGCGGCGGCACGGCGCAGACGGCGGCCGAGATCGACGCACCAGTCGGCCAGCGCCCGTGGCATCGGTTCGGGCAGCGACACGCCGCCGCCTAGATCGATTGCGAGCCAACCCAGCTCGACCATGCGTTGCACGTTGCGCCGCACGGTTTCGAACGGGAGGTTCAGCGACGCGGCAATGGCATTGATCGACGGGCCGCGCGCCACCGCCGGGCCGCGCATCTTGCGATCGATCAGATCGCGGGTGACGGAAATCAGGATCGGAATGCAGACCATCCGCGCGCGGACCAGTTCGGCCGGCAGCCGGTTACCCAAATCGAGAGTCGCGGCAAATACTTGTTCGCCAAGCACGCGCGTGACGAGGCGGCAATTGAGACGCATCCGGTCAAGTCGCGTCGACACTGTCACCCCCTTCCCGCCAGGAGATGGAGCCTTGCTGGCTCCTGAATTTCCTGGTCCTATTTTGAGTATAGGTATTTTCCGGTCACCGGCACTCCGTGTAAATACGGGAGTATCGCGCGATCGGCTGGCGCGCGACTTGATTTGTGGATCGGGAACTTTGCACGTCCCGCCGGGGACTCTGCGGTCCGCGCGGACCCCCTCCTAACTCCCTGTTAACCGTAGCGATGCCATGACCGCCGGGACGTGTGGGGGCGCCCGTGGACGATCTGTTACAGGAATTCATTGCCGAGACGCGGGAAACGCTGGAGGCACTGTCGGGCGAGATCGTCGCCTGGGAGGCGTCGCCGCACGACCGGGAGCGGCTCGATGCGATCTTCCGCTTCGTCCATACGGTCAAGGGCAGCTGCGGCTTTCTCGATCTGCCGCGGTTGGCGCGGCTCAGCCATGCGGCGGAGGATGTGCTCGCCGATGTGCGCGCGGGCGAGCGCGTGCCGGATCGCGCGCTGGTCAATGCCGTGCTCGGCGTGGTCGACCGGATCGGGGAGATTGTCGAAGCGATCGATGCCGGGGCTGCGCTGGACGATACCGAAGAAGATTTGCTGATTGCCGCGCTGGCGGGCGGGACGGCGGAGGTCGCCCAGCCGACCGCGCCGGTCGCGCAACGCGCCCAGAGCCGCAGCGTGCGCCTGAACGTCGATTTGCTCGACCGGATGATGAGCGGCATGTCCGACATGGTGCTCGCGCGCAACGAACTCTCGCGCCGCCTGCGTAGCGCCGAGGTTGATCCGCAGGTTGAGGCCGCACTGGAGCGGATGTCGGCGACCGTCGCCGATCTGCGCGACACGGTGACGCGCACGCGGATGCAGAAGATCGACGCGTTGTTCTCCGCCCTGCCGCGCATGGTGCGCGATACGGCGGCGGGGCTGGGCAAATCGGTGCTGCTGCATGTCGAGGGTGCCGAGGTCGAGCTGGACCGCGAGATGATCGAGGTGCTGCGCGATCCGCTGGTCCACATCATCCGCAATTCGATCGACCATGGCATCGAACATCCGGCCGAACGCCGCGCGGCGGGGAAGCGCGAAAATGGCCGCCTGACCGTATCTGCGCGCCAGTCGGGCAATCAGATCGTGGTCGAAGTGTCCGACGACGGGCGCGGCATCGATGTCGAGCGCGTGATCCGCAAACTCGCGGATCACGGCCGCGACGAGCGCGAGCTGCGCGCGCTGGGCGAGCGCGCCAAGCTGGCGCTGATCTTTGAGCCGGGGCTGTCGACCAAGGATGAAGTGACCGAGATTTCGGGGCGCGGCGTGGGCATGGACGTGGTGCGCGCGGCGATCGAGCAGATTGGCGGGCGCGTCGAACTGCACAATGATCCGGGCCGGGGCCTGCGTATCCTGATCCACGTTCCACTGACGCTGTCGATCATTCCGACCATCGTCGTGGGGGCAGGGGGCCAGTCCTTCGCGATCCCGCGCCAGGCGATCGAGGAGATCGTCAGCGAACGCAGCGACGCGATCCGCGTCGATCGCATCGGCAGCGCCTGGGTGGTGACGTTGCGCGACCGGCGGCTGCCGATGATCGTGCTCGCCGATCAGCTCGGCCTCACGCCTGCAGTGACCGGCGGCTATCCGATGGTCGCGATCGTCAGCATGGGCGAGGGCAGCTATGCGCTGCGGGTCGATGATGTGCTCGACAATGAAGAACTGGTGATCAAGCCGGCGGCGCCGGCGATCATGGCGACGGGCATCTATGCCGGCCAGACTCTGCCCGACAGCGGCTGCCCGATGCTGCTGCTCGATTGCGCCGGGCTGGCGCGCGATGCCGGGCTGCAATTCGAACGGGTGCGCGAGGTCGAGATCGAGGAAGAGGCCGAAACGCTCGACGATGGCGCGCTGGCATTGGTGTTCGCCGATCTCGACGGCGCGCGGCGTGCCGTGCCGCTGGAAGTGGTCGACCGGATCGAGAAGGTCGGCGCGGGCGCGATCCACCGCAGCGCGGGCCGCCTGCGCCTGACGATCGACGCGCGTATCGTGCCGGTTGCGGCGGTCGAGCGCGCTGACCCCAAGCGCACCGGATCGATCCTGCGCCTGCGCGACGGGGTGACCGAGATTGCCTATGCCATCGCCGAACCGGCAGACATCGTCGCGATGCCGGCGGAAATCGCGCCGGCAACCGTGCCCGGGCCGGTCGCAGGCGTGGCGCTGATCGACGGTGAGCCGGTCGAGATACTCGATCCGCTATGGCTGTTCGGCGAACATGGCGAGGCGGAGGCGGACGATGCGGTCGCGCCGGTGTGCCTGCTCGGCGGCGGGGACACGGGCTGGCTCGGCACTTTCGTTCAGCCGCTGCTGGAAGGCGCGGGCTATCGCGTCGTGACGGCGCTGAACCCGGGTGAAGCGGCGCAGGTCGTGCTGACGCTCGACGCCGAGCCCGAGGGCATAGCGGCCGCGCCGGTGGTGCGGCTGCGCAGCCGCAAGCGCGGCGGCAGCGACGGGACCATTTACCGCTATGACCGGGAGGCGCTGCTCGGCGCGATCGCCGAAGTTGCGCAGGGAGGCGCGCGATGACCGAACAGCTGTTCCTGATCGCGCAAATCGCGGGACAGTCGGTCGCGATCGACGCCAATCAGGTCGAGTCGGTGGTCGATATCGGCAATATCGTCGCGGTGCCGCGGGCGCAGGGCCATGTCCGGGGCCTTGCTGCACTGCGCAGCCGGGTGGTCACGGTGATCGACACCCGCGCCGCGCTGGGCCTGGAGCCGGGCGAGGGCAGTGGTGGCCGCGCGGTGATCACGCCGGTCGATGGGCATCATTATGCGATGCTGGTCGATGCGCTCGACGATGTCGCGCCGTTCGAGCCGCAGCCGCTGGCGTCGGGCGTGCCGCTGTCGGGCATGTGGCAGCAGGCCGGGCGCGGACTGATCGAGCGCGAGGGCGAGCCGATCCTGACCATCGACCTTGCGGCGCTGATTCCCGGTACGATTGCGCCGACCACATGACGCGCAATTAACGTCCTACTTACGTGTTTCTTCCATAATGAATGCCAGTTCCGCAGAACCGGGAAGTGTCTCGTATGAAAACCTGCCTCGTCGTCGATGACTCCAAGGTGATCCGAAAGGTCGCGCGACATATTCTCGAAACGCTCAATTTCGAAGTGCGCGAGGCCGGCGACGGGCGCGAGGCGCTGGAGGCGTGCCTGGAAGCATCGCCTGACGTGGTGCTGCTGGACTGGAACATGCCCGTGATGAGCGGGATGGATTTCCTGCGGGCGCTGAAGGACAGTGGCATCGCCAGCAAGCCCAAGGTCGTGTTCTGCACTACTGAAAACGGCATGGCCTATATCCGCGCGGCGATCGAGGCGGGTGCCGACGAATATGTGATGAAGCCGTTCGACCGCGAAACGCTGGAGAGCAAGCTCCAGATCGTCGGCGTCGCTTAAGGAACCCATCCAATGTCTGGCAGCTCTTTGGCGGCCGGCATTCAGCCGGATCCGCGCGACGATGGCGTTCGCATCCTGATCGTGGATGATTCAGCGGTGGCCCGCGCGGTGCTGAGTCGGATGATCGAGGGGATGCGCGGCTTTGCCGTCGTCGGCGCTGTCAGCAACGTGCCGGGCGCGCTCGCCTTTCTCGCATCCAACCGCGCCGATGTGATCCTGCTCGACCTCGAAATGCCCGGCGTCCACGGTCTGACGGGCCTGCCCGACCTGCTGGTCGCGGGGCAGGGGGCGAAGATCCTTGTCGTCTCCTCCGCCGCAGAGCGTGGCGCTGCCGCCGCCGTTCAGGCGCTCGCGCTGGGCGCCGCCGACACATTGGTCAAACCGGGTGTCGGGAGCTTTGCGGGCAAGTTCGCAGACACGCTGGAAGAGCGGCTCAACCGCCTCACCGACCGCGCGCATGATCCGGTCGGGCCGCACCCGGTCCCGCTCCCCGTCCCGCAGGAGTTCGACATCGTCGCGGTCGGCGCATCGACCGGCGGCATCCATGCACTCAGCCAGATGCTGCGCGCGATCCCGCCGAGCTTCGAGGTCCCGATCCTGGTGACCCAGCATCTGCCGGCATCGTTCATGAGTTACTTCGCAGCACAACTCGCGGTGCTCGCCGGGCGGCCGTGCGAGGTGGCCGAGGATCTGATGCGGGTGCGTCCCGGGCGGATGCTGGTCGCGCCGGGCCATGCACATATCCGCTGCGTCCGGGCGCATGACGGGGTGGTGATCCGCCTGTCCGACGAGCGCGTCGCAAGTGGCTGCATGCCATCGGTCGATCCGATGCTGGATTCCGTGGCGGATGTGTTCGGCAAGCGCGGTCTTGGCGTGATGCTGTCGGGCATGGGCCGCGACGGGTCGATCGGCGCGCGCACCCTGGTCGACGCGGGCGGCGCGATCCTGGCGCAGGACCGGGCAAGCTCGGTCGTGTGGGGCATGCCCGGCGCCGTCGCGGCGAGCGCCAGCGCGGTGCTGCCCCCCGACGAGATCGGCCGCATGGTCGCCAGTCAGCGGCGTCCGCGCGGATGAGCGCAGCCCAGCCCTTTGCTTCGTCCGGTGCCATCAATGTCATCGGCGCACTGCTCGAACAGCGCACCGGCCAGCAGATCGCGGCGAACCGCGCGTGGCGGATCGAGACTGCGCTGAAGACGGTGCTGCGCGCCCATGGGCTCGACAGCGTCGATGCGCTCATCGCGCGCCTGACCAGCAGCGCCCCCGGTCCGCTCGCCGACGCGGTGGTCGATGCGCTGCTCAACAACGAAACCTCCTTCTTCCGCGACCCCGGCGTGCTGGAACTGGTGGTCGAAGCGGCGGCTGTAATGGTGGCGGAACAGCCGGGGCGGCGGCTACGCATCTGGTCGGCCGGCTGTTCGACCGGGCAGGAACCTTATTCGCTCGCGATGCTGTTCGAGGAAGCCTATGTCGCGCGCGGCCTGCCGGTTCCGGAGATCGTCGCGACCGACGTGTCGGCGGCCACAGTCGATCGCGCGCGCGCGGGCCGGTTTTCGCAGTTCGAAATCCAGCGCGGGCTGCCGATCCGGCGCATGATGACCTGGTTCGATCAGGACGGCACCGAATGGGTCGTCCGCCCCGAACTCGCTCGCCGTATCCAGTTCCGCCGCCACAATCTGGCGCAGGACGCCGCACCGCCGGGCAAGTTCGACCTCGTGCTGTGCCGCAACGTGCTGTTCTATTTCCCGCCGGCAATGCGCGCCCGCGCCTATCAGACGTTGCGCAGCGCGATCCGCGATGGCGGCGCGCTGCTGCTCGGCGCGGGGGAGACGGTGATCGGGCAGACCGACGCGTTCGTCCCGTGCACGCGGATCCGCGGCCTGTATCGCGCCGATCCGGCACGCTGCGTCCCGCCGGCGCGCGCGTTCGGCTGACACCGGGTTTCAACCGGCTTGCGTTTCGGCGCGCGCCGCCGCATCCCTGCACCCCATGCAGGACCGGGCCGAGCTGAACATCATCGACGCACCATCGCCCAATTTCGGCGAGCGCGTGCTGCCTATCAGCATGATCGTGCTGCACTATACCGGCATGCGCAACGCGGAGGAGGCGATCGAGCGGCTGCGCGATCCCACCTTTGGCGTGTCCAGCCATTATCTGGTGGCAGAGGATGGTCAGGTCGTGCGCCTGGTGCCGGAGGACAAGCGCGCATGGCACGCCGGCGGATCGCACTGGCGCGGCGTGACCGACGTCAATTCGGCGTCGGTGGGGATCGAGATCGTCAATCCCGGCCATGAATATGGCTATCGCCCGTACCCCGACGAACAGATCGACGCGGTGATCCGCCTCGTCGCGGATATCAAGGAGCGTTACGGCATCACGCGCGGCAATGTCGTCGGCCATTCCGACATCGCCCCGACCCGCAAGCAGGACCCGGGCGAGCTGTTCCCCTGGGGCAAGCTCGCGCGGCTGCGGCTCGCGCTGCCGCGTCCGACCAAGAATCTGATGGACCCGGGCTGGACCGATGCGGGCTTCCTGCTCGCGCTCGAGCGCTTCGGCTATGACGTGCGCGATCCGCTGGCGGCGGTGGTGGCGTTTCAGCGGCGCTTCCGCCCCGAGCTGATCGACGGCACGATCGATGCCGAGTGCCGCATGCTATTGCTCGCGCTGCTGCTGCCCAAGCCCCAGGGCGACGACTGATGTTTTCGAGCGTGCCCGAAGGGGCGCCGATCCTGACCGCCGCCGCCATGCGCGCCGCGGAGGAACGGGCGATCGCTGACGGGTTGAGCGTCGCCGACCTGATGGAGCGCGCGGGCGCGGGCATTGCCGAATGGGTTCACCGGCTTGCGGCGGGCAGCGAGGTGCTGATCCTGTGCGGGCCGGGCAATAATGGCGGCGACGGCTATGTCGCGGCGCGCGTGCTGGCGAGCCGTGGCGTGCCGGTGCGGGTGGCGGCGCTGGGCGAACCGAAGACCGAGGCTGCGGCTGGGGCACGGGCGGCGTGGGGCGGGGTGGTTGAGGCTCTGACCGACGCGACCGAGCCTGCGCCCGTGCTTGTCGATGCGCTGTTCGGGACGGGGCTGACCCGCACGCTGGACTCCGAGGTTACCGGGATGCTGCCCGCACTGTTCGATCGCGCGCGTCTGTCGGTCGCCGTCGATCTGCCGAGCGGGGCGGAGTCCGATGCCGGCGGAGATTTCGGCGCGGCACTTCCGCGCTTCGATGTGACGCTGGCGCTGGGTGCGCTCAAGCCAGCTCATGTGCTGCAGCCGGTCGCCGCGCTGTGCGGAGTCGTGCGGCTGGTCGAGATCGGGCTGGGCGCAATCGAGGCTGATGTCCGCACGCTGCGACAACCGAGCCTCCGGGTGCCGGGAGCCGACGCGCACAAATATTCGCGCGGCATGGTCGCGGTCGTTTCCGGCCCGATGCATGGGGCGTCGGAGCTGGCGGCGCGGGCGGCCTATCGCGCGGGTGCAGGATATGTGCTGCTGCTGACCGGCGGG
>NZ_LSJM01000320.1 GCF_001557215.1 Sphingomonas sp. CCH9-E2 | reverse complement strand
CGAGCCGCAGCGTGATCGCCTGTCGCCCCAGCATCATCGCCGCCAGCACCATCAGCGCCGCGATGCACGACCGCACCGTCGGCACCTCCGCCCCGGTCAGCAGCGTATACCCCCCCGCCGCCAGCCCGGCGACGCCCGCTGCGATCACCGGCAACGGCCAGCGCAGCGCCAGCCATGGGCTGAGCGCCAACAGCCGCAGCACCAGCAGCATCGTCGCCCCGACCACCGCCGTGACATGCAACCCGCTCACCGACAGCAAGTGCGCCAGCCC
>NZ_LSJM01000319.1 GCF_001557215.1 Sphingomonas sp. CCH9-E2 | reverse complement strand
GGGAGGGGGACCGCCGCCGAAGGCGGTGGTGGAGGGGCCGCCCCGCAGAGGGCGGTCAGCATCTCGGCAAAATTCCGCCGTCTTCGCGGCGGCCCCTCCGTCAGCGCTGCGCGCTGCCACCTCCCCCGTTGGGGGAGGAATTCCGCGATCCTCGCCACCCTCCTCCTCGCCGCCTGCTCGGGCGGCGCGCCGCAGCCTGGCGCATCGCCCACGCCGCCCAGCCTCGAATCCGCCGCGATCGAGCGCGGCCTCGTCCGCGATCCCAAGGCGAGCGACGTCACCGGCCTCTATGCCCGCGACACCGACCGGCTGTGCGTCGTGCCCGACGGCACTGCTTATCGCGTCGGCGCGTTCGTCGATTATGGCGACAAGGTCAGCTGCACCGGCCGCGGCACCGCCGCCCGCTCCGGCTCCACCCTCGCGATCGAGTTCAAGGGGCGCAACGGCGAAACCTGCAGCTTCGACGCCAAGTTCGACGGCGACCGCATCACCTTCCCCGCCAACGTCCCCGACGCCTGCGCGAAACTGTGTGGCCCGCGTGCGTCGTTCGCGGCGCTGGAAGTCGAACGCCTGAGTGAATCGGCGGCAGAAGCAGAGGCACTCAGAAGCGCAGAGGGAGTCCGTCTCTGCGGTAGTTGACGTTAACGTCAACCGCGACTAAATTCGCCCGCATGGCAACGAAACTGAAAGCCGTCGCCAGCTTCGCCCCGATCGAAGCGCGGCCGGACAAGGAGAGTTTCTCGATCTCGGACCTGTGCGCCGAGTTCGAGGTGACCGCACGCGCGCTGCGCTTCTACGAGGATGAAGGGCTGATCAGCCCCGAGCGCCGCGGGCTCCAGCGCATCTACTCGCACCGCGACCGCGCCCGGCTCGCCTGGATCCTGCGCGGCAAGCGGGTCGGCTTCAGCCTCGCCGAAATTCGCGAGATGATCGACCTCTACGATGTCGGCGACGAACGCCGCACCCAGCATCAGGTCACGCTCGACAAATGCCGCGCGCGCATCGCGCTGCTGGAACGGCAAAAGGTCGATATCGACGCCGCGATTGCCGAACTCGACGATTTCATCGCGGTCCTCGAAGGCCGCGCCGCACCGATCAAATAAGAACAGGATAGAGAGATGCCCCGCTACAATCCCCCCGTCCGCGACACCCGCTTCGTGCTCGATCGCGTGCTCAAGATCGACCGCTACGCCAACCTCCCCGGTTTCGCCAACGCGACCCCCGACACCGTCACCGCGGTGCTCGAAGAGGGCGGCAAGTTCGTCGCCGAGGTCCTGTTCCCGATCAACCATAGCGGCGACCAGCAGGGCTGCACCCGCCACCCGGACGGCAGCGTCACCACGCCCGACGGCTTCAAGGAAGCCTACAACCAGTTCGTCGAATCCGGCTGGGGCACCCTCAGCGCGCCGGAGCAGTTCGGCGGCCAGGGCATGCCCCACGTCGTCTCCACCGCGTTTCAGGAATATTTGATCTCCGCCAACATGGCCTTCGCCATGTACCCCGGCCTGACCCACGGCGCGATCGAGGCGCTGCTCGCCAAGGGCAGCCCGGAGCAGCAGGAGAAATACGTCCCCCGCATGGTCAGCGGCGAATGGGGCGGCACGATGAACCTGACCGAACCGCATTGCGGCACCGATCTCGGCCTCATCAAGACCCGCGCCACCCCCAATGCCGACGGCAGCTGGTCGATCACGGGGACGAAGATCTTCATCTCCTCCGGCGAGCATGACCTCACCAGTAACATCATCCACCTCGTCCTCGCCAAGACGCCCGGCGCGCCGGAGAGCAGCAAGGGCATCAGCCTGTTCGTCGTGCCCAAGTTCATCGTCAACGACGATGGCAGCCTCGGCGCGCGCAACGCCGTCTCCTGCGGCTCGATCGAGCACAAGATGGGCATCCACGCCAACTCGACCTGCGTCATGAACTATGACGGCGCGACCGGCTGGCTCGTTGGCGAAGAGATGAAGGGCCTCGCCGCCATGTTCATCATGATGAACGCCGCCCGCCTCGGCGTCGGCCTTCAGGGCCTCGGCATCGGCGAAGTCGCCTACCAGAACGCCGTGCAATACGCGCACGACCGGCGTCAGGGCCGCGCGCTCACCGGCCCCGCCGAGCCACAGGAAAAGGCCGACACCCTCTTCGTCCACCCCGATGTCCGCCGCATGCTGATGGAGGCCAAGGCGATGACCGAGGGGCTGCGCGCCCTGTGCCTGTGGGGCGGCCTCCAGGTCGACCTGGCGCACAAGGCGGCGAGCGAGGAGGAGCGTCAGCTCGCCGACGACCTGATCGGCCTGCTCACCCCCGTGATCAAGGGCGTCGGCACCGACGCCGGCTACCGCATCGCGACCGACAGCCAGCAGGTTTATGGCGGCCATGGCTACATCGCCGAATGGGGCATGGAGCAGTACGTCCGCGATGCCCGTATCGCGATGATCTATGAAGGCACCAACGGCGTGCAGGCGATGGACCTGGTCGGCCGCAAGCTCGCCCAGAATGGCGGCCGCGCGGTCCAGACCCTGTTCCGCATCGTCGCCGAAGAGGTCGCCGCGGCCAAGGCCAAGCCCGAACTGACCCACCTCGCCGAAGCGCTCGAAAAGGCCAATGGCCAGCTACAGGCCGCGACCATGTGGTTCATGGCCAACGGCATGAAGGACCCCAACCAGGTCGGCGCCGGCGCATACAGCTACATGGAGCTGATGGGCACCGTCGCGATCGGCCTGATGTGGCTCCGCATGGCCGACGCGGCTGTCGCGGCACTGGCCGAAGGCGATGACGACAAGGCCTTCTACGAAGCCAAGCTGGTCACCGCCCGCTTCTACGCCGACCGCATCATGCCCAACGCCGGCGCGCTCCGCCGCAAGATCGAAAGCGGCGCGGAGACGATCATGGCGCTGCCGGTGGAGGCGTTTGGGGTTTGAGGTCGAGCACCTCTCCTTGTCTAACGCCGGGGCGCATGAGTGCGGGGGCCTGCAACTGCGAAAACGAAAATATCTTGCGCTTGCGTTGAGGTAGGCCAAGATACAGACGGAATTGGCGGTGACTTGCCAGTCCGGCAGCGGGAAAACTTCCCGCTGCACCGCAGGTCGTGCACGGGGGGAACATGAAAGCAAACGCAGTACCGCTGTTGCAGCTTTTCGAGAAAAAGATGCGACTAGAGGTTCCCCTTTTTCAGCGCCAGTATGTTTGGTCCGAAGACTTGCAATGGCGGCCGCTATGGGAAGATATCGTTCGAAAATTTTCGGAGTTTCTTGAAGGCAGAATGGATGCGCCGGTACATTTCCTCGGCGCTATCGTTCTTGACCAAAAGCAAGTTCCCATTACGCACGTTGAACGTCGGATGGTTATCGACGGTCAGCAAAGGCTGACCACGCTTCAAGTTTTTATTGCGGCGTTTCGGGATTTTTGTAGATCGGTCGGTGCCGAGGCGTTGGCAAGCGAGTGTGAGAACTTTACCTTAAATAAGGGGATGATGCCAGATCCCAACGTGGATAAGTTCAAAGTCTGGCCCACAAAGTTGGATCGCGACCCTTTCCGGGCAGCTGTGACCGCCGGAGGCGTCGAGCAGTTGAAAAAAATCTACCCGCTGACATGGAAGAAATGGGCTCGTAAGCCCGATCCACGTCCGCGCATCGTGGATGCTTATCTATTCTTTTACGCTGAGCTTCATGACTTTTTCGTCGGGTCAGAATCGGAGCCTCCTTTGGCATCTGATTTTGCTATCGAAGAGCGGCTGGAGACGTGCTTGCAAGCGCTTAGGAACGCGCTTTTAGTAGTCTCTATTGATCTGGAGCCTGGCGATGACGCGCAGGTCATTTTCGAAACGCTAAACGCACGCGGGGAGCCGCTACTGCCGGCAGACCTTTTGAGAAACTACATTTTCTTGCGCGCAGCTCGACAGGAAGAGTCCCAGGATGAGCTCTACAATAAATATTGGGAGCCATTTGACGATGAATTTTGGCGGACAACCGTCAGTCAGGGCCGCATTAATAGACCGCGTAGCGATCTTTTTATGCAGCATTATCTTGCGAGCAAGCAAGCGATCGATATACCGATAAAGCATTTATATGCTGAATATCGGCATTGGATCGAAAAAAAATCTCCCTTTTCGAGCGTCGAGGATGAGTTAAATTCGCTCCAGGAATTTAGGGGGTATTTTCGCGAATTGCTAGAAGTTGAATCTGATAGGCCATATTCTAGTGTCGCGAGAACCCTATCTGCATTCGACATTGGTACCGCATACCCTTTACTTCTCTATTTATTGGCATCCGATGCAAATGAAAATGAACTGGCATCAATTTGTGATGTAATAGAAAGCTACATTATTCGTCGCGCCGTATGTGGTTTGACCAATAAAAATCTGAACAGAGTTTTCCTGTCATTAGTGAGGTATCTTCAATCCAGCGTTGTATCTCATTCTCAGGTACTCGCTTACTTTACTGGATTGCGGGGCGAATCTGCGGAATGGCCCACGGATCAGATTTTTGGCGAAGCTTGGATTTCAGCAGACATTTATCGCCGCCTGAACAACGTACGGCTGTGTTACATCCTGAATAGGATCAGTGAACACGTTCGGTCGTCAAAAACCGAGAGCCTAAATGTGGACGGAGAGCTCACAGTCGAGCATATAATGCCACAGAGTTGGGAGGCTCATTGGCCTCTTTCGTCCGGTGCCAGTGGGATGACATACGCTGAGCTATGGGAGGCTGAGGAGAATGACGCTCGTGCGGTCGAAACGCGCCGGCGGAATCAACTGATTCAGACGATGGGCAATTTAACGATTCTTACCAGCGGGCTCAATTCCTCGGTTTCAAATTCGCCGTGGAGTATCAAGCGGCCTGAGCTTTTGAAACATTCGTTGTTGCCGATAAATCTTGCTCTTGCGAACGTCGAAACATGGGATGATGAAGCGATCGTCGAGCGAGGTAAGTGGTTGTTCGACAAAGCTCTAATCATCTGGCCGAGAAATACTTAGAAATAACTCGGGCACATTTTTAGTGAGGTGGGTGGTCAGGCAGCGCGCGTCGCCATTCCACCGCACCGCTGGCGCTGCGCGGCCAGCGCTCTCTGCGCCTCCGCGATCTCTGCGCGAACCAGCCTCCCTCTCAATGCAGCATTAGAACAAAAATAGAACTTTCCTACAGCCCCCGTTCCGGCATACCTAACCGGTCCTCTGCATCCCATCAGCAAAGGACCTGCGGACATGAACGCTTTCACCACGCCAGAACCGGCGCCCTACGATCCCTCCACCTTCAACCACGCCGCCTTCCACGAACTCGAACCCGGCGTGCCCGATGCCCAGCGGTATGACGGCTGGACCCCCGAAAAGCAGAAGCGCTTCCTCACCGCCCTCGCGCGCGGGCATAATGTGACCAAGGCGTGCGCCATCGTCGGCATGTCGCGCTCGACCGCCTATGCCCTGCGCGACAGCGCGCGCGGCGCGGCGTTCGCGCTGGGGTGGAAGGCGGCTCAGCTGCGCGCCCGCGACTCCCTAGCCGACGAATTGATGGACCGCGCCTTCAACGGCGTGCGTGAATCCGTCACCGGCGACGATGGCCGCATCACCACCCGCCACCGCTACGACAATCAACTGGCGTGGAAGATGCTGAACCGGCTCGACAAGCGCGCCGACGCCGCCTGCACCGATACCGACGCCGCCGCCGTGCGGCTCGCCGCGGCGGACTTCGAACAATATCTCGATCTGGTCGAACACTCGGCGGCACCGGGCCGCGCCGGCCTGTTCCTCGCCGCGCGCTTCGGGGCGGCGGGGGTGGCGAGTGAGGACGACCTCGCCCCGATCCGCACGCTCGCCCGCGCCGATCGCTGGCTGCGCACCCATGTGGACGCCAGCGCCGCCGTCCCCGCCACCGACCTCGACCCCGCCGGCCGCGCCACCTGGACCGACGAACAATGGCGCCGCGCCGAAGCCATCGGCCTCGTCGCGCTCGCATCCGAAGCCCCGCCGGAGGAGGAGCCTGACAGCCCGCCCGACACACGCGATTCTTGTCAGGATCGTCCGGACAGCGACGCGACTGCGCCGCCCATCTGGTGGTGCTACGAACATGACGGCTGGCGCACCCGCTTCCCGCCCCCCGCCGGTTTCGACGGCTTCGAAGAGGGCGAACCCGGCACCGCAAACTATGAGCGCGAACTGACACAGGAAGAGGAAGACGCCATCGCCGCCGAAGACGCGGCCCTGCGCGCGCCCCTCATCGCCGCCGGCCACGCCGCC
>NZ_LSJM01000033.1 GCF_001557215.1 Sphingomonas sp. CCH9-E2 | reverse complement strand
ACACCGCGTGGGAGCCCTTCTTCGTTGGATCGCTGACCGACCCGCGCAACGGCACGGAGGAGATCATCACCTCGGACATGTCGAAAGCATGGCCGATCCCGGATGGAGGTCTCGGCACGATCAGCTACGTGCTCGAGATCCTGATGGCGGTCATGGGCACCCGCGACCGCTGGCGGACGATGCCGTGGATGGTCACCTTCTTCGGCATCCTGGTCATTCCGCTCGGCGTGGTCAGCATCTACTTCATCATCAGCCAGCCAATCGTTATCGGCACATGGAGCACCCTGGCGCTGATCGCTGCGCTCGCCATGCTGATCATGATCCCGTTCGCGCTCGACGAGGTGATTGCAATGGGTCAGTTTCTTCTCTGGGCACGCCGGCAAGGCAAACCGCTCATCCGCACCTTCTTCCAAGGTGATGCGATCGAAGCCGGTGGAGAGGACACGTCCGACGCGATGGCCTCGCCAAGCACCTTCTGGGCAGACGCGAAGAAAGGTCTGACCCTGCCATGGACGCTGATTGCGAGCATCGTCATCGGCGTCCTGCTCATGCTCACACGGGTGCTGTTCGGCACGGAAGGCGGTATGGCGAACAGCGATCACGTTGTGGGTGCGCTGGTCATCACGGTCGCGATCATCG
>NZ_LSJM01000318.1 GCF_001557215.1 Sphingomonas sp. CCH9-E2 | reverse complement strand
ATATCGGCCCGTCGATCGGCCCGGTTTTGACCCGTGGCCGGCATTACGCCCCGCCGCAGCACGCATTCGGCCATGGGGTCTGCTTCAGCGAAACGCTGCCTATGAAGCTGGGCATATTCACCCGCTGGGGTGGCTCAGCGGGGTCTATTATGTTCGCGTGCCTAAAGCCGTCTCCACCGGCAACGGGCCCGGTGCACTGGCGTTCGGCCAGCCCGCATCGCTCCGTACGGAAGTCATCCGGTCCGCGCACTACGTTCCTCAGGAAGGCATGCTGTTGATGGCGCCCTCCCACTACGAGCATTGGACGATCCCAAGCGGGCTGGACGAAGAGCGTATCAGCATCGCGTTCGACATCGTGTCCGAAGCGCACGGCGTGCTGCCGACCGGATAGACAAAGACTTTATTCGAGGTTTGAGACGCATTTGATGCGAGCGGATTTCATCGGCTCCCGGATCGAAGCGACGGTCCGATCACTGCAGCGGAGGGCGACTCATTGGAGCACAGGTTCGAGTCCTGTAAGCGGCACCAGTCCATACCGTGAACAAGGCTAGAAAACCGCAGAAATCTGCGGTAAAATGGCTTTTGGCGGTCCCATGAAATCTCATTATGTTCCGCCGTGGCCCACTCAAAAGGGGCCACGAATCATGGGGCCACGAACGATGCAAGAGGCGTGGCCCCATGCTTACGGTTATGCAGATTCGATCACTCAAATCGGCTGAGCGTCCATATAAAGTTGCCGATGCCGATGGTTTGTACTTGCTGGTGCAGCCATCGGGGGCGTTGCTCTGGCGCTTCCGCTACCGATGTTGCGGCATCGAGCGGAAGCTTTCGCTGGGAAGTTTCCCCGACGTTTCCCTGCCCCAAGCTCGCAGAAAGCGGGATGAGGCCAAGGCCGAGCTGGACGATGGCATCGACCCGGTTGAGGAAAAGCGCCAGCGTCGCCTGAAGGCCGAGCTGGCGGCCCA
This sequence comes from Sphingomonas sp. CCH9-E2, assembly GCF_001557215.1. Lineage (GTDB taxonomy): Bacteria > Pseudomonadota > Alphaproteobacteria > Sphingomonadales > Sphingomonadaceae > Sphingomonas. The sequence goes on along the minus strand of NZ_LSJM01000318.1, from coordinate 85,373 downwards.
AACGACCTTCAGGCTCGTGGCCGAGGAATATATCCAAAAGATGGAGCGGGAGGGAAAGTCACCGGCGACCCTGAAAAAGGCTCGCTGGTTCCTCGAACTCTTGGCCGGCATCGCCAAGCGCCCAATTGCCTCGATAACGCCTCATGAGCTTCTCGATGTGCTGAAGCGTGTCGAGCGTCGCGGGCATCATGAAACCGCGCTCAGGCTACGGTCGTTCGCAGGACGCGTCTTCCGCTATGGTTTCGCTACGCTGCGCACCGAGCGCAATCCGGCGGACATTTTGCGCGGCGCGCTCACTGTCCCGCGCGTCAAACACCATGCGGCAATCGTCGAGCCAAAGAAGGTTGGCGAACTGCTTCGCGCGATTGATGGCTATCAAGGCCGACCCGAGACCCTTCACGCGTTGAGGATCGCACCTCACGTGTTTCTGCGGCCCGGTGAATTGAGGCAAGCGAAGTGGAGCGAGATCGATTTCGCGGAGAAGGTCTGGCGCGTGCCGGCTGAGCGAATGAAGATGAAACAGGCACACGCGGTGCCGCTTTCTCGACAGGTGCTATACCTCCTTCAGGACCTCCGATCGCTCGCCCGGGAAAGCGAGTTTCTGTTTCCGGCGCTTCACACAACCAAGCGGCCACTTTCGGACAACACTTTGAACGTTGCCCTGCGCCGCCTGGGGTTCGAGCACGACGAAATGACCAGTCACGGGTTCCGAGCGATGGCCAGTACGCTACTCAATGAATCCGGGCTCTGGCATCCCGACGCCATCGAGCGCGCGCTGGCTCATGGCCAGAAGGACAAGGTGCGCGCTGCTTACCATCGTGGCGCTCATTGGGCGGAGCGGGTGCGGATGGCGCAGTGGTGGTCGGATTATCTCGATCAACTCCGCGTCGGCGGCGCTGTGATCAAGGGTAAGTTTCGTAAGCGAGCGTAGTCAGTATAGCTGAACTTGAGTCGGATTTTGCCTGGTGGTTTCGGGTTCGTGACCGATTGTAGTTGCCCTCCGCTGGATTAAAGTCTCGTGCGCCACCACCGAGAGAGCTGCCTTCACGGCATCAGATTCGCGGTGACCCCTACGAGACGAGTCCCGATAAGTCGGGCGACACGCCACCAATACAATTTCGCCGCGTCTGGATCGCTTCGAAGTGCTCAACCTTATGGAGAACCGAGCTGGTAAGTGAGCGAAAACTTCACCCGTGGCGCATCGCTGCCACCAAACTGGTCGATACGCCCTCCGACAGTCTCATAGCTAACCCGCCGATTGCTGGTATCGAAGATATCGCTGATCTGGAGAGATGACGAGATCCGCCGCGTAAACCGATGTGCCCACGTTAAATCTGCGGACCAATAGGCTGCGACACGCATCAATGGATCATTGCTGGCACCGGTCCAGTCGATGCGGAAGTCGAACATGTCGCCGTGCGGGGAATTGAAGTCCCTTTCCTGGTATTTGATTGCACCGGAGGCCAGACACTCCGACACACTCAACTCAGCCGCGCCCTCTTCACGATATAGGATGCGGGAGCACGATCCGCTCAGCTCGTACTTCAGTGGCCCGAGCAAGGTTCCGCTGGCCTCCAGCGTGACGGAGCTAGAATGGCGCTGCCCAAAATTTCGCTGCTGCGAAACTACGATGCCCCCGTTCTCGACAGTTTGTTGAGTGAGCCAAACATCTTCGGTTACACGCCGCGATAGCAGAATGCTCACCTGATGAGGGGCAAGGGACCAATCGCCCCCAATCTCAAAAGTTTGTGTCGTTTGAGGTCGGAGCTGCGGGTTGCCCCGCTGTCCAGACAGCGGTCCCGACAATTGAAGGGCAGGATCGAGGTCCGAGATTGCGGGATAGGTGTAGGCGCGCGAGTAGCTGAATTTCGCGGCAAGCCGTCTTGTTGCCGGTAGCTCCAAATGGAGCGACGGCGCGATGCGAAAATAGGCGCTCGAACGCGAACCGGTGGCGCCTGTGTCAAAATCATAGTCGCGTGCTTCGATCCTCGCACTGGGCAGGATACTCAGGTCCAGGAGCTTGAACTGGTAAGTCGCAAAAGCGTCATACTTAGAAACATTTCCAAATGATTTCGTGCTCGAAGCAAAGCTTGTCGGAACTGCCACGCCTAAATAGGTGAATTCGCTCGACCCTGTAGTGTCGCCGTCCTCAACCTGAACTCCGATCGAGAGGATGTCTTGGTTCAATTTGAACTTCGAAGATAGGTCAAAATTCAGCCGCGACTGGTGAAAGCCGGTGCTGCTTGCAACGACTACAGAGCCGCCCGATTTTGTTGCCAGCGCTGAGTTCAGATCCGTTACACCGTAGGTCAGACTAGCAGAGAGGCTGCCGCCGAGCGGACCCGAGGAATCCTGATAACTGAGGCTCGCGCTGTATGCGCTTAAGTCAATAGCACCAAGCGACATACCAGTTGTAGTCACAGCATTATTTGGTCCGAGAGGAAAGCGATTATCCTGCTCGATCTTCCCGTCCGAAGACGTGCCAAACAATGTCAGCTGAAGGCTCGCCTCACCCTCTAAGCGGCGCGCCACCGATCCGCTTCCTGTCACGGACCTCGAAAAATTGTTCCCGTTTCGCTCTTCGAGCAATTGAGCGGGTGCGTTCGCAGGGTGCAAGCTTCTAATCTGGTAGAGTGGCGCGACCAAATCACTCACTGAGACAAGGCCGGTGAGCGTCCATTTGTTGTTCGACCATACGGGGCCGACGCGAAACTCGACCCCGCCAAACCGGTCAACCGTTGCCGTTGTTGCACCGCTCAGTCCGTCCGCAAAGCGCTTCTTCAGGACGATATTGATGATCCCCGTGCTCCCATCCGCTCCGAACTCTCCGGATGGATTGGTCAGGACCTCTACGCGTTCGACACGAGCGGTCGGCAGCGCGCGAATATATGAGTTGATGTCGGGATGATCCTTTCCGTCGATCAGCACACGGACGCCGGGAACACCAGCGAGGCTGATCTGCCCTTCGGGCGTCACTCGAACTAACGGCACGTGACGCAAAACATCTCCCGCGCTAAGCGTCTGCGCCAGCGGACTGTCGACGATCCTGTAGGCTTTGCGATCAATCTGGGTGCGATCCGCGTCGGCAATGACGAGGATGTCATCCTGTGAATCTCCCCCTGCAGCTGGCTGGGCCAGATCCTGTGCAAGGACCTGCCCCGGAAGCGATAGCGCCAGCATCGCGATGGCATATCCCGGACGGGTAATCATACTAGGTCATGCCCTTCGAACTCGCTAATCTCCGACGCCGAATGCACGATGATCCCTTCAAATGATTGCAGCTTGGTTCATTGTCCTTCTACTCCGGGTGGGCGATTGTGAATTAACAACCCTAAAAGCCGCAATTGCCCGCTAAGGAAAAGCCCGGTTCAATAGTTTTCTAATCCGCCAACTTTTTCTTCTAACCGCTGCGAACCTGCATCAGTGGAGGCGATTCGACAGATACGATCCCGTTGGGAGAAAAATCGTAGACGCGATCAGCCATCGCCCAAATCTCAGGGCGATGGGCGATTACGATCAGTGAAATGCCCTTATCGCGCAGGCGAGCGAAGATTCGCCTCTCAACCTCCACGTCCAAGCTCGAAGTAGCCTCGTCGAGAACGAGCAGTTTTGGTCGGTCGACCAAAGCACGAGCGAGCAGCAAGCGCTGCCGCTGACCCCCGGAAAGGCCGTCCCCCGTATCAGAGACGAAGGTCTTCCATCGCATCGACAGGGACATCACAAAATCGTGCAGTTCGACCAACTTGAGCGCCTCAATCGCATCGGCGAGGTCGAGTTGATCACGGAAGTAGAGAATGTTGCTGATGATATCGGCGGCGATGAGCCGATCGGTTTGCAGAACAGCCGCCACGCCCATCCGACCGAGCGCCGATGGCTGACCATCGATCAGCACCACACCTGTCGAGGGTTGAGCGGCACCGATCAGCAGGCGCGCGAAAGTGGATTTACCAGCTCCGGACGGCCCGCGAATAGCCACGAATTCGCCAGGGGATACGTGCAGCGAGCAACCCTCGAATACGATCGGGTCCAATGACCCATACCGATACGCCGTGTCGGAAACATCGACGCGTCCAGCGGTGACGGGCGTTGGTTGCTCATGCGACTCGCCGGAGGACTCGAGTAGCGGGTTCGCCTGTAGTCGGTGGACATTCATCGATTGCTTGCGCAGATGAAGCTGAAGAAGCGCATTCAGATTTTGCGCCATAAGATCCTTGTAGGCGCCAAGGGCCACAAAAGCGCCCAGTGAATAGTCGCCGCGGGACCAGAACAGGGCTGAAATCGAAACGAAAATCAGGGTCTCGCCCGACCTGACGAGTGCGAGTAAAGCGGTACGCCACCCCTGAAGCGCGTTCAGGCTGGCTTCTGCCGTCGATGCGGTCCTGACGACCGATGCGAAGCGGGCTCGAGCCCGAGCTCCGACACCGGTGCGGATAAGTTCAGGCATCTGGCAAAGGACGTCGAGCACGAAATGCTGCTTGCGCTGCGCGGCCTCTAGAGAGTTGGCAAAATGCGAGCGCTGATGTCGGTTTACGATCACGTCGATGGTCGAGGTTAGGCCCAGCGCCAGGAGGCCTGGCACCGCCAGCCAAGGCGACACGAAAACCAGAATGGTGGCGCCAAGAATGAGCCCGAGAGCAATCCCGGCGGAAGACCGGAGCATGTCGAGGCTGAGATCTAACTGAACATAATAGGAGTCGATGAGGTTTTTGATTTTATCCGGCGCGTGTCGGATAAACCAACTAGCCGACTTCTCGCTCAGTCGATCAAATGCTAGGCGGCTCGCATCGACATAAGTCGAGCGCTTCAAGCGGACCGCACTGAGTTCGCCCGCCAGCCCTACCAAAACGTTAGTGAGAGACAACGCAAGAAATAGGATGCCGACAGCGCCCAACGCTGAAAGCGCGTGATTGTCTGTGCTCCGATTGACAGCGAGCATGGATATCAAGGGGATCGCAAGCGCGAGCGCCTGCCCAGCAGCCACGATTGCAACCACTCGTCTACCGTCCGGCCGCCGCAGCAACGCGGATAGCATGAACGGATAGTGGGAGACGGGCTGAACGCGTGCCGAGTCCTGGCGCGACTTGCGAGCTGGCGGAAAATTGAACTCAATCGCATAATTTGTGAGGCGTCGGCGGAGTTTTTGAGCGGGTAGCCAATACCAACCCATTCCCGGATCATAGATCTCCAGCGCGCCAGCGACGCAACGTGCGGCCACGACATAGTGCCCTCTGGACAACAGCAAAATCAAAGGGAAGTTGAGCGAGGCTAGGCGGTCTGGCGAATAGGCGATAGCTTCGGCGGCGAGGCCGCAGCGGCGGCTTACATCCCGTATCTGTTTAAGAGTAAGCCCGCGCGACGTGGTGCCACCTGTCTCCTTGATCGCTGAGACGCGGCGGACCTCGCCGGCGAGTGCGAAGACTGCGGAGATGCAGACGTAGCCGCAATCGGCGGCCTCGGACTGAAGTTCGATGGTCGGGCGCGACGAAAGCAGCTTTCGATACGCAAGGGAGAAGTTTGGGAATCGCATCACCAAGATTGCCGCGCGCTGGCGATCAACGTCGAACCTTGTTTTCGCACCGTATGCCGTTTGTCGTTCCCGCGCAGCTAGTGTTGGAACAGCTACCGTTCCAGCTACCCTCGCAGCTGCTGTTTGTGCAGCCTGCATTTGCACCACTGCATCCTTGATTTGCCCCGCCGGCGATGACGCTGGCCGGGCAATCCACCAGCTGATCGAGTTCCTGATCGCTCAAAACCACTCGGCCATGCTGATCCAGGCTAAAGCTCGCCCACTTGTTGGAAACGGACATTTTTTTATCCCCCGCTAATTTATGGCTTGGTTGCTTTGGGTCGATCAAGACAATTACTCGAGTTTAATGATCCGCCACAAGCTCCTGTCGCATTGGTGCAGGTATTATGATTGACCATACCCCCGCAATTGGCATTATTGGTGCAGCCAAGTGCATTGAATCCGGTATTTCCGCCAGCTATTACCACATCAGATTGATTGCACATGATGTCTAGCACTTCATCGGACAATATAACTCGTCCGAACTTGTCGATTGACAGGATGTTGTCATTATCTGTCATAATCGTTCTCCACGGAGAATTGCGTTAATATTGGGGCAGGCCAACGAGTGGGCACTGCAGCTCTTGGACTGACCCACTAGAAATGCCTCTTACCCAGGGCATCAGTCTCTGGCTGTCGATCGCGATCGTTCCGTCCGTATTTACGCGCCCAATCGTGTTGCGATCATCGTCCAGTGCGACGGTGCACTTCCCAATGCGGCCGTCCGCACGGATCAGCAGCGAGTTGGCTTTAGCTGCATAGCAAATATAGGGCTCTGACAGGCCGGCCACGTTCTGCTTTTCTGCAAGCTGGCTCATGCTTGGAAGCGTTTGCGAAATGCCCGCGTTAGCGCCGGATCGAGAATGGTTGCGAAACACTTGTCGGAGGCGAGCCTCGATGGCGGGCATCTCGCTCAATGACACTGGACTGGTAACCGTCAGGCCACCTTCCCCGCCAAGGTTTCGCAAATGCTCGAAATCCAGTTCATAGCGCGGATCGCCTCCGAACGTCTTGCCAAGCTCCGCCATCAACAGTTCGAGGGAATCGATATTTTCGCGACGGACATGAATGCGAATCAGAATGCGAAACTGCTTGTCGGACCTCTTGGTTTGGGCGAGGTTGTCCCAAATCTTTTGAAAGGACCCCTTGCCATTGGCAAGTTTGCGTACCGCGTCATGAACTTCGCCAAAACCGTCGAGAGTGATCTGGAAAAAATTCTGCTTATAGGAGACGAGCTCTTCGAAGATGTCGAAATGAAGTCTATAAGCATTCGTCGTGAGACCGCCGGCAAGTCTCACGCCATGATCATCGCATAACCTATTGGCATGCGCCGAGAGGCGCAGAACGACCGACTTCGCGGCGAGTGGCTCCCCGCCAAACCAGTTAATCGACATTTCATCAAGCTCAGGAATCCGGCGGGACATGAGCATTTCTAGCGATGACTGGATCTCGCTTGACATCTGGCCGATCTTGAAATCTTCATAACAGTAGGTGCATCTGAAATTGCACTTCTCCGTTGGAAGAATGATAAGCTGCTGAAATCGTCGAGTTAGCGTCGAAGCGATCTGGCGATCAGTGAGCGTCGACACACTGTCGAGCTCATGGATATCTGTCATGCCCAATTTCCCCGAGGAGCCCCAAACGCATCCGCTTTGGAAGCGTAGATGTCAGGCCGCGCTCTAGAAACGCAATTTATGTCCAAAACGGACCATGGAAATCGACAAGTTCTTGCGGTGGCGGTGGCGCGTCCCCGTCTTCTGATCGCGGTGTTAGTCATGCGCATCCGACCCAGCGGAGTGTGGCGCGCTCGCGAACAGCGGGATCGCGAGTGTCAGCATAGCGCCTCCGGGCAGAACGCAGCGTCAGGCTTATCGCGGAGGCGTGTCTGAGTCCTGATGGACATGTGGTCAGCTATCCTACTCTCGACGTCAGCACTCGATGTTGCGCGGAAGGTGAGCAGCTGCCCTCGATCTGCAGTACGGCAGAACATTGGACTGCGCGGCCAGGCATTGGTCGCAGGCTCGCGCCATCCAACGCAGCACGTGCTGATCTGGACGGTCCCCGGGAACGTCCATTCTCCGTGCTCCGGTAATTCGTGGAGCGGCTGAGCCCGGTACGGGCGAGGACGGTGTTGACACGGAGAATGCGGTCGGGGGGTTCGGTCTGCATCGAATATCCTCGCATTGCGTGCATCTGACTGGTGCCCCCGGAGGTGATTTGGGCGGAAATCCTCGCCTCTGAACAAACCCTTTCTGATGTCGGGAGGGTGCAGTGCGGTGCCAGCGTGCAAATACGAGCGCTGGCGTAGGTTTGCCTCTAGACGGGTGAAGTCTCAGGGCGTCGCACGCGTTGCGTGACCGCCCTCTATGCCGCTTGCGCGTCGCCGAGTCGCTTGCTGCTTCTCAGCCTTTGCAGTTGACGATCGCGTGACGCGGGAGGGGCGCTGCTCGGAAGCGGAAAGCGACTTTTAATGAGCATGCGCTGGCGGACTTCTGCGAAGCCGCCAGGGTCCGCAGTGCCTTTGTTCTTCGCGTGGTCCGCTCGATCCGGGGGGAGGGCGCAGCGAAGGGTGGCGCACAGCGCGGGCTGATTGCTGCGGTCACCGCGCCGGGGTGCGGGGCGTCGGGTTCCAGCTTCGAGATCGCGTTTGCCGAGTGCACGTGATGCATCGGCTTAGCGATCCAACGGCTGCCGATTAGCCAATTGACATATAGCTAAAATAGCAACACTATCCTGTTCATCGATCGATGGCCGGAACGCGGTCAGGACGAGTCAGGGGAGATGAAATGGCGCTTTCACGTAATTTTCTGACTGCTTCCGCAGTTATCGCGCTGACCGCGAACGCGGCTCCCTGTTTCGCCCAGACAAACAATCCAGCCTCTTTGCCGGCTCCCGCGCCGACTCCTGCACCGTCTGCTCAAGATCAGACCGAGCCTGAAGAAGTCATCATCAGCGGTATCCGCGCGAGCCAGGCCGAAGAGATCGACATCAAGCGCAGCAGCGATCAGATCGTCGACTCAATCGTGGCTGAGGACATCGGTAAGCTCCCCGACCAAAATGTCGCTGAATCGCTTGAGCGCGTCTCGGGGGTCCAGGTTCGCCGTGGCATTGACGAGGCGAGCGATATCTCGGTGCGGGGGTTGCGGCAGAACCGGCTTGAGTTCAACGGCCGCACATTGATCAGCCCCTATGGACGCGGCCCGGATGGCCCGGATGACGGCGCCTATAATGTGCTGACGCTCATCCCCTCCGAACTGGTCGCGCGGATGGATGTGACCAAGCTGCCCTCGGCGGCGATGATCGAAGGGTCGCTGGGCGGCACGGTGAACATTCAGACGCGCCGCGCGCCGCGCGGTGACGCATGGTATGTCGGGGGATCGCTGCAGGGCGTGTACAAGGACAAGGCCGACGACCTGTCCTATCGCATGACGGGCCTGATCGCGAAGTCGTTCGCCGATGGGAAGTTCGGCTTCTCGCTCGGGTTCAACTATCAGGAACTCAATATCGTCCAGGATTCGAGTGACAGCTTCAACGGCTGGCGTGAAGCGCCGGACAGCTTCAGCAGCAATGCTGCAGTCCGCGATCCCAATGGCGATGGGATCAACATCTTCTACTATAACGACATCCGGTATCAGCGGCTGGAAGAGAAGCGGCGCAAGCTTGGGGTCACCACCGGCCTGACATTCGCGCCGTCCAAGGATTTCGATATGTATGTCGACATCCTCTACGCGCACGCTGAAACCGATCGCTATCGTCGCTGGATCTCGATCCCGCTGGCGGCGAGTGCGGCGAGCTATACCAACCCCGTTTATACCGAGAATGAAAATCTCATCGCCGGAACGGTCCGCGCCACGGTGCAGGGCAATGGCGAGAAGATGACCCTGCCGACCGATATCTGGACCGGCGCGATCGGCGGGCGTTGGCAGGCTGGCGACCGGCTGGAGCTTCGCGGTGAGCTGTCCTACACGCTGGGGACGCAGGACTACAGCCAAGCCTATTTGCGTGCCGACACGCGTACGACCCAATTGATACCATTTGATTTCCGCAACAGCGACGTGCCGCAGGTGATACTGCCCGCGACGCTCAATCTCAGCGATCCCTCGCTCTACATCTATCGCACCAGTTTCGATAATCTCTTCGTCTATCGATCTGAAGAGTGGAACGGCCGCCTCGATGCAACCTTCGCAATTGAAGGTCCGTTGCTGCGTAGCGTCGAAGCGGGATTGCGCTACAGCAACATCAAGACGAACCGCGAGACCTACCGCAATCAAAGCACCTACGCAGCCTCGGGCGCAGCGGCGATCCCGGTGACATCCTATCCGGACAATTACGAAACCGTAATGTTCGGGAACTTCATGCGCAGTGCCCAAGGGGCGTTCCCGACCAGCTTCCTGCTCGGAGTTCCTGAGTTCGGTGACCTCGAAGGCGTGTGCAAGGTGTTTCAGCCAACCTGCACACCCTATCTCTACGATCCTACCTCAAGCTACGATCTCCAGGAGCCGATCTACTCGGCTTATGTCCAGGCGAACATTGGCGCTAACTGGTTGGGACTTCCGATGACCGGCAATGTCGGGGTCCGCTATGTGAAGACGCGGGTTCTGGCGAACGGCTTCTATGGTATTCGCGGCGGTACTGGCGGCTTCGAGGAGCGTAACGACCGGATCAGCTACGACGACTGGTTGCCGAGCGCGGCGTTGCGATTCGAACTGGGCAGCAAGGTGCTGTTCCGCCTCGGCGCGGCGCGCGTGCTGGCGCGACCCAACACCCGCGACCTGTCGCCGTCCTTCTCGATCACCAGCGCGGGTGGCGGATCGGGCGGCAACCCGGCGCTTCAACCATTCCGCGTCAACCAGTTCGACGTCTCGATCGAATGGTATCCGACGCGGGACTCGCTTGTGTCGCTTGCCGGCTTCTACAAGGATGTCGAGAGCTTCATCTTCACCCGGCTGGTCGAAGAAGTGCTTCCGGGGCTCGATGCCGATCCGAATGATGCCGACCCCGCCACACCCTATCGCATCAACCGGACGTTCAATGGCGCGGGCGCGACGATCAGGGGCTTCGAATTCCAGATCAAGCAGCCGCTGAAATTCCTCCCGGGACCGCTGGATGGCCTTGGCATCAACGCGACCTACACCTTCATCGACAGCGCTTCCGGTATCACCGACCTGCGCACCCAGGCCGATTTGCCGATCGAAGGCCTGTCGCGCCACAGCGCCAATCTGGTTGGCTATTACGAGAAGGGGCCGGTCGGGTTGCGCGTCGGCTATAGCTGGCGCGGCAAGTTTCTCGACAAGATCGGGGGTAGCGGCGACGGCGTCTATTACCGGCCATACGAAGCGCTGTCGGCATCGGTGAATTTCGACATCACCAAGCAGATCAAGCTCAGCCTTTCGGGCTCGAACCTGCTCAACTCGTCCGTGCGCAAATACAGTAGCTTCGAGGAGGCGACCCAGACCTTCCTGGAGAACGGCCAGACCTTCACCGCCAATTTGCGCGCGCGTTTCTGACGCGCCCTAACCACTGAACGACGGAGCGTATCGCGTGACTGCACGGATGATGGGACTTAGCGCGCTGGCACTGATGGCCGCCGCGGGTGGAATGGCATTGGCCCCTGCGAGCACGGCGGCACCGCAGGCCGCGGCGCTGCCTGAGGAAATGGCAGGCTTCACCCTCGATTTCGTGGTGCTTCACCGCGCCGATAATCCCGGCCTGGCGACGCGTGCGGCGGGGATCGCCAAGGTCAATTACAACGTTGAAACCTGGAAGGCGTTCGACCCGGCCAAGGCCGATCTGCGCGAGACCAAGCGCGACGTGGCGAGTCAGGGCGACGGGTTCGACGAGCGTATCCTCGACGGCAAGGCCGGGCAGCGCAGCGCGAACTATTTCAACAGTGGCGAGCAGATCCGCCTTTCCCCGACGCGGGTGACGCGAACCGGCAACGTCCTGACCGCCGAGTATCCCGCCGATCCGCGTTTTACCCTGACCGCCACCGCCGATCTGTCGGCCAAACCTTATCCGCTGGTGAAGTGGACGCTGACCGCAAAGACGCCGGGCTATTATTCGGTCGGTTATGTCGGCGCGCCGAAGATCGCGGCCGCCGAGGCGGACGAGCTGTGGCAGCCGCTGGTGTGGCAGGAGCGGCGGATGCCGGACCGCTCCTATCTGACGCTGGCCTATCGTGCACCGTTGCCCACCACGCTCGTGCGCGACCAGGGCGTCGCGTACGGCGCGCTCGCTCACCCGTCGGAGTTCCCGTTCCAGCCATTGCCGCTGCCGACCAACAGCCGGTTCGGCGTTGCGCTTAGGACCGAGGACGGACGGGCGAGTCCGATGATCTTCGCTCCGGTGATGGGCGGCACGCTGTCGCGCCTGCCCGCCGGGGGTGTCCGCGACTTCAGCTTCTATCTCGTGCGTGAAAAGAGCGAGGACCTGACGCAGGTCTATGAAAAGCTCGCGCGCCGCGTCTACGGGTTCCGGGACTATCGCAGCAACGCGACGGGTTCGCTCAACGCGACCTTTGATCGCATGGTCGATTATTCGATGACCAAATATGCGCGATGGATCGACGACCTCAAGGGATCGTCCTACTCGACCGACGTGCCCGGCGCGGTCAAAAATGTCTCCAGTCTCAACCCGCTGATGCTGGCGATGGTGACCGATCGCCAGGACATGTTCGACGGTCGGGTCGCACCCTATGTCGAGTACATGCTGTCGCGCGAGAAATTCCTGTTCGCGCTCGATCCCAAGCAGAAGATCCAGCACCCCTCACGCCAGCTGCTCGGACCCGCAGCCCCGGTGTCGGAGCTGGCAACGCTCTATGCGATCTTCGGCAAGCGCAACCGCGCCTATCTCGATCTTGCGCGTGGCGAATATGAGGGCGAGCGTACCCGTAACCTCGACGTCGCCGAATCCGGCCAGACTTGGTCCAACGCGCTCTCGCTCTTTGAGGCGACCGGCGACAAGGCGATGTTGAGTGCGGCAGTTACCGGCGCCGACCGCTATCTCGCCAAGCGGGTCGCGCTGAATCAGACCGAGTTCAAGGACGAGAGCTTCTTCTTCTGGCCTGCCTTCACCCCCGACTTCGTCGATCTCTATCGCCTCTATGAGGCGAGCGGTGAGCATCGATTCCTTGACGCGGCCCGGCTCGGGGCGCGGCGCTACACGATGTTCACCTGGATGGCGCCGCGAATCCCGGCGACCGATGTGACCGTCAATCCGGGCGGCGAGGCGCCGGTCTACTGGTATCTCAAGGGCAAGGGCCACAAGCCGATGAAGGCTCCAGAGGCCAAGGTTCCGGCCTGGCGCGTATCGGAGATCGGGCTTACCGCAGAAAGCTCGGGCACCAGCACCGGGCACCGGGCGATCTTTATGGCCAACTACGCGCCATGGATGCTCAAGATCGGCGAGGATTCGAACGACGCGTTTCTGAAGGATGTCGCGAAGGCCGCTGTGATTGGCCGCTATCGCAATTTCCCCGGATATCACATGAACACTGCGCGCACGACGATCTACGAGGATGCCGACTACCCGTTGCGCGAGCATCTCGAGCTGAGCGTCAACAGCTTTCACTACAACCACATCTGGCCGATGGCATCGATGCTGCTCGATTACCTGGTCAGCGACGCGTATGCCCGCTCTGACGGCGCGATCGACTTTCCTGCGCAGTTCATCGAGGGCTATGCCTATCTCCAGAGCAACTTCTACGGCTATCAGCCCGGCAAGTTCTATGGCGATACGGGCGTTCAGCTGTGGCTGCCGAAAGGGCTGGTCAAGAGCGACGCCGATCAGTTGAATCATGTGGCGGGCTATCGCGGCGACGCGATCTACCTTGCCTTTGCCAACCAGTCCGACCGGCCGGTCACCGGGCGTTTCACGCTGGCCGGCGAGCAAGTTGACCGGGTCGGCGCGGCGCGTGTGACGACGCTGTCGCCGACGGGTAGCGTGGCGGCGGACGGCGATGGGTGGCAGGTAACGGTACCCGCAGGCGGTCAGGTCGCGATCCGTATCCATGGCGTGCGCGCGAAGGCTGCGTTCCAGCGGGCAATGCTGGGAGGTGCGGGCCAGCCCGTCACTAATGACAGCGCCAGCGTGAAATTCGGTGACGCACGCGCCTATCTGCTCGATTTTGGCAAGTTCGGTCGGCGCGGCTATGTCTATCTGCGCGAGGATGATCGCACGATCGCCAGCGCAACGCTGCGCTACCGCATCGGTGATGGCGCGTGGCAGCAGACGACCGACAGCGCCTTCCCGTTCGAGTTCAGCGTTCCAGTACCCGCCGATACCAGCTTCAGCTTCCGTCTGTCGGGGAAGAGGGTCAACGGTGCCAGCGGGCAGGGGGACGAGGTGACACTGGGGCGGTGAATGGCTCCGGGCTACCGCGCGGTAGCCGGTATTGTAAAAGGGTCCCAGGCTGTCCCGATGATGACTAACTCTCGGGATCGCCGCGGCGTGCAAGCCTTCGGCTGGGCTATCGCGTGCAAGTCCATCTGAAGGATGGAAAATGCCGATATGGCATCTAGGACATGAGCACGTTGGGTCCGAAGGATGTCCGTGACCGGATGAAGGCGTTGTCTGATAAACGCCGGCAGAGCGATCCTATGGTCACGGGACGATGCCCGGCGTCGCGCTGATAAGGCGCGAATCCTTGTCCGACCCGCGGAATTCTCGAAGATCGTTGTAAGGTGCGGTGAAGGATACGCTTACCCGCCTGGAACCCCTCCTGAGCAGACCTTACTGTCGCAGCTATCCCTGAATCTTCACTGCATGGGTCCAGAGACCTGCCCCCGGCGCGACGCCAAGCCCTGGACCGTCGGGCAGCAGATATTGTCCGGCTTCCGCCTTCAGCTCTCCGTCGAGCAGCGCCGCGTTCCGATCCATGATCGAATGCTGATACTCGTGCATTGGGAGATCGCGGATTGCTGCCGACGCCTGCAGGCTCGCGGCCTGGAAGATGCCGGTGCCGATCGTCGCGTGGGGAATTGTCGGCACTTCGTGGCGATCCGCGAGCGCGGCGATCGCCATGAACTGGGTGATGCCGGTATGCCCCATTTCGGGCTGGACGATGGCGACCGCACCGGCCTTGAGCCGGGGCAGCGCTTCGTAGGTGCTGCGCCATTCCTCACCAGCCGCAACCGGGGTGGCGACGCTCCGCGCGACATGCGCGAGACCATCGATATCCTCGGGCTTCACCGGCGCTTCTGCGAAGTGCAGGCCATAAGGTTCCAGCCGTTGGATCAGCTGCACTGCAGCCTCCGGCGCAAACATCCAGTGGAAGTCGATCATCAGCCGTACATCGGGGCCAAGTGCCTCGCGCAACGCCTTCAGTTCCGCCTCGATCCCATGGGTCGAGACCGCGGCGGCGAACTTGATTGCGTCATAGCCTTTGGCCACGAACGCTTGCGCCAGCTCGACCCGTTCGGGGATCGTCGCACGGGGGAGGCCAGAGACATAGGCTGGGATCGTCTTGCGCTTTGCACCACCCAGCAGGTCGCGCACGGGCTTGCCCGCCAACTTGCCGCAGATGTCCCACAGCGCGATATCGACCGCAGCTACTGCGTCCAGCCAGAAGCCGCCACCATAACCGCGAACGCGCAGGATGTCGTAGAGATCGTCCCAGATCGCGGCGACATCGTGCGGGCTGCGCCCACGGATCAGCGGCAGGATGAGGTCGTCGACGAACACGCCGATCACCCCCGGAGCAGTCAGGCCATAGGTTTCGCCCCAGCCGATCACGCCGTCGCGGGTCGTGACCTTGACCAGCACCGACCGGTCTTCGACCGGATAGATGGTCCGGTTCGACGTGCGCACGAAATAGCCGCGCTCATTGACCTCTTCACCCGGCCGCAACGGCCCAAGATAAGGGATGTCGCGCGGGATGGTGACGACGAAGGTCTCGATATGTGCGATCGCGTCGGTCATGGTGCTGCTACTTATAGCGCGCGGGCGATTTGCGGCGAGGGCGCTTCGATCAGGTCGGCAAGGCCCGCCATCAGCTGATCAAGCTCGCGCAGGTCATGTGCATCGAGCATCGGTCCGGGAGCGCGGACATAGGCGTCCTCAATCAGCCCGCGGCGCTTGAGCACTTCCTTGGTGAGCCGCCAGCGGAATACTGCCTGCATGTTGAGCAATGGCAATGTCCGCTCGAACAGGCGACGGACCTCGGCCCAGTCGCCGGCGCGGTGTGCCGCGATCAGCGCGACATGGAGGTCGGCGATCTCGACGGCCGGCATTGTGCCATCGGCGCCCCGTGCAAGCTCGTCGGTGATATAACGGCCGCCAGCGCCGCCAAAGATCCCGTCGAGCGCGGGGCCGCCGGCCTCGCGCAGCGCAGTGATGCGCTGGCCGCAGGGGGCATTCTCCTCCTTGACGTAGCGAATGCCGGGCGCGCGCTCGACCACCGCCAGCACCTGACGTGGCGTCAGGCCCAGACCCATCGGCTTTGGCGCGTTCTGCAGCATGATTGCCACGGGCGCTGCTGCGGCGAGCCGGTTGTAGAAGGCTGCAAGTGCCTCGATGTCATCGCCCTTGCGGGCGGGCGTGACCACCATTGCCGCCGCCGCACCGGCGTGCGCGGCTGCCGCGATCAGCGCCTCGCTCTCTTCGTCGCTATGGCCGCCACATCCAGCGATGAAGGGCACGCGTCCACGCGTGACGTCGCCAAGGATCGCGATCAGCGCGGTGCGCTCGGCCAGGCTCAGATGATCATATTCGCTGGCCAGGCCCGGGAAGACCACGCCATCGGCGCCGCAGTCGATCGCCCACAGCGCGACGCGCCGGAAACCGGCCTCGTCGATTTCACCATTGGCGTCGAAGATCGTGGGAAGCACCGGGAAGGCGCCGGCGATGTCAGACATGGAAATCCCCTCCAGAAGGAAACGCACGGCTACGCCGCTTGCTGGAGGGCATCAATCACAACGGTGCTAAATTAGCAATACTAGTGTTGCTTATAGCGGATCATTTTCTCAATCGCTGATTTCCGCCGCTGCCGCGCGCAGCGCGTCGACGATGGTCTGTGTGTTGTCCTCGGGGATCCAGCCAGACAGTCCGACGGCAGCGAAGGCGGGGTGCGACACGGGAAGGGCGATGGTGTGGCGGTCATGGTTTTCGCCGACGCGCACTCGCGCATAACCTTGTGCGCGCACGTCACCGATCGCTGCCATCAGATCGGGAAGGCCGCCCGGAAAGTCGGGAATTTCGACCCCTTCGAACAACTCGGCAAGATGCTGGTCATCCTGCTCGGCGAGCAATGCCATGCCGATGCCGCTGCTGCTTGCCGGCAGCAGGCCGATGCGGCCCAGTCCCTGCGTCGTCTCCATTCCCGGCGGAGCATGGAAGAGGTAGCTGACACTATCGTTCCACAGGACGCCGAGCGCGATCGTCAACCCGAACCGACGCAGCTTTTCCAGCGCGGGCAATGCGGTCTGAACGATCTTGGACGCGAACAAACTCTGTGCGGCTAGGACATGCATGCCTGGCCCGGCCGTATATTTGCGGTTCGCAGTCTGACGCGCGATCCCGAGATAGGCCAGCGTCTTAAGCAAGCGGTTCACCCGCGTCGGGTTGAAGCCGAGCTGGCGCGCAAGTTCGCGGTTGCCGACCGGTTCGGGCGAGACGGCGAGAGCCTGTAGCGTGGCAATGCCGTCGATCAGGCTTTGGTTTGGCTGGGCATTGGGCTTTTGCCGCATGGCGCTTGGATCGTCCTATAGTGCTCAAGCCGTGATGCCCTATGGAACGTTCGCGTCAAGCGACATCGTGGCGGGGCACGACGGATTTGCAATTGACTTGTTGCTTCAATCGAAACATTTTGCGCCCTGCGGGCGGATCGCGCTCGGATGTGAGAGGATGGCGCGTGGATCGTAGCATGATGATCGTGGGTGATTGGGGATCCACGGCGATGCGGCTGTCGCTGTGCGCTGTCGATCGTGACGGCATTCGCGTGATCGACACCGCCGCCGGGCCTGGCGTCAAATTCTGCACCGACTTCGAATCGGCGTTCTTTGACTCCGCGCAAGGCTGGCTCGATGCGCATCGCGTGATGCCGGTCGTGCTCGCGGGAATGATCGGATCGAACCTGGGCTGGGCCGATTGCCCCTATGCCCCCTGCCCGACCGACGCGACCGCGCTTGATGCGCGGACGCACCGGTTCACGGTGCGGGACGTCGAGATTGCCATCGCCCCGGGGCTGCGCTGTACCAACATTTTCGGCCTCCCGGATGTTATGCGGGGGGAGGAGGTCCAGCTGTTCGGGCTGCTCGATCTGCTCGGTAGCCCAGCAGGTCAAATGCTTGTCTGCCTGCCGGGTACGCACGCCAAATGGGCGGTCGTGACGGATGGCGTAGTGGAAAGCTTTTTCACCAGCATGCAGGGCGAGCTGTTCGAAATTCTCCTGTCACACAGTCTGGTCGGGCGCGGTCTACCCGATGCCGCGACCTCCGTGCCGATCACGCCTGAGACCCCAGCGTTCTGCGACGGTGTCCGACGTATGCTCGACGATCCGACGCTTGCTGCCGAGCTTGCCGTGTTTGCGGCGCGGAGCCGCGTGGTGACAGGCGACCTCCCTGCAATCGAGGCGCGCGCATTTCTTTCGGGGCTGTTGATTGCGGCGGAGGTGCGCGACGCAGTCGCTGCTTATGCGGCTCGGGGCATGACGTTCGACCGCGTCGTTTTCGTGGGCGCGGAGGCCCTGATGCCGCTTTACGCGGTCCCGGCGAAAGCTTTAGGCCTGACTGTCGTTCAGGTGCCAGCGCATGATGCCAGCATCCGCGGACTTGCCGCGCTGTCTGGTCTCGCAGCGCTGGCGGTTCGGCCATGACCAGCTCCGTCGCGCCGAACCGCATCCGCTGGGCAATTCTGGCGCTGCTCTTCTTCTCGACCGTCCTCAACTACATCGACCGTCAGACGCTCTCGATCCTGGCCACCACCGTTCAGGCCGATTTGGGGATGAGCGACACCGACTATGCGGGCGTCGTGCAGCTGTTCCTGATTGCCTACACGATCGCCTATCTGGGCGTTGGCTGGATCACCGACAGGCTGGGACCCAAACTCGCGCTTGCAGGCTTCGTCGCCTGGTGGTCGATCGCCAACATGCTGACCGGGCTCGTCAACAGCGTCGGCCAGCTCGGCGCTGCGCGGTTCGCGCTGGGGCTGGGCGAGGCTGGCAACTATGTTGCCGCGCCCAAGACCGTTTCGGAGCGGTTCCCGGCGCACGAACGCGGTTTTGCCGTCGGTGTGTACACGGCTGGCGCAATGGTCGGCGCGACGATCGCACCGCCCCTGATCGGCTGGCTGGCGTTGGTTCATGGGTGGCGCGCGGCCTTTTTCGTCACCGGCGCGCTTGGGTTCGTGTGGATTGCCGCATGGCTCCTCGTGCACCGCAAGGTGCCAAAGGTGGTGGTCCCCGAAAGCGAAGTGGCAGAGCCGAAGTGGCCACTGCAACGTATTCTGTCCGACCGCGCGGTCTGGGGGTTGGCTCTGGCGCGCACGCTGACCGACCCGGTCTGGTATTTTTATCTGTTCTGGTTCCCCAAATATCTGATCGACGCGCGCGGGATGACGCTGCTCGGTGTCGCCGCGACGGCATGGCTGGTCTATGTCGCGGCGGATATCGGTAGCGTCTTCGGCGGAGGCGCTTCGGGCCGTCTGGTGAAGCGTGGCATGCAGGCGCCGGACGCGCGGATCAGGATGATGGCCGTGGCGGCGTGTCTTGCCCCGATCGGAGCGCTGATCGCGATGCAGCCGGCGATCCCGCTAACTTATGTGCTGGCTGCATGCGTCGCGCTTGCGCACATGACGTTCCTCGTCAATCTGACCACGCTGGCCGTCGATATCTTTCCGCAACGCCAGGTCGGCGCAATCTTCGGCCTGATTGCGGCGGGCAGTGGCCTCGGTGGCATCGCCTCGACATGGGTGGTCGGCCAATTCGCCGAAGGGCGCGACTATGCGTCGCTGTTTCTCGCAATGGCGGTGCTGCATCCGATCGGTTGGGCAATTGCCCGTTTCGCTACGGCGCGTGCGCGCCGCAAGGCCTGAAGGATCGATATGAACCCACAGAGCGACTGGGGCCGACATGGGCCGCACCGCAATCACGGTGCACGATTGCGCGATTTTGAGTGGATGGGCCGCCGCTGCGTGAGCATGGAGAACGCCGTGCTGCGCGCGGTCATCGCCGTTGGCAAGGGGTGCGATATCCTCGAGTTCACGCATAAACCGAGCGACACTGAAACGCTGCATCAAGCGCCCGCCGGCATGTGGCCGGGCGACGCGATGCAATCATCGCCGCTGCCCGGCGGCGGATTTCGCGATCAGTTTCCGGGCGGCTGGTACGTCATGCTCCCCAACGGCCCTGGACCATGCGACCATGGCGGTATCGCGTTTGGTCACCATGGCGAAGCGACCTTCCTGCCTTGGGACTATCAGATCGAGGAAGACCGTGCGGAGCGCGTCGTGCTGCGCTGCCACGCGCGGCTCCGGCGGATGCCCCTCTTGATCGAGCGGCGCATCACGTTGGAGGCCGATGGCACCGCGCTGGTGATCGACGAAGCGGTGACGAACGAGGCGGCCCAGCCGCTCGACATGATCTGGGGGCACCATCCAACCTTCGGGGCGCCGTTGCTGGATGAGACGGCACGGATCGATCTGCCCGCGTCCCGCATAGCGACGGCGTCGGTTGCGCCTCCTGCGGCGACCTTGTCGGCCGCGCACGCGGGTCAATGGCCAAAGCTGGATGGGCAAGACCTCTCTCGATTTCCCGACGCGACTCGCAATGCGCAGGATTTCGTCCGGGTCACCGATTATGACGCCGGCTGGTTCGCAATCCGCAATCCTCGCCGTGGCGCCGGGGTCGCGCTGCGCTGGGACGAGCGCCTGTTTCCGCTGCTCGGCTTCTGGCGGCTTGCCGGCGGAGGCGCTGACTATCCGTGGTATGGTGCGCGCACGATGCTGGCGCTCGAACCGTGCAACGAGCTTCCGTCGATTGCGGATGCGCGCGCCAACGGCACTGCCATTACGCTCGCCCCTGGAGAAACTCGAGCGACGCGACTTGTCGCCGCCCTGTTTACCGCGGATGACCGCGCGGTGACCGGTGTGGACTGGAACGGCGGGATTGAACTGGGTGATGACAATGCGCCTTGATGGAGAGATCGCGCTCGTGACCGGTGCCTCCGGGGGAATAGGACAGGCGATCTGCGCGCACTTCGCCGCAGCCGGGGCGCGGGTGGCTGCGCTCGACCTCGGCGCCCCGGCCATTGGCGATGTCGCGCTTGCCTGCGATTTGTCAAACGATGACGCCGTCGCGGATGCGGCCCAGCGAATCCGTGCAGAGCTTGGGGATCCGACCATCGTTGTGCACGCCGCTGCGACCACGGAGTTTGCGGCGACACTCGCATCGTCGCCTCAGGCATTTCTGCGAGTGTATGATGTGAACGTCGGTGGCGCGCTGCGGCTGGTTCAGGCGTTTGGTCCCGCAATGCAGGCGCGGGGCCGCGGCAATTTTGTCTTCGTATCGTCGATCAACGCGCGAATGGGAGCGCCAGGGCTTGCCGCCTATGCCGCCTCGAAGGGGGGGCTGGAAACCTTCCTCAAAACCTTCGCGCTTGAGGTCGCAGGCGATGGCATTCGCGTGAATGGCATTGCGCCGGCATCGGTCGATACGCCGATGCTGCGCGCATCGTTTGCCCGCCAGCCCGATCCCGAAGCTGCGCTTGCCGCCAATGTGCTGCGCCATCCGCTGGGGCGGCTCGGTACGGCAGAGGATGTGTCTCAGGCGGCGTTGTTTCTGGCTTCGGAGGCGTCATCCTGGATCACCGGAGCCGTGCTGGCGATCGATGGCGGGGCCGGAGTGACCCGGCGATGAGAGAGGCGGATTTCGACGCTGCCCGCGCGGCGCTGCCGCTGGTTGCAATTTTGCGCGGCATTAAGCCGGATGAAGTGGTTGGCGTGGGCGAAGTGCTGATCGGCGCCGGATTCAAGCTGATCGAAGTACCGCTGAATTCTCCCGACCCGTTCGACAGCATTGCGCGCTTGGCAGGCGCCTCGAAAGGACGGGCGGTGATCGGGGCAGGCACGGTGCTCGACATTGCCGGGGTTGATCGCGCCGCGGCCGCAGGCGCCAGACTGATCCTGGCGCCAAATACGAACCCCGATGTGATCGCGCACGCCGTCGGACAAGACCTGATCGCCATGCCTGGCGTGGCAACGGCAAGCGAAGCCTTCGCTGCGATTGCGGCCGGGGCGCAGGCGCTCAAATTGTTTCCGGGAGCGGCACTGGGGTCGGCGACGGTTGCAGCGTGGCGCGCGGTACTTCCGCACACCGTGCCGATTTTCGCTGTGGGCGGGATCGACGCGGGTAATTATGCGGAGTTTACGGCGGCAGGCGTCGACGGGTTCGGGATCGGTACGGCGTTGTTCACTCCTGGAATGACGCGTGCAGCGGTCGCTGAGAGGGCAGCTGCCATCGTCGCCGGCTGGAATTCTGCACGATGAACTTGCGCCGCCGCGATCTGCTCGCGGGGTTGGGGGTGATGACTGCGATCCCGGTGCGGGCCGAGGCCACGGCCAAGGCGTCACACCCTCCCTATACAATCTGGGCAGCGGCCAACGACCGCCTCGATATTCCGGTGTCGGACTGCACGGTGCGCGTAGCTGTGCGCGTTACGGCCGGGGCACGCGCGGTACGGGTGCGGCTGAGCAATGTGTTCGGCACCGCACCACTTGCGGTCGTTGCGCTGCATGTCGGGCACCGTGCAGACGGTGCAGCAATCCGCTCGGGTACCAACCGTCGCGTCGCGTTTACAGGCGAAGCGGGGATCGTCATTCCGCCGGGCGGCAGCGCGATCAGCGACGCGGTGCAATGTTCGGTGGCGGCAAATGCTGACCTGCTTGTCAGCATCTCGATCCAAGGAAGCCCGGGAGCCACGACCGGACATTTACGGCCAAAGGACAACAGCTACCTCGCGCCGCTCGATCGTGGCGCGGATGAGGAAGCGTCTGCCTTTGCGCAGACCGTGCCACATTGGCTCTTTGCCGAGGCGGTGATCGCGGAGGGTATGCCCAATGCCGGGTCGGTCGCGATTATCGGCGACTCGATCACTGACAGTGGTGGCAGCCCGCGTGGAAGCTATCTGGGCTGGGTCGATGAATTGGCGCGACGACTGGCACACGAGCGCGCCGGGCAGCCGCTGGGGCTCGTCAATCTCGGCATTTCCGGCAACCGGATTGCAGCTGAGCGCCCCGGTTCGGGGGTAAGCGCACTCGCCCGGCTCGACCGTGATGGACTGTCGCATGCCGGTGTGCATAGCCTGATCGTGTTCGAGGGGATCAACGACATCTACGGGACACCGGTCGCTGCCGGGTCACTGATCCAGGCGCATGCTCAGGTTGCGCTGCGCGCTCGGATGGCCGGGTTGCGGGTCATCGGCGCGACGCTGCTGCCCACCCGGCGACAAGGTTTCACTAGTGAGCGTGAGGGCGTGCGCGCGGCGCTAAACCGCTTCATCCGGACGAGCGAGCTCTACGATCATGTGATCGATTTCGATGCGGCGACGCGGGATTCTGCCGATCCGATGGCACTGGCACTGCCGTTCGACAGCGGCGATCGCCTGCATCCCAGCGCGGCAGGCTATCGCGCGATGGCAGCGGCGGTGCCGCTGTCCATCCTGTTCCCCTGAGGTCGGGGCGGCTTTTAGCCGCCCCGCACGGATTAGCCCGGATTACCCGATCCCGGAGCATCCGCAGCATAGTTGGTGATATCGATCTTACGTCGCGTAATGCGCAGGTTCCCGGTGGTCGGGTTTTTCTTGCGATAGAAGAGATACAGCTTGCCGTTATCGTAGGCGCGGTCGAAATTGTCGTCTCCCCAATCGCCGCCGTCGAAATCGATCAGCGTCGGAAAGTTGGCTTCGTCGCTGTCCGCGCTCAGCAATATGGTCGGGGTGCTCCAAGTCAGCATGTCGGTCGAGGTCGTGTAGTAGACGCCGTCCGCCTTACGCAGGATGCCGACATAATGTCGCGATGGCTTATGCCAGACGACGCTGCGGACATAGGTATTGAGCGTCGCTGGCTGGACCACTGCGCAGGTTGTGTTGCTGTTGGTCGGATAAGGGTTGGTCATCGCCTGGGTAAAGGCCGGTGTCGCGGTGTTGCCGTCCCACGCGCGCCAGGTTGCCTTGTTGGCCGGCGTGCTGGTGCGAAACAGGCAGAGCCCTTTGGCCTGACCGGCATAGCCGGAGTTCGTGTAGGCGAACATGTACCAGTAGCCGTCGGTCGTTCCATCCTGATTGCGGCCACGGAAGATGTTCGAAGGCGCGCCATAGCCGATCCAGCCGGAGGTCGGAGTCGATGCGTCACCGGGATACTGGACGTGCGGGTAGATCGCGATGTGGTTAGGCGCCGTTCCATCGCGCGCGAAGCTCAGGTGCCGGTTCGCGCTCGACACCGGCGTTGCTTTCCACGCGGCGATCGAGGCGTACCAGCAGCCGGGCTTTCCGTCGGTCGCACCCGAGCGGTGGCAGTCCGGGTCGTTGTTTACGCGATTGCCCCAGAAATCCTGGTGACCATAGGCCCAGGCGTTGGTGCCGTCGAAGTAGAAGGCCTGGATCCACGTCTTCTGGTCGAACTGACTGGGGTCGGTATTCCCGACATTACCGATCATGACCGGGTCGCAATCGAGCACTGCAGTTTTCGGATTGTTGGTAAACCCGGTCACCGAGCCATGCCATTGCCAGCCTTTGGCATCGGCGTCCGAGACGGTCATATGGATGACGTTATACTGGTCCTCGAATACGCGGACCGGCCCATCCTGCTTGACCTTGGTCGTACCGCATAGGTCGACGTCGGAATCGTGGAAGGTCTCGATCACCGAGTCCGCAAGACCCAGCGTTGGAGCGGCATTTGCAGCGAGCGTTGTCAACGATGTCGGCTGAACTGATGTGCCCGATAACACGGCTTTGCCTTCCGGCGTGATCACGACCCCGCTCGGTTCATTTGTATCGGTATTTGAAACAACTGTCGCAGTAGCGACGCCGGTGATCAGCACGCCGGCAACGGCGAGACGCCGCAGAGCTTTCCTCTCCATCGATGTTCCTCCTGTCGACGAAATTGAGATTTCGCCGCAATTTGCGAATCGTGTCGCTCGCAATTATGTAGCTTTAAAAGTAACAATAATGAATGCAAGTGCGTTGTCCTTCAGGGACTGGACTGGCGGTTGAATGTTGTCGACCGCACAGTGATCGCTTGCGGTTCGGATCACCCGCGCGTTCACCGATCGATAAGCACCGCAGCTTATCATCGAGCTCATGCGGATGCTGCCGGCACATGAACAAGGCGGAGTGAAAGCGCGCGCTGCCGCCATGGTTGCAGCGCTGTGATATCGCCCAGAAATGCGGATGAGTTTCGCGCAAGCCTCGAGCAGCGGGCAGAGGCGGCGAAGGGGCTCGAGAAGGACCTGCTGAGCGAGGTGCCGCAACTTTACGGGGCGCCGAACCGGCTTGCGCCGCAGGGAGACACCGGCATTCCATTGGCGAAGATCCATCGCGACGAATTGAAGCGGCGCAATGGTGGGGGTGTTCCCGAATCTGCGACGAAGCGTTCGGATGTGCAGCTTCCGTTTGAGCGCGTTCTGCCCATCTTTGGCCTGATCGCGATCGCGCTGCTATTCTTCTTTGACTAGCAGGTCCGGCGTTCAATCTTCGACCCGATAGAACATCGGGTTGCGCAGCCAAGCGTCGATCGCCGACTCCCGCCAGCCGGCGCAGCGCGTGCTGATCTGCACGTTCTTCGGGAACGTGCCGTTTTGCATTTTCCGGTACATCGTGGAGCGGCTGAGCCCGGTACGGTCGAGAACCGTGTTAATCCGCAGAATGCGGTCGGTCTGTTCGGTCTGCATTGGTTTCACCTCGCATCGCATGCGTTTCAGTGGTCCCTCGCCTGCAAGACCTGAGCATGGATTTGCGAAGTGGCAACAGCGCGACACGCAGGAGAGCAGGCCTGCGCAGGGAAACGAGCGTTAGCGTAGGCCGCGTCGTCACGAGAAGCGGTTTGCCATCCCCACGCTCGTGGCGGGAACTCGCTCTACGCCCATTGCGCGGCACCAAGTCGCTCTTCGGCGTCTCCGTCTATCCGGACGGCGATCGCTGGAGCATGGTCGGCGCCGCAGGAAGAAAAAGGCGCGGTCCCGATTGAGCCTGCTCTGACGGACTTTTGGGAAGCCGCCAGCGTCCGCAGAGCCTTTGCTTGCTGCCTGCGCCCTCTGGCCGGATCCGAGGGAGCCGCCTTTGACGTGCGCGGAGCGCCAAAACATCCACGCCAAAATGGACCTAAATTCACGCGTTAGGCATGAGCCTTTGTCCGTCATATATTTGACATACAGGGCATTTTTTTGGTTGAAGGCTTAGGCCACTAAACTTGCTTCGCCGCTGCCGTGAGAAGTTGTCCGGCCGAAAGCTTCGAACAAGGCGGCTCCCGAGGCGCGCGGGTTGAGGACCGCACCCGGGACCGACCAGGGTGGGTATGCCCCGGCTGGCCATTGCCGAATATTTTATCGAGACTGCTCGCTCGGCGAGCACGTCGGAAACCCTATATGCAGCCCTTTTGCGATGCTGCGAGGAAATGGGTCTCAGATATTTCGCGCTGGCACATCATGTTGACTTTGCCTGCGATCAGGGCTCGGCCATTCGCCTGCATAACTATCCCTCGGCATGGGAGGACTGGTTCGACGAAAACAGCCTCGGACAATCCGATCCGATCCACCGAGCGTGCAGTTTGGCCACTGTCGGATTCGGCTGGTCGGCTGTTCCTGAAATGATCAGGCTGACCCCTCAAGATATCCGTGTCCTGGAACACGCCTATGACGAGGGAATCGGCGACGGCTTTACAATCCCTGCAAGCGTGCCGGGGGAGACGTTGGGATCCTGCTCCTTTGCGGTGCCGGCGGGCGAGGAGTTCCCGAAAGAATATGAGTTCGTCTGCCAGCTGATCGGCGCGTTTGCCTTTGAGGCAGCGCGGGGGCTGATTGGCAAGCGGGATTTGCCTGTGAATGAACTCCCGTCCCTGACCGCACGCCAGCGCGATTGCGTTTTGTGGGCTGCGCGCGGAAAGACCGATTGGGAGATTTCCGTGATCCTTGGCATCAGCCATGAGACGGTGATCCAGCATTTGAAGCACGCGCGTGAGCGTTACGGCGTGCAGAAGCGGGCAATGCTGGCGGTGCGCGCACTGTTTGATGGCTCGATCAGCTTCTCGGAAATTCTCAAGCACTGAACCGATCCCCAGAACTGGGGATATCCTGCGCGGCGACCGATGCGGATGCTGCCCACTCGTTAATCGAGGGTGCAGCGCATGGTCCAGCTGGTTCCGTCCAGAGCTGATAGCAGCAGTCACATCGCCTTCCGGTCGATGTTCGCAGCGCGCAAGGAGATATTCGTCGATCTGCTGAAGTGGGACCTGCCCGTACTCAGCGGGCAATATGAAGTCGATCAATTCGACACGCCGGGCGCACGCTACATCATCCTGACCGACAAGGACCTGGGCCATCTGGGGTCGGTCCGACTGCTTCCGACGACACGGCCGCATATTCTTGATTCCATCTTTTCCGCCCTCTGCGCGGGCGATCCGCCACGTGGACCCCAAATATGGGAACTGACGCGCTTCTGCCTGGACCGGAAGTTACGGGCGACAGAGCGGCGCGCGATCCGCAATCAGCTCGTCACGGCGCTGGTCGAGTTCGCGCTCGATAACGGTATCGAGACCTATACCTGCGTCGCAGAGGCGAGCTGGCTGCAGCAGATCCTCAACTTCGGCTGGCAGTGTCGTCTGCTTGGCGAACTGCAGCCGGGCGGAGCGAGCCAGCTCGGGGCTCTTGCGATCTCGATCAGTTCGGCAACGCCGGCGGCACTGTCGGCGGGCGGAATATGGTGCTCGCTGCGCGACCAAGAGACGAGCGCGCGATGTGCCAATGGCTGAGGAGACCGCGATGACACGCAATTCGACCCCGAAGCCTGTCCGGATTGAGGCTGTTTCCGAGGATCTTGAGCGGGAAGGCTGGTGCATCGTTCCCAACCTGCTTCCGCGCGGTTCGATTGAAGCGCTTGATGAAGATCTGGGTCCGGTGTTCGCAGCTACGCCGTTCTGCGAAGGCGATTTCTATGGCGCACGAACGAAGCGGTTCGGGAGCCTGTTGAAACGGACACCTCGTGCCGCGGCGCTTGCGCTGGAACCGTTGATCCTTGCCGTGTGCCAGCGCTTGCTCGGACAATGGTGCGACACCATCCAGCTCAACCTGATGCAGGCGATTGCACTTCATCCAGGCGCGCCGGCACAGTTCCCGCATCGCGACCAGGACATGTGGGCAGGCGTGAAAGGCGAGGTCGAATATCTGGTCAACGTGATGTGGCCGCTTACGCGGTTCACCGTCGAGAACGGTGCGACAATCATTTACCCGAACAGCCATGGCAAAGCCGCACTGAATGACGCGATGCCAAGTCACTCGATCGTCGCGGAATGCGAACCGGGCGATGCGATCGTATTCCTTGGCTCGACCCTCCATGGCGCGGGCGCAAATCGCACCAGCGAAGTTCGCAGAGCCGTGGTGGTCAGTTTCTGCCTGGGTTGGCTCAAGCCCTACGAAAATCAGTGGCTGGCCTATCCGCCTTCGGTCGCCAGGACGTTTCCGCCTGAGCTCGCCGCGCTGGTCGGGTATTGCCAGCACCGGCCAAATCTCGGCAATTACGAAGGCGTCTGTCCCTCAATATTGCTGACAGACTGCCTTGCCGAGCATATCGGCGCGGTCGACGCGCTCCGGCCCGATCAGGCTAAGGCGGTCGCCGCGCACCGCGCCAGCCAAGGGCGTGTTCGGTGAGCCCGCTCCAGGCGATGGAGCGCAGCTACTCGGTGCTGAAGCAGATGTTGCGCGACGGCCGGCTTGCACCGGGTGCGCGGCTCGAGGCCAACCGCATTGCGGGAGACCTGGGCGTCAGCATGACGCCAGTCAGGGATGTGCTGCACCGTCTTGTTGGCGAGCGCCTGGTGGAGGCCAGCAGTGGTGAAGGCTTTCATGTTCCGCGCTACTCCGAGGCCGATCTGCGCGATCTCTACGAATGGCATTCCGCTCTTGTGTCCATTGCGTGTCGAACTGCGCGCGCGCCGCTCGTCCAGTCCGAAGCCGGCACATTCTCATCCCTCGCCGACCGGGCCGATCGCCTGTTCGAGCGACTGGCTGCATGCGCGCCCAACCGCGAAATTCATGCGGCAGTGGCGAATGTTTCGGATCGCCTCCATCCCTTCCGGCTGGTCGAGCCCGACGTGCTCGGAGCGAGTCCCGCAGAACTTCATGAAATAGAGTCCGCTGACGCATCAATTCAACAAGCGATCCGGCGCTATCATCTGCGACGAATGAAGTTCGTTTCCGAGCTGATCAGGCGACGCGAACACGCTGGATCGTCAATTTGATTATAATCGGATTATAAACTTCTTATACATGCACGCTTGGATGAGTTTGTCTCTGTCGCATCCCGCGACATGGAGACGAGCAATGGACCATGACAACAATGAAACGGTCGAACTGATCGACCTCGGCGTCGCCAGCGTGGAGACGCAGGGGGCCAATGAGGGTCAGTTCGACCTCGCCGGCCTGGTGATCCCGCAGGGACTCACCAACGACTGAGCAGTGCGCGTCGGTCGGGCCTTTCCACCCGACCGGCGCCATTGCGAGGCCGCGTCGCGTCTTGGCCGAACGAGCGTCGGCGTCCAGCGCGGGAAGCAAAAACGGTTCATTCATCTGCTGATCGAAGGAGCGGCCCGATCGATGTTCTGGCGCATCCTCCCGCACGCGACCGCCTGCGTCGCTTCCAACAAGCTGTTCGTGCTCGATCTTCGGCGCGATCGCTATTTCCGTGTTCCGCAATCGGCTCATGCGGAAATGCTGACCTGGCTGAACGTGCGACATGGGGCGCCCGCGCCCGATGCGATCATCGACCTGCTTGGCAAGGCAAGGGTGCTGCAGAGATCGGATCCGGTCCCGACCAACGCCTTGCGGGATCGCGTCAGGATCCCCGATACGCTTGTTCAGGCCCGGGAGGCACCCGCGCGCGGCAGCGCCGTTGCCGTCGCGCGGCAGGTGACCGCCGCCTGGCTCAGGCTGCGTTGTTCGCCATTACACCTGATCCTGTCGCGCCGTCGCATGCGCACGCCGCTTCCGGTCCTGGGCCAGCTCGATGCAACGCTCGTCGAAGCTGCGGCATTCGAGCGAAGCCGACCGCTGGTGCCGATCGCACGCAACTGCCTCCTCGACTCGCTCGCGCTCGACAGCTGGCTGGCGCGGCGCGGATACGGAGCGCAACTCGTCTTCGGGATCATGCCCGAGCCGTTCGCCGCGCACTGCTGGCTTCAGACACCGCAAGCGCTCCTGAACGACAGCTACGACCATGTATCGGGCTTCACCCCGATCCTCGCGCTATGAACAACGCCGCGTTCATCGCTTGCGTCACCGCGCCCGCGTGCACGGCACCGGATTGGCTGAGGCAGTTTCTCGACGCGCTCGCAGCGCACCACCGGCTCGTACCGCTTGTCGAGCGCGATGGTCTGGAGATTCTGGGTGACGCTCGCGCGGCGCACCTGGTCCTTGGCGAAGGTCGAGGCGTGATCTGGGGTCATCTGTTCCGCCGCGACACCTTCTCGCGCATCACGCAATCGCCCCCGACCGCCTTGGCAGAGCTGGAGACAGGTGAACTGCTGGACTGCTATTGGGGCGGATATGTCGCCATTCGGGTGCAAGGCGATGGCGTGGAAATCCTGCGCGATCCGTCCGGCACGGTCGCCTGTTACCATTTCGAGCGCGACGGGGTGCATCTGGTCACCTCGCGCCCTGATCTGCTGTTCGAGCATGGGCTGGTAGTTCCGTCGATCGACTGGACCATAATCGCACAATCGCTTGCGTTTCGAGATCTGCGCCCCGCGCAGACCGCGCTGCGCGGGGTCAGCGAGCTGCTGCCCGGTGTCTGCCTTACAGTCCAGCGCAACGCGGCGAGCGCTCGATGCGACTGGACCCCGTGGCGCTTTGCCGCCCGGGATGCGCAGTTCGCTGACAGCGCGAGATCGATTGCCGCACTTCGGGACGTCGGATTAGCGGCGCTGCAGAGCTGGGGTGAATGCTTCGACCGACCGCTGATCGAGATTTCGGGCGGCCTCGACTCGGCAATCGTTGCTGCTGGCCTATCCGGCGTTGCAGATGCGCATTGCCTGACCTTCGGACCCGAGCCCGGCGAGGCCGACGAGCGTCCCTGGGCACGCGCGGTTGCAGCCCATATAGGGCTGCCGCTCAAGGAGATGCTGGCGGATGCCGCGGTGGTCGACATCGAACGCAGCGACGCATGGCGACAACCCCGGCCCTGCGCGCGCGCATTATCGCAGGCCTTTGATCGCTCGATCCAGGCATTCGCAAAGCAGCGCGGCGCCGATGCATTTCTGGGCGGGGCCGGAGGCGACAGCATGTTCTGCCTGCTTCATTCGGCACTGCCCGTCATCGACCGGCTTCGCGCGGAAGGTTTCGGCAGGGGGGTGTTCGAGACGGCTGCCGATATTGCTCGGCTCGCCGGGACCAACGCATGGGTGGTGCTGCTCACCGCAGTGCGCCGATCCATGCAACCGGTGAACGTGTTGCCGACCCCGATGGCCAATCCGTTTCTGGCTGAAGATGTCTGCGCGACCCTCCCCTGGCCTGCGGGGAATCCCTGGCTGAGGGCCCGAGACGATATAGCCCCGGGAAAGAGGCGCCATGTCTGGTCGATCATCGCAATTCAGAACCATCTCGAGGGCTATGGCCGGGAGTCAATTGCACCCTTCATTGCGCCACTGATGTCGCAGCCGATCTTCGAGACCTGCCTGCGGATCCCGAGCTGGCATTGGTGCATTGGCGGCAACAACCGCGCGGCCGCGCGTGAGGCGTTTCGCGACGCCTTGCCGGCGGCAGTGATCGACCGCCGTAGCAAGGTCGCGTTCAACACGCTGGTTCACCGCGTGATTGCCGCCAACCTGCCGCGCCTGCGCGACATGCTGCTGGGAGGCGCGCTGGCGAAAGAGCGACTGATCGACCGCAAGCGCCTCGAACGATATTTCGCGGATGAGCTGAGCAAGGGCGGCTTGCTCCCTGAACTGATGGCGCTGGTCGATGTTGAGGCCTGGGTTCGGCATTGGGAGCGCCAGTCATCGGCGCGCATCGTTAACTGACCGCATCGCTGTCCAGCGCGCGATTTCGGCTCCGCGTGACGGATCTGATGTTTTGACGCCCCGCAGCCAGAAATCGAACCAGGCGAGGTTACGTTCATAGATGGCGAGCCGATGCGCGGGATGTTGCTTGGTGTGCCATTCGTCCTCGAACACATACATCTCGACCGGGGCATCATGGGCGCGCAGCGCGCTGAACGTCTCCTGCGCCATCCGAAACTCGGCGTCAGCAAGGTGCATCAGCAACGGAACCCTGATCCGATGTGCATTCATGGCGAGCGACTGCGCCCGCCAGAATGCCCGCCCGTCCTCACCTGCGGGCGGATACCCGACCTGTGCGACGACACCGCCATAGGCCGGGCCCACGCTGAACACCGCGCTGGGCTCGTCGCAGCAGCTTGAGACGATCGCCGCCTTGAACCTGTCGGAATTGTTCAGCGCGAACTGAACGGTGCTCGCGCCATCGCTCAGGCCGGTGATTCCGATGCGACCGGGATCGACGACCCCAAGCGCGATCGCGGTATCCACGCCCGCTTCAAGCGCGGTCAGGATGCGCCGCCGACCCGACCAGTCCTGCACCTTGATGCGCTGCGCCGCGATCGCGTCGGGCGCGGCCGCAGCTTCATCCGACTCCTGCGGGGCGTGGAAGTTGAGTACCGCATAGCCGCGCGCGGCAAGCAGCTGGATCGGATATTCGTCGCCCAGACCGCCGCGCTGGAAGCCGCGCGAGAGATACTGGACGATGATCAGCGGGTGGCGTGCGCCCGGCTTGTGATCGGGCGGAAGCATGAGATCGCCATAGCTGCGAACGCCATCGCGATCGCTCCAGACCAGCCGTGCATGCTTGCCGAAGCGCCAGCTCGCCGTCTCGGGGTTGGGATCGAACAGCGTCACGCTGTGACCGGTTGCAGGATCGATCCGCACCAGTGTCCGGGGCGAGGTTGCCGTTTCGCGCGCGCAGATCAGCGTGTCTCCGGCAAGCGCGCAATGCGCGAGCCAGTCATCGGTCTCAAGAACCTTCCGCAGTTCGGCATCCCCCTCCATGCGCCAGCGGTACAATGCGCTGCGACCGCCATTTTCGGCATTGCCTGCGCGCAGGATCAGCAGCGTGGTGTCGTCGAGCCACCAGAGACCTCCAATCGGACCGGTGCACATGGGTGCCTTGCAGCGGATCGACCGATCGCCACGCGCCAGCAGCAGGCGCGCCGCGCCGCGCGGACGCGCCGGATCGGGTTCTGCCCAGGCGGTTGTGCCCGACGCCGATCGCGCACGAAGCGGTGCTCCGGCCGCCCCCTGCGCGCGCGCTCCCTTCATCGCGTCGGCTTCGCCCGCAGTGACGATGCGGGCCCGGCCGGTTGCAAGATCGAGCGCGTGGGTTTCGAACGGGATCGGAAGCCGTGGTGTGGGTCTGGCGAAGGCGAGTGCCCAGAAGCGCGTGTCGTAGAGAAAGCCGCTTCGGCTTTCGCGCTCGATCTCGGCGAGACCGGCTTCATAGCCGGGACGTGTTGTGAACAGCAGATGCCGACCATCGATCGACCAGGCGAGGTCCTGCGGTTCGGACGCGGGCCGCGCCACCGGGCGCGCCGGACCGCCAGCGAGATCCACCCGCCAGATCCGGGTGCGGCCCCGATCACGGCGAAGATAGGCAAGCGACCGGCTATCGGGGGACCAGACCGGCGCGTCGGTCATGGGCAGCCCGCTCGGAACCCCGGCTGCGCCATAGGGGTCGGTCATTGTCGCGATGAATTCACCCCCGCTGTCGAGCAGCCTCGGCCGACTGCGCCCGTCCAGCGGCACCAGCATGACGCCAAAACAATAGCTGTTCGAACCCGTATCGGCCCGCCGCAGGATCAGC
Source organism: Sphingomonas sp. CCH9-E2 (assembly GCF_001557215.1). Classification (GTDB taxonomy): domain Bacteria; phylum Pseudomonadota; class Alphaproteobacteria; order Sphingomonadales; family Sphingomonadaceae; genus Sphingomonas. Next base: position 51,741 of record NZ_LSJM01000318.1, on the reverse strand, counting down.
GCGGCGAATTTTCCGTCTGGCGAGAGTCGAAAGGAGTGACTGCGACTATGGTCGCTCAGCTTTCCGAAATCGCGCAGTTCGATCAGGTCCCGCGCGGTGATCGCCCGCTGGCCTGTTGCCGCCCCGGGGGAGGGCGGCAACAGGCGTTCGGCGCAGGCCGGCGCTGCTGCGTGCGCCGCGCCGGCCATGCACGAACTCAGCGCCAGTGCGGTCGTGGAGAGCAGACGCCTTACCACGCCTTGCTCACCTGCAGCGCGATGAACCGACCGATCGGGCTGGCATTTTCGCCATCGAAACCAAGGCCGAGCGTGCCCACGACATAGTTCACATAAGGCGGGTCGGCATCGAGCAGATTGCTCGCATTGAGCGCCACCCGCACGCCGGCAAGTGCGCCCGACCGATGCTGGAAGCTGTAGCTCAGATTGAGATCGAACGTCGTCCAGGCCGCCACGCGCTGGGCTGGCGTGACCGTGCGGTTGGTATAGCGATCGGCATAGTTGGCGAAGAGCGCGACGCCTACGCCATCCTTGCTGAAGCTCGCCCGTCCGCGGATTCGCAGGTCGATCGGATTGCCGACCGTATCGACGACATCGACCGGAGCTGACGTCGCGGTGACCTGCTGCTTGATCCCGAAAATATAGGTCGCGACCGCCCCGAGCTCGGCATTTCCGCCCGCGAGCTTGAAGCCATATTGGAGATCGAGGTCGAGCCCGGACTGCTTGACCACCGACAGGTTGCGCGTTCGCGCATCGGCGATGGCCAGGATCGGCGCCGTGCTCGGAACTCCGGCAAGATTGAGATAGTAAGGCGATGCGAACAGCTCGGCGATCTGCGCGGCCGGCGGATTGTAGGTCAGGATGGGCGCATAGATGTCGCGGTTGATCAGAAAACTGGTCACCGACGATGCGACCGAGGCGATGCGATCGCGATAACTGACGTTGAACCAGGTCACTCCCGCGCGAAGACCGGTCAGGCCGGCGGGCTTCAGATCCGCACCCAGCGTCCATGTCGTCGCGCGCTCGGGGCCGATGTCAGGATCATTGCCGCGGATGACCATGATATTCGAAATGCCCGTGGGCGATTGCGGATCGACGGCCGGATAGGCGAAGTGACCCAGCGTGCCGGGGTCCTGTCGCAGCTCGGTGACGCCGGGCGCACGGAACGATTTGCCGTAGCTGCCGCGAAGCTGCAGCCCGTCGACCAGATCCCAGGCAAAGCTGAACTTGGGATTGGTCGTGCTGCCAAAGTCGCTGTATCGCTCGCTGCGGACCGCGGCCGAGAGGTCGAGGCGGTGCAGCAGCGGCAGCGCCACGCGCTCGCCGAACACCGGCACGCGCAGTTCGGCATAGAGTCCGGTGACCCTGCGCGGGCCGGGTAGCGGGGTGAGCGCCACCGCCTGTGGCGTCAGGGTCGAGGTATAGGCGATGCTTTCGCGATCGCGGTAGCGGTCCTCGCGATATTCCGCGCCGATCGCGAGTCGGACAGCGCCCGCAGGAAGCGCGAACAAGGGGCCGTCGGCACGCAGCGTGGCGGACCATACGACAGCGTCCCAGCGCCGCTTGTTGTAGCCGCGGATCGACGCGATCGTATCGGGGTTGGTGGACCCGCCATCACCCAGAAGATTATAGGCAGTGGCCGGGTTGGTGTCGGCAAGCGCCAGCGCGAGCCGCGCGCTGTTGACCCGGTTGAGATAGTCATAGCGCTCGTCCTGACGGCCCCAGGTGCCATGGGCATCCACCGTCCATGTGCCGAGCTGGAATTCGAGGCCGGCGGTTGCGCCATAGGCCCGGACCGTGCCGCGATTGCGCTCGTTTCCAAGATCGCGCGAAAAGCTGTAGTTGACCCCGATCGGCTGGCCGGTGCCGATCGGATCGATGTAGAAAGGATTGGTGACCGGGACGGTGCGCCGGCTATCGGTCCCGGTCCGGGTGGCGACATCGAAATCCCGCCACGTCGACAGGATCCTTGCATACACCCGCAGCGAGTCGGTCAGCTCCTGGCTTGCTGACACGAACACCGAATGGCGCCGTTGTTGGGGCAGAATATCGACCCCATCCCATCCATCGCCGCGGTTGACCGCGCCGCGCGTCAGCTGTGCCGGGGTGAGTCCGACTCCGGATTGACCGGCAGGAATCGCAAAGTTGATGCCGCCGGCGACGATCGTCCCCGGGCTTGCGAAATTGCCGCGATAATCCCCGCCGCCAAAGGCGCGCAGATCGTCGGTGATATAGGCGCGGCTGTCTGCGGACAGGTTGTCGCGATGATAGAATTCATAGGCGATCATTGCATGGCCGCTTGCCCAGCGCGTGCCGAGCAGCTGGCTGAACTGATATTCCTGCGCGCTTCCGTCGGCGGTGCCGATCCGGAAGCTGGTTTCGGCGCCGCGAAAATTGTCGCGGGTGACGATGTTCACGACGCCGGCAACGGCATCCGAGCCATAGATCGCCGAAGATCCATCGGGCACGATCTCGACGCGTTCGATCGCGGACGCGGGCATCACCGACAGGTCGGAGAAGGTCCCTGAAAACCCTCCGAGCGGCGGACGGTCGCCATTGATGAGGAGCAGGGTCGAGCTTGGACCCAGACCGCGCAGATTGACGCCCGCGCCGCGGGCGACGTTGCCATTGCCAGCGGCGGTGATCAGGCCGCTGGTGCCCTCATTCGCGCCACCGCCAAAATTCTGCGGGATCGACTGCACGATCTGCTGTGTGGTGGCAAAGCCGCCCTCCTCGATGGCGGCGCGATCGATCGCGATGACCGGAACGCCGACCGGGCCGCTGCCGCGGATGCGGGTGCCGGTGATCAGCACCTCACCATCGCTACCGGTGCGGTCCGCGGCTTCGCCCTGGATGTCATTCTGGATGACGAGCGTCTGGCCGACGGGGACCGCGCGCAGTCGAGTCCCGCGGAGCAGTTCACGGATCGCTTCCTCCGGGCGATACCGCCCTTTGAGCGCCGGCGCGCGAAGCCCTTCGACCAGGTCGGTCGATGCGAAGACCTGCGTTCCCGACTGCTGCGCGACCGCGCGGAGCGCCGCGCCAAGGTCCTGGCTCGGGACGTCGTAATCCCGCGCGCCATCGGTCTGTGCGAGCGCTGCCGGTGCCACAAGCACTATTGCCGTGCCGGCCAGTGCCAGCGCGCTCAGATTGCCAAGATTCATCATAGTCTCCCCGTCGCTCGACGCCGGTGATGCGGCTGTCTTGAGGGACTCGACGACGCTCGCTGCAAACTCCCCCCGAAAAAATTCGGGTGTCCGGGATTATTTGCGCCGGAGGATGAAATCGCCAGCAGGCGTGCGCACGACGCGCAGGCCGAATGTTGCTGCAAGGCTCGACGCAAGCGCATCGGCCGGGAGCGGATTGAACGCCCCGGTCACCCGCAATGCTGCAAGCGAGGGGTCGCCGAGACGGATCTTGCGCTCGGAATAGCGGTTGGTCTGCACGAGAACGTCGCCGAGCGGCGTGCCATCGAAGCTGAGCATGCCCGCGACCCATTGATCGATCCCGCGCGGGGCAGGGGCGACGACCGGGTCGCGCCCGGCATCGGAGAAACACTGCCCGGGCGAGAGCCGCGCGACGGACGCGACTGCGCCCGCCGCTGCGCGGCCGCGAACCTCGACCGAACCGCGCAGCAATGTCACCCGCACCCCTCCCGGCTCGAACCCGACATCGAACAGCGTGCCGCGAGCGGTGACGAGCCGTCCGTCGGCCTCGACCCGGAATGGCCGCACAGGATCAGGCGCAACGTCGAAGCGGGCGCGGCCGCGCGACAGCCGGACGCGCCGACCCGCTTGGGACAGCTCGATCTCGATGGCGCTGTCGGTGTCCAGCGTCACGGAAGTGCCATCGGCCAGGGCGATGGTGCGAACTTCCCCAACGCGGGTGCGCTCCGCTGCGGTCGCGGTGGCGACAAGTTCTCCCGGTTCCGTTCCGAATGGCTGCAGTGCAACGAGGCCGATTACCACGAGGATCATGGCGGCAAGCGCGGCCAGCGCCGGTTGCCTGGCCGGCAGCGACCAGATCGAGGGCTTTGACCCCGAAAGGTTTCGCGTGCGTCCCAGCTCGGTCCGGGCAAGTCCGGCCGAAACCTGCCACAGTCGCTCGGCCTCGGCATAGGCAGCGCGGTGCGCGGGATTGCGCGATCGCCATCGCTCGAACTCCGGGCGCACTGCCTCTCGCTCGGGGCCGTGCATGCGCGCGAACCACTCCGCCGCCGCGCGGTCGACCCTTGGGTCGCGGCCGGCGCTTCCGCGCTCGCCTTCGCGGGTCATCGCTCCCCACCTGCATGGCGCAGCAGTTGAGCCATGGCCCGACTCATCTGCTTCTCGACGCCTTTGATCGAAAGGCCGGTGCGCTCGGCAATTTGCGCGTAGGTGAGGCCATCAAGGCGATGCGCCATGAAAATTTCCCGAGTCTTTGGCTTCATGCTGCGCATAGCAGCCTCAACCCGCGCGAGACCATCCCGGGCTTCCAGCCGGTCGATCCCGTTCGCGTCCGGAATGGTGTCGTCAAAGGGAATATGATGTGCCTCCGCGCGCCGGCCTGCAGTCTTGGCGCGGTCGCGCAGCAGGTTGCGGGCGATCTGGCGCAGATAGGCGCTGGGGCGGGCGATCGTCTCCTGTCGTGGAGGAGCAGCGCGTGCCAGGCGCAGAAACGTTTCCTGGACCAGATCGCGCGCATCGTCGGGACTGGCGCGGTTGCGGGTGAAGAACCGGGCGAGCGCGTGTCGCTCGCTCCGATAGAGCAGTTCGATGTCGCTGGCGTCCGGTGTGACGTCATCAGGGGTGCAGGGCGCGGGGAGGGGGCTGGTCATTCAATGCCCCCAGCGGAGGGCGAACGCGCCATCTTCAACACTTACGCTGCACACGCGCCTGGCTCCCGCTTGCGAGGCGGGCCGGCCAGGTGACCGGGTGTTGAGAACAAGTTTGAGGACTTGCGCCGACGCCTTTAGCCGCAAGCAGCCTGGACATGCGCGTCGGCCACCCGGCCGTGATGTGCCTGGTTAGGTGCCCCAAACGAGGTTCTCACGCCTCGGCATCGCATTGTTCGCGACACGCGGCCAGACTAGGACCGGATGCGCGAGAAATGCAAGAGCCGTAACAAACGTAGCGATTGCAGACACTTCGCTGTTAATGAGCCTTGGCGTCGCCGGTCGACAAATGGGCGTGCGCTAATCCAACTCCGCACTGACACACAGAACCCCAGCCCACATCGTCGCACGTAAAGCGTCGGGCTTCAGTGAGGAAGCTCGGGATGGAGGTCGGCTAAGCGGATCGCTTTAGTCGCGCTTCACGGATCTGCTGTTCTGCCCGCCGGGGGCACTGGCGCGTTGATTGCCCATCGCAGTTTACAACCCCTAAGCGCCCTAATATCAGACGTTCAACCAATCGTCGGGCGACCTCGAAAGCGGCCATTCGCCCAATGTCCCATCAACGAGCACGATCGTGGGGTCACCGGTCGCTGGAGGATTTGTCGGACAGCGAGCACATCACCCGGTCAAACGCACCACGGGAACCTGATGACCCGGCTGGACGTAAAGTCCCTCGCAGTCGCCGTTCATTTGGCCTTGGTTGCGGGAGGCATCCTGCCGAACAAAATGAAGTAGGAGCGCGGGCAAGCCTCGGGATCCACCAGCTGGCGGAAGGCGAGAGTGGCTTCAGACCACAGTTGATGTGCGCTATGGAGGATATAATCGAGAGCGACGTCTCTGAAGGTCGCATGTTTAACGACGCTTTCGTCCTAACGCAGACATCGCAGTGCCGCGCCCTCGCGCATCGCGACGCCACCGCTATCACGCGGGAGGACCAGCGTCGGCAAGCAGGCCTGCGACATTGGGTCGTTCATGCCTTTCATCCTATTCCTTGCCGCTGCCAGGCTCGGCCATGCCGCGGTGCATTTCCGCGAGCATCGATTGTGGCAATACGCTCGCGCCTGCGACCTGCAGCTTGTTGGCTAGTCCCGAGATGATGTGGCTCTTGCCCTCCATCAGCGCGTCCCACCCATCCTTGGCAACCTTGGCCGGATCGGCCTTGTTCTCGTCCTGACCGACCTTGGTATCGAGCATGCCCGCACGCGCGAAGAATTCGGTGTCGGTCGCACCGGGCATCAAGGTAGTGAGCGTCACACCCTCGACATCCTTCAACTCGTTGCGCAGCGCCTCGGTGAAGTTATCGATGAACGCCTTGGTACCGTTGTAGATCGCGTTGAAGCTGCCCGGGATGTAACCCGCGATCGATCCGGTCACGAGCACCTTGCCCGCGCCCGTCGCGATCATCTGGTTCAGCACCTTTTGCAGCAAATAGACGGTACCGGTGACGTTGGTGTCGATCGAATGCCGCCACATCGTGACTTCCTGACGGAGGAATGCGCCGCCGGTGCCGGTCCCCGCATTGGCGCACAGCAGATCGATCCGACGACCGTTCGCGGCGGCGAGCAACGTGTCCACTCCGTCGATCGTCGCCAGATCTGCCTGGACCGACGTCACATGCGTGCCAAACTGCTTGAAGTCGCGCGCAGAGGCCTCGATCAACGCCTCGTCGGCAACCACGATGAGGTCATATCCATCCTTCGCCGCCAGCGTTGCTAGTTCGAACCCGATCCCGGTCGACGCGCCGGTGATGATCGCCAACTTGTCTGCCATGTTGCTCTCCTTACTCGGCGGCCACGGCCCATTCGGGTTTCAGAACGACCTTGGTCACTTCATTCTGGTTGTCATGAAACATCTTGTAGCCCTTCGGGGCCTGCTCGAGCGGCAGCGTGTGGCTGATCAGGAAGGTCGTATCGATCTTCCCCTCCATGATCGCATTGAGCAACGCCGGCATGTAATGCTGGACGTGCGTCTGTCCGGTCTTGAGCGTGAGACCCTTCTGCATGAACGCGCCCAGCGGGAATTTATCGACAAAGCCGCCATAGACCGCCGGCATTGAAACGCGTCCGCCTTTGCGGCACGCGTGGATCGCCTGCCGGATCGAATGGATACGATCGGTGCCAAGGAAGGTCGACGCCTTGACCTGGTCGATGACGTTATCGACAAACATGCCGTGCGCCTCCAGACCGACCGCGTCGATGACGGCGTCAGGGCCGATCCCGCCCGTCATCTGCATCAGCGCTTCATAGGTCGCGGTTTCCTCGAAATTGATCGTCTCGGCACCAAAGCGCTTCGCGAGTTCAAGCCGGTGCGGGAAATGATCGATCGCGATGACGCGCTCGGCGCCCATCAGGAAGGCCGATTGCACCGCAAACAGTCCGACCGGGCCGCAACCCCATACGGCAACGGTATCGCCGGGCTCGATGTCGGCGTTCTCAGCCGCCATCCACCCGGTGGGGAGGATGTCCGAAAGGAATAGAACCTTCTCGTCCTCGATACCGTCGGGGATGACGATTGGGCCAACATCGCTAAAGGGCACGCGGACATATTCGGCCTGGCCGCCGGCGTAGCCGCCGGTCATGTGGCTATAGCCGAACAGCCCCGACATCGGATGGCCATAGGCCGTCTGCGCGATGTCTTGATTGTCGGCGGGCAGGCCGTTTTCGCACCCCGAATATTGATGTTTGCCGCAATGGAAGCAGCTGCCACAGGCGATGGTGAAGGGTACGACGACGCGCTGGCCCTTCTGGAGCGTCGACTGCGCGCCCGTCTCGACCACTTCACCCATGAATTCGTGACCGAGGATATCGCCGGCCATCATCGAGGGGATGTAGCCGTCATAGAGATGGAGGTCGGAGCCACAGATCGCGGTCGAGGTGATCTTGATGATCGCATCGCGCGGATTGAGGATCTCGGGATCGTCCACTGTGTCCATGCGGACGTCATGCTTCCCGTGCCATGTCAGAGCGCGCATCAGGTCTTTTCCTCTTCGAGCTGCTTGCGCGTCCATGCGCTGGTGGCAATCTCACCGGTTTCCATGAGTTGCTTGAAGCGGCGCAAGTCACGGCGGGCCTGGATCGCGGGCTCGCGCTGAAACATCTTGGCGACCAGCTTTCCGATCGCACCCATCGGCGGATCGTAGAGGATCGTCGCGGTGACGATGGTACCGCGCGCGCCGGCGTCGGTGAACTCGACACGCCCGCTGTTCGGGACATCCGCGCCGTCGTCCGAGGCCCAGGCGAGCAACGTGCCGTCAACCTCCTCGGTAATCGTCGCGTCCCACTCGACGGTCTTGCCGCCGGGCGCCTTGACGACCCAGTGCGAGCGGGTGGGCGAGAGGATGTCGATCCGCTCGACATTGTCCATGAAGCTCGCAAGGTTGGTGAAGTCGCGCCAGTAAGCGAACAGCTCAGCACGCGGCCGGTTGACCGTCACGGTGCGGCCGATGAGCGTGTCGCCCCTCGGCTCGATCAACCCCGCAGTGGCGGCATCAACAGCCGCGCGTTCGTGCTTAGAAGTGCTCAGCGGCGCGTCGTCCGCCCGCGGTTGGTCGAGCGCGTCGCTCATCATAACCTCCTGAAAATGTTAAGTCAGAACAATGCGCTGGGTGCGATGTTCCCGGGCGATCGAAACTCTTTTCAAGTGGCCCAGGGGCTTGACGCCTAATTCGCCGGGGACTGGGAGAAAGCTCCATCCATTTGATAGAGCGTGCAGCCTCAGACCCGTCACGGCGGCTTCCCTGCCCTTATCGCACCAGTCCGGCGGCGCGCAGTGCATCTTCGATAACCTTCGTAACGCCGGAAGGCGCAGGCTCCGCCAATTTCTCAGCGCCGCGATCGGCCTGTGGCGGTGCGCGACGCGAACGCGGTTCGGCGTCCAGCAGCTTCCAAAACGTCGCCAAGCGGCGCGTCGATGAGATGCCGACCTCGAGCATGTGCGGGCGGCTTTGTCCGCAAGGCGTATCGCCTCGCGTTGCCAGCGGCGTGCCATGCCCCATGCCCGGCACGCGATACTCCTCGATCACCACGCGCCCGTTTGCGTCCTGCCACACGCGGTGAGGGACTCCATCGATGATGTCGGAATGGTCCGGGTTCGCGGCCACGCCATGCATCGCCTGCCATTGCTTGAGGATGGCGTCGGCATTGGCAATTCCGACGACATGATCCGAGGTGCCATGCCAGATCGAGACGGTCGGCCACGGCCCACTATGAGGAGAGGCCTTCGCGATCGCGGCTGCGAGCAGCGCGTCGCCGGGACTGCCGCTGCCCCGCATGCGATCAAGCGCCTGCGACACGCTGGCCGCCGAGCCAAATGGTAGGCCCGCGATGATCGCGCCGCCGGCGAACAGTTCCGGATAGGTTGCGAGCATGACCGATGTCATTGCGCCGCCAGCCGACAGACCGTTGACGAAGACTCGTGATCGATCAATGCCGTGGCGCGTCGCCATCGTGTCGATCATCTGGGCAATCGACAGCGGCTCACCCGCCCCGCGCCGAATGTGCGCAGGCTCGTACCAGTTGAAGCACAGGTTGAAGTTGTTGGTACGCCGCTGCTCGGGAAAGAGCAAAGCGAAGCCTTGCTCCTCGGCGAGCTGGGACCAGCCCGAACCAATGTCGTAATCGACAGCGTTTTGAGTGCAGCCGTGCATGACGACGACCAATGGCGCGCCTTGCCGCACGGTTGGCGGAACATAATAATGGGCGCCCAGCGCCCCGGGATTGGAGCCGAAGTCCCGAAGTTCGCGCAGCCGGCCCGACGTGCGCACCCGGTCAGGGCGGGGCGCCTCGCGGAGCTTCGCCAGACGGGCGATCGTGCTGGAAATGGATCTCATGGAAACTCCTTCGGCCGAGGAACCGAGGGGCCGAACACAGATAGAACGTATCGTTCACGGGCAAGTTGCTGCGGCGCAGCATATATTCCGGGCCGGCCTGCATTTCTGCAATGAACATGTGGGCGGGTCGGGGGTTGGACCGAGGAGGAGACACGATCATGCCGATTTCCAAGACTTCAGCCATTGAGCGCGTCGCGCGCGTCCTAGCGGCGGATCGCGCCAGCGCCAACGCGCATGGCGATCAGCGTTCGGCTGGCTCCGACGTGGATGCGGCCTGGCCCGAATATCGCGATCAGGCGCTGGCGGTGCTGAAGACGCTACGCGAGCCGGATGCGACAATGGCTGCCGCAGGCGATGCGGATGTCTGGGAAACGATGGCCCTCGCCGCAATCGGCGAATGAAGTTCATGGAGGACGCGATGACGAAGAAGCAACCGATGCAGGCGGACGGCAAGGGCACGTCGGTCGCGAGCGATGGCGTCACCATTCCCGCCAGCGAGGGGGAGAGCGGAGGTGGTGCTTATCCAAACCCACATACCGGCAAGAAGCCTAAGGGCTTCGACGGCGGCCAGAGCGACAAGGCGTATCGCGGGCCGGACAATCCGAATGCCACTACCAAATAGCCGCAGCGGGTCCGGTCGGACGCGAGATTGATTGCTCGGCATGGAAGAGGAGCGATATTTGCCAGCATCTTGAGGTGGTGTGGCGCGTCGTAACTTTTACGCCGACGGATCATCGCCCCCGATAACGGAACTTCGGTGACTACGAGTGCGTCCCCAAATGGTGTTCGAGAAGAACTAAAGCACGCGCGGGTAGAATTTTCGCTCGTCATACTGCGTCGCGCACCAGTTACGGACGTGATCGAGCCCTTCGACTAGGCGCTGCGCCGCAACGGGGCTATCCATGTTAAGCTGCAGGCGTTCTTCGGGTGCAGGGCTTTCAGACAACCGAAAGATCGACACCGTTTTGCCTGATCGGGTCACCGAATGGGTTACGGGCGATGGCAGGATGGCGACGAATGGCTTGCCGTCGCTTGTGCCTCTCAACGCGCCCCGGGCACACATCCCGCCTTCGAATTTCTGGAATCGCACGACACGCCAGTTCTCGGCAAATTCCTCCCGCCCGAGCCGCCGCGAGTTGAAGGATGCCGAGACCAGATGCCGCTGCAACGTCGCAACGGCGACCCGATGTGCCTGCAAAAGGTCAATTACGGGGCTGGGGCCGTCGTCGCAAGCCACCCGCAGCCGCTCGAACACCGCTGCAGCCGCAGCTGCGGCTTCAACGCGCGGGAAGGAAAAGGTCACGCGTAGGCATTGAGGGGGGTTGTCAGCACCACGGTCCGTGCCTCGGCCTGGACCGACGTGACACCCCTCCAGTCGATCCACGCGTCCTGTGGGTTGGCGGATCGTGCAAATACCGCCGCCGGGGCAAATGGCACCTCCCCTTCGTCGCTCAATGCGACTTTCGGCGTGCGGCGCGGCGACATGACCGTGCGAGAGGCATGCCGGGGAGCAGGATCGCGAAACCAATAGAGGCGGGGGTAGTGGTTCGAATAGCACAGTTCGCTCTGCGGGTTGCAACGCAGAGGCTTGGCTTCGATTGCGACGGTGAGAGGGCGACCCGACATTGTCGAATCGACTGCGCTGCGCGCCGCCTTCATTTCGTCACTCGCCGCAGCGACCCCTTCCGCGGAAAATGCCAGTAGCATCGCGCAGCCGGCCAAGAGAATCCGTCTCGCGCGCATAAGCCCCCTCCCCGCTATTCGAGCGCAAGATTAGGCAAAGTCGGAACTTCAAAGCAAGTGAGTGACACCTGCTCACTGCGGCGGCCGATATTCATAGTTCGCAATATGTTAGGCACTTTTCCTGCGGAACCCCTGCTCAACTGGAACGTCGAAGCTCGCAGCGGGAGCTCGAGATGCCAACATCTGTCATGAACGCTCGCCCTCAGGCGCGCCGCAAGATTTTCCAGCTGGGCGAGCTTTGTCTCGGCGATCGATCACTGCGCGTGCATCTCCTCGACATATCGGAAGGAGGGGCGCGGCTGCACTGTCCAACTGTGTTAAGCGTTGGAACCGCCGTGACACTTCGCTGGCAACAGGAGCACTGGCGGGCGGTGGTCGTCTGGGCGGGATCCAATAAATGTGGTGTTCGCTTCATCGCGCCATTGGCACTTTCGTACATTGAGGCGCTGACGGCACCGCTTTAGCCCATGGATAGCCGATGGCGCTCCGGTCTCATTCGACCGCCGCTTCCCGGCGCAGCCGCACCGCGAAGGCGGGATGCGAAGTCCGCCCCGTGTTCGACGACATTTGGACCGTCGGATGGGAAGTTGTTTCAGCATACGGGGAGCCAATTCGCTGCCAAGAACGACGTTTCAGGGGGCTGATCAATGCGTCGAGGCGGACCAGCGAGAAACTAAACCCCAGTGACGGCCGATAAGGCGGGCTCAAGCTGCGTGCCGGCCCTCACTTTCGTTTCGGGCCGGATGTCATGAGGTCGGGCTTGGGCGGCGGCTTCCACCCTGGTGGAGGAACCAGACGCTGTCGGCTCGTGCCAAGCCCCATGGCACCCGGCTGCTGGCGAACCAGACCCGACGTGTCGGCCTGGGCGACTTCTGCAGCACTCGCTCCGCCTCGCATCAGATTGATGCGGTCGCGAATGCGCCGCGCTTCCTCGAAATCGAGCGCGCCCGCCGCAGCGTCCATCGAGCGCTGGAGATCCTCAATTGTGTCAGTCATTGCCGCTCAACGCACGACCGCGGGTCCGGGGGGCATTGTCCGCAGGCGTCCACACCTGTGCGAGTTCAAACATCTTGTGGCGGGTATGCGCCTGCGGCTTTCCGCCTCGGCCAAATTCGGTTGCCATGCGCTGCCCCTCCCGACACCAAGATATGGCGATTGGATCAGTTCCCGAGATTGATAGCTAACGATCTGGAAGCTAGGAGATTTTTTGGAGGTGGCGCGCTGTGCTGTAGAAGGATCCGGTAGATATGGCGTGAGACTGGCCAGTGGGTGCACTGAGGTGATACGTGCTTCAATGTACCATGAGGCACCTTCGTTTGGGGAATTTTCGCAGTCATGGTCATGAACGGGGCGCACGATAATTTTCTTGTGGTCCTATCAATCATGGTAGCCGTCTTCGCGTCGTTTACTGCGCTCAGTTTGGCGAGTCGTATTCGCGCCTCGCGCCGCCTGGCATCGCGCGTCTGGCTGTGGGCAGCAGCGGGCGCCTTGGGAGGCGGTATCTGGTCGATGCACTTCGTGGCGATGCTGGCCTTCAGCATGCCAGGGATGCCGATGAGCTATGATCTGGCACCGACCTTGCTCTCGCTGGCGCTTGCGATCGGCTTCACCGGCGCGGGTTTTGCAACGTTCAATTGGCACGAGGTTTCCTCCCCGCGGATTGCCATTGCCGGCTTGCTGATCGGCACTGGCGTCGTTGCAATGCACTATGTTGGCATGGCGGCCATGCAAATGCCGGGAGCGTTGAGCTACGACTGGGTGTGGGTTGCCATCTCAATCGTGATCGCTCTTGTTGCGGCGACCGCTGCGGTGTGGCTCGCAGCGCGGGACCAGCAGACGAGCCAGCGGCTCGTGGCGGCAGTCGTAATGGGCGCTGCGATTTCTGGCATGCACTATGCCGGCATGTATGCGGCGACGTTCACCAATGCATCGTCCGCAGACGACGCACAGGTCGGCTCAGGCGTTGGGCAGGCGTATCTCGCGATAGCGATCAGCCTGATTACCGTCGTGATCCTGTTGCTGTCGCTGGGCGCGGCATGGCTCGAACGAATTTTTCAGCACGCCGCGCGGCGGGAAGCGCGCACTGCACTTCGTCTGAAAATCGCCGACATCCTGCGCGGGTGCAGCACGGAGGAGGCGCTCACTGAAGTCGCCACGCTGATGGGTGACCATTTCGAAGTCACGCGCACCGGTTTTGGTGACCTCAATGCGGCGGAAGATCAATTCGACTATACGGTCTGCTGGACCGATGGCGCGACAGCGCCCTTGCTTGGCAAGTTTCCTGCTGCCGCATTTGGCGTAAAGATCGTCGCTGCGTTGAACGCGGGCAAGACGGTCGTGGTGGAGGATCTTCTGGCCGCCTCGCTGAGCGACGAGGCGCGTACAAAGTCGACGGCGCGCGAAGTGGATACTCGCGCGATCCTGGTCGTTCCGTTCGTACGCGACGGGCAACTGCGGACCATCGTCTATTTGAACGACCGCCGACCCCGCAAGTGGCGGGCGGATGAGGTTGCGTTCATGGAAGAGGTGGCCGAGCGCGTGCGGCTCGTGATCGAGCGTCTCGCTGTCGAGGCGCAGCTTCGGGAGCTTAATGCCAGCCTCGAGGCCAGAGTGGAGGCGCGGACTAGGGCCCTGCACCACGCCGAGGCGGAACGGCGCGAAGCGGATGCGCTCCATCGCGCCTATTTTGAGAATACGCCCGACCCCCTGTTTGTCGTCGCGGTTACACCTGACGGAGACTTCGTCGTCGAGCAGATTAACCCTGCCCATGAAGCTGGAATCGGCTTCAAGCTCAACGACATCAAAGGCAAGCGGATCGATGCGTTCATGCCTGCTGAAGCGGCGGCGCGCGTTCTGAAAACCTATCGCCATGTCGTGGACACACGCGAAATCTACCAATATCGCGACACGTTCCATCTCGCGGGGCAGTCACAATATTGGGACACGACGCTGGTGCCCCTGCTCAATGAGGATGGCCGCGTTGGACGGATCATCGGCACCAGTCGCAATGTAACCCGGGAGGTGAATGCTGAAGAGGCGCTTCGCCAATCGCAGAAGATGGAGGCGATGGGCCAACTGACCGGCGGCGTGGCGCACGATTTCAACAATTTGCTGACCCCGATCCTTGGCGCGCTGGATCGGTTGCAGAGCAAGGGGGTCGGCGACGAGCGGGATCGCCGGATGGTTGGAGGCGCGCTTCAGTCCGCCGAGCGCGCGCGAACCTTGGTGCAGCGGCTGCTTTCCTTCGCTCGCCGCCAGCCGCTTCAATCCGTGCCCGTGGATGTGTCGCAACTGGTGGTGGGCATGGTCGACCTGGTTTCGAGCACGACCGGACCCCACATCGAGCTGGTTGTGGACGCCCCGGCGACCCTTCCAGCGGCAATGGCAGATCCCAATCAGCTCGAAATGGCGCTGCTCAATTTGTGCGTTAATGCGCGCGATGCCATGCCCCAGGGCGGCAGCCTTCGCATTTCGCTTACGCGTGCAAAGGTCGGCCATGGCGATATAGGAGGACTGTCCCCCGGGAACTATATCCGGCTCTGCGTTGCCGACACCGGTATTGGCATGGATGAGCACACGCTCAAGCGGGCGATCGAACCGTTCTTCTCTACCAAAGGGCTGGGCCGCGGCACTGGGCTTGGTCTGTCGATGGCGCACGGGCTCGCTTCGCAACTCGGTGGAACAATGACAATTGCAAGCGAGCCAGGGCGCGGGACCGAGATTGCGCTGTGGCTGCCACAGAGCGAGCAGACGGCGGAAGCGGGGTGTGCTTCGGAGCCGCCCGAAGAGCAGTCGCTCATTGAAGGCGTAGCGCTGCTTGTCGATGACGAAGAACTTGTGCGCGACTCTGTTGCGCAAATGCTGGTTGATCTCGGCTACAAGGTCACCAGTGTTGCGTCCGCCGCGCAAGCGCTCGAACGGATTGAACAAGGGCTGCGCGTTGACCTCCTGGTCACCGATCATTTGATGCCTGAAATGACGGGCACGCAGCTTGCTCGAATGTGCACGGAGCGCCTGCCCGGAATAAAGATACTCGTGATCTCCGGATATTCTGATGCTGCCGGCATCGACGTCGATCTGCCAAGATTGACGAAGCCATTTCGTCAGGTCGACCTCGCCACCAGTATCAGGGCGTTGCTGTAGCGAAAGCGGCGCGCATAGGGCAGCCTATTTGCTTGCTCAAGCGTCGAGGCGGGGCCGTCCACGACTTCGCATTTCCGAGCCGGGCGGAGCATGCAGGCCATCTCAGCACGCGCCAGTAGCGAGGCTTGTAGGTGGGTGGGTCGATGCCGCCGGTCTTTGACGCGCCGAGTATGGCACGCATTTGCTTCGCGGGACCAGGACGTCGATAATCTACAAAGCTACGGGTAATCTTGGCGCAATCCAAATTCTCTTGGATCATACGAAGATCGAAAATACGGCTAGATATCTCGGCGTCGGAGTCGAAGACGGTCTGGTCCTCGCAGAGCGGACAGAGATCTGACCGCAGAGCGGCTCGCCTCGGCCGCAGATGTGCCGCTCCAACGTTGTACAGCTCTATGCCTCAGCGTCGCGTTCAGTATCAGACATTTCTGGAAAATGCGGCCGCGCTTGCATATCAGCGCGCTATGCGGATCGCGATCATCGACACCAGCTCAACGCGCGCAGCGATCATATCCGATGGCTTGCGGGAAGCCGGGCTCGACGATCTGGTGCTGATCGACCCCGGTGGGCCATTGGCAGCGCAGATCGAGGCCGCGCGTCCCGAGGTGGTGCTGATCAACCTTGAAAATCCGAGCCGCGACCAGCTTGAGGATTGTTTTGCCATGTCGCGCGCGCTCGACCGACCGATCGCGATGTTCGTCGATCAGAGCGATGCCGAGGCGACCGGCGCGGCGATCGATGCCGGCGTCAGCGCCTATGTCGTCGACGGGCTGTCGAAGCAGCGGATCAAGCCGGTGATCGATCTGGCGGTGCGGCGGTTCCAGGCGTTTTCGCGGCTCCAGCGCGAACTGGATGCAGCGAAGAACGCGCTCGCCGAACGCGCGACAGTGGATCGCGCCAAGGCGATCCTGATGAAGAAGCGCGGGATCGACGAACCCGCCGCCTATGCACTGCTGCGTGGGCAGGCGATGCGCACGAACCGCCGGATCGTGGAGATTGCCGAAGCGATCGTCACCGCCGAAGCGCTGATGGGGGACTTGCCGTGACCGAAGAGACGATGCGGATCGGTTTTCTCCCATTGGTTGATGCGGCGCTCCCGATACTGGCGCATGAACTTGGCTTTGCCGAAGCGCAGGGACTGAGGCTCGAGCTGGTGCGCGACATGACCTGGGCGACGGTGCGCGACCGGCTGCTCTATGGCCATACCGATGCCGCGCACATGGTCGCACCGCTGGCTATCGCGACGGCATTGGGCAGAGGGCGGACGGCGGTACCGATGGCGGTCCCCTTCGTGCTCGGGCTGAATGGAAATGCGGTGACATTTTCGACCGCCCTGGCCGATGCGATCGGGTTGGGCGACACGCTGGGCGATCCGCTCACGATAGGGCGCGCGCTCAAACAGATCGTGGCGGAACGGCGGCTGCGCTTTGGCGTCGTGCATCGCTATTCCAGCCACAATTACATGCTGCGCTACTGGCTCGCAGGGGTGGGCATCCGCCCCGATGTCGATATCGATATCGTCGTCACTAGCCCGCCCTTTGCCGCCGATGCACTGGCGGCGGGGGAAGTCGATGGCATCTGCGTCGGCGAGCCGTGGAATTCGATCGCAGTCGACCGCGGGGTCGGGCGGATTGCGCTCGCCACCGCACAGATCTGGCGGCGTGGGGTCGAAAAGGTGCTCGCGATGCGCAGCGCCGTAGTCGAGGAGCGTCGCGAAGCGCTGCTTCGGCTGATCCGCGCGCTTCACGCGGCAGCGGCCCACTTCGTCGATCCGGCCAATGCCGAGGCGAACGCTGCGATCCTGGCGCGGGCGGAGTATCTCGGGTCGTCACCTGACGCGGTTCTGCGCGCGATCACCGATCGGTTGCGACTGACACCGGGAGGCGAACCGGTGCATTATCCCGACTTCATGTTCCAGTATCGCGAAGCCGCGAACTTCCCCTGGCGCAGCCAGGCCGCGTGGCTCTACGCCCAGATGACCCGCTGGGACGGGATAGCGTATTGCGACACGGATGCGGCAACCGCGATGGAGGTGTTTTGCCCGAACATCTATCGCGAGGCACTGGCCGGATCGGGGGCGCCCCTGCCCGGGGCGAGCTCGAAGCTGGAGGGCGGGCTTGATGCACCGATCGGGGTGGGTTCAATACAGGGCCGCCTTGTGCTGAGCGCTGACGGCTTTTTCGACGGTCGCGCCTTCGATCCCGAGGATATCGCGGGATATCTCGCCGCATTGCCGTGACGCGCCACACCTAAAAATATTGCACTTGCGAAGATTCGGCTTGCGCGTGGCAGGCGAATCGGGCAATTTTCGGGTTGTCCGACGAAGAAGTCGGAAAGATTGATGCGTATCGCTGCCAACGGGGGGAGCGAAGCGCAACGGGCCGGGGCGCAAGCTCCTTCACCTCAACAGGCAACGAAGCCGCCAGGACGCGCCCGCAGGGTCGCCGTTCTGGCGGCTTTTTCGTGCCGGTCGCATTCGGGGACTGAGACGATGGCAACCACCTTTCTGGACGCACAGCCGTCCGCGACGAAACCCAGCTTCTGGTCAAGCGGGCACAATCCGACGCTGATCGCAGCGTTCCTGTATTTCGATCTCGCTTTCATGGTTTGGGTAATCCTTGGCCCGCTGGCTCCGGAAATTGCCAAGACGCTGGCGCTAACCCCCGCTGAGAAGGGTCTGATGGTCGCGGTGCCGACGCTGGCCGGGGCTCTGCTGCGCGTGGTTAACGGCCTGCTGGTTGACCGGATCGGGCCGAAAAACTCGGGTACGATCAGCCAGATCATCGTCATCATCGGGCTGTTCACCGCCTGGGCGATGGGGGTGACCAGCTTTGCCGGTACGCTCGCGCTGGGTGTCATCCTCGGCTTTGCGGGCGCAAGCTTCGCCATCGCGCTGCCACTCGCCAGCCGCTGGTATCCGCCTGAGCATCAGGGCAAGGCGATGGGTCTTGCGGGCATGGGCAATTCCGGAACGGTGCTCGCCGCATTGTTCGCGCCGGGGCTCGCCAAGATCTTTGGCTGGAACGATGTGCTGGGGCTGGCCTGTATCCCGCTGGCGATCGTGCTGATTGCCTATGTCATCATGGCGAAGGACGCGCCGGGTCGCCCTGCACCAAAGTCGCTCAAGGACTATTTCCAGCCGCTCAAGACCGCCGACAGCTGGTGGCTGATGGGCTTTTACGCGGTCACCTTTGGCGGTTTCGTGGGACTTGCCGCCAGCCTGCCGATCTACTTCACCGACCGGTTCGGACTAACCACGGTCCAGGCCGGCTATGCCACGGCGGCATGTGTGTTCGCCGGGTCGCTGGTGCGGCCGATGGGCGGGGCGCTGGCTGACTCGGTCGGCGGGGTCAAGGCGTTGACCGGTGTGTTCATCGTCGCTGCCCTCGCACTTGTCGGAGTGTCGATTGCCGACAGCTTCACGAGCGCGCTCATGCTGTTCGTCATCGGCATGCTAGCGCTTGGCACGGGTAACGGTTCGGTGTTTCAGCTGGTTCCGCAGCGCTTTTCGGCGGAGATCGGTGTGATGACGGGCCTGGTCGGCATGGCCGGCGGCGTTGGCGGCTTCTACCTCGCCTCCTCGCTTGGCCTCGCGAAGCAGTGGACTGGCAGCTTCTCACCGGGATTCCTGATCTTTTCGGGGCTCGCGCTGGTCGCGTTGCTTGGTCTGACGCTGGTCAAGGCGAAGTGGCGGACGAGCTGGGGCACCGCTGCCGGTGTGCGGATCTGATCCGATGCGGTATGCAATCCCACTGATCGGGCTGGTGGCAGCGACGCCGGCCAACGGCCAGAGCCTGAAGCCCATGCTTGACGCGCGGTTGCGCTACGAACAGGTCGAGCAGGATGGACTGACGCTTGATGCCGAGGCGGTGACACTGCGCGTTCGCGCGGGGGTTCAGGCGAGCCAGGGTCCGCTGACGGCAATCATCGAGGCGCAGGGCAATATCGCCATCGTCGATGACAGCTTCGACGGGCTCTCCGGATCGGCGGCGCGTCCTCTGATCGCCGATCCGGAGAATGTGGCGATTCATCGCGCACAGCTTGCGCTCAAGCTGCCGGTCGTAACGCTGACCGCGGGGCGCCAGCGGATCACGCTCGACGATGAGCGCTTTGTAGGCGCGGTCGGGTTCCGCCAGAACGGGCAGAGCTTCGACGCGGTGCGCGCGGAGGTCACGCCGATGAAGGGGCTTAAGGCCGACCTCGCCTATGCGTGGAGCGTCCGCACCATCTGGGGGATCGATGGCACGGGCGCGCGGCAGCGTGCGGTGGGCGGAGACAATATCTTCGCCAACCTGTCCTGGGTCAGCCCGATCGGGACGCTGACCGGCTTTGGCTATTGGGTCGATCAGGACGAGGCGACGGTGCAGGGCTACCGCCTGTCGAGCCGGACCTTTGGTGTGCGGCTGGCGGGTATGCGGATGCTGGGCAAGGCGAAGCTGGCGTATCAGCTCAGCCATGCGCGCCAGAGCGACATGGGGCCCAACCCCAATGACTATGCCGCGGCCTATTGGCTGGCGGAGGTGTCGGTGGACTTCAACGGGCCGAAGCTCGGGGCGGGCTATGAGGTGCTCGGTGCCGACACTGGCGTCGCGCTGACCAGCTTCCAGACCCCGCTCGGCACCAATTTCAAATTTCAGGGCTGGGCTGACAAATATCTGGTGACGCCGGCCGATGGCGTGCGCGACCTGTATCTGAGCGCGGGCTGGGGCTGGAAGGCGATCGGCCCGGCCAAGGGGGTGACACTGCAAGCCGCGTGGCACCGCTTCGAAAGTGATCGGCTGACCCGCCATTATGGCGACGAACTCAACCTGATGGCCTCGGCAAAGCTGGGCAGGACCACGGCATCGGCGCGCTTCGCCGATTATCGCGCGACCGGCTTTGCCACGGACACGCGCAAATTCTGGCTGCAACTGGACTGGACACTTTGATGGAACTGCACCCTGTCACGGCTGCGAAGGACGACATGCGCGAGCACCTAGTGGTGATCGGCAACGGCATGGCCGGGTGCCGCGCGGTCGAGGAAATCCTGGCGCGCGATCCCACCCGCTATCGCGTGACGATCTTCGGCGCCGAGCCGCGCGTGAACTATAACCGCATCATGCTCTCGCCCGTACTCGCGGGGGAGAAGGCGTTCGACGATATCGTTATCAACGGCGCGGACTGGTATGCCGATCATGGCATCGACCTGATCGCTGGCGACCCGGTTATGGCGATTGACCGCACGGCCAAGACGGTGACGTCACGGGCGGGGGTGAGCACTGGTTATGACAAACTGCTGATCGCGACCGGCTCTGACCCGTTCATCATCCCGGTGCCGGGACACCAGCTGCCCGGCGTGATCGCGTTCCGCGACATGGACGATGTCGGCACGATGCTCGCTGCTGCGGAAAAGGGCGGGAGCGCGGTGGTGATCGGCGGCGGGCTGCTCGGGCTGGAGGCGGCGCATGGCCTCAGTCTGCGGGGCATGAAGGTCACCGTGCTGCATTTGATGCCGACGCTGATGGAGCGGCAGCTCGATGAGGCGGCGGGATGGCTGCTCAAACAGGCGCTGGAAGCGCGCGGGCAGGCGATCCTGACCGGGGCCGATACCGCCGAGATTATCGGCGACGGCCAAGTCGAGGGCGTGGTGCTCAAGGACGGGACGCATATCCCCGCCGATCTGGTGGTGATGGCGGTCGGCATCCGCCCCTCGACAGGGCTTGCTCGGGCGGCGGGGCTTGAGATCGGGCGTGGGATCAAGGTCGATGATCATATGGTCACGTCCGATCCCGATGTGCTCGCTGTCGGCGAGTGCGTCGAGCATGACGGCAACGTCTATGGGCTGGTCGCGCCTTTGTGGGACATGTGCCGCAGCCTCGCCGATCACATGACCGGCAGCCCGAGCGGCTATCGCGGATCGGTCACCTCGACCAAGCTCAAGGTGTCGGGGATCGACGTCTTCTCGGCGGGGGATTTCTCCGGCGGGGATGGGTGCGAAGACATCGTGATGCGCGACGCCGCACGCGGCATCTACAAGCGCGTCGTGGTCAAGGCAGACCGCATCGTCGGAGCGGTGCTCTATGGCGATACCGCGGACGGCAACTGGTATTTCGACCTGCTCAAGAAGCAGGAGAGCGTCGCCGATGTCCGCGACCTGCTGATCTTCGGTCAGGCCTTCGCCCAGGGAGGGGGCGCGGCGGACCCTAAGGCGGCCGTTGCGGCGCTTTCCGACGATGCGGAAATCTGCGGCTGCAACGGCGTGACCAAGGGACAGGTGGTGTCGTGCATCGCCAAGGGATCGCACAGCCTCGACGCGGTGCGCGCCACGTGCAAAGCGTCGGCGAGCTGCGGAAGCTGCACAGGCCTGGTCGAAAGCATCCTCGCGCTGACACTTGGCGATGAGGTTCAGGCTGGTGCCAGGACGATGTGCAAATGCACCAGCTTTGGCCATGACGACGTCCGCCGCGAGATCGTGGCACAGGACATGCGCTCGATCCCGGAGGTGATGCAGAAGCTGCACTGGAGTACCCCCGACGGCTGCTCTTCCTGTCGCCCCGCGCTCAACTATTATCTGCTTTGTGCGCTGCCCGGCGAGTATGTCGACGACCAGCAGAGCCGCTTCGTCAATGAACGCATGCACGCCAATATCCAGAAGGACGGCACCTATTCGGTCGTCCCGCGCATGTGGGGTGGTCTGACCAACCCGCGCGAGCTGCGCGCGATCGCCGATGTGGTCGAGAAATACAACGCGCCGATGGTCAAGGTGACCGGCGGCCAGCGGCTCGACATTTTCGGGATCAGGAAAGAGGATCTGCCAGCGGTCTGGGCCGACCTCAACGCCGCGGGAATGGTCAGCGGCCATGCCTATGGCAAGTCGCTGCGCACCGTGAAGACGTGCGTCGGCTCCGAATGGTGCCGGTTCGGCACGCAGGATTCGACCGGGCTAGGCGTCGGAATCGAACGCGCGACCTGGGGGTCGTGGATGCCGCACAAATTCAAGATCGCGGTCAGCGGCTGTCCGCGCAATTGCGCCGAGGCGACGATCAAGGATTTCGGCGTGGTCTGTGTCGACAGCGGCTACGAACTGCATGTCGGCGGCAATGGCGGCATCCATGTCCGCGCCACCGACCTGTTGTGCAAGGTCGCGACGGAGGCCGAGGCGATCGAGCATTGCGCCGCTTTCATCCAGCTTTATCGCGAGGAAGCGCGCTATCTGGAGCGCACCGCGCCGTGGATCGAGCGGGTGGGCGTCGAGTATGTGCGGTCGCGGCTGCTCGATGACGATGCCGTCCGCGCCGACCTCGCCGCGCGCTTCTTCCATTCCCAGACGTTCTCGCAGGACGACCCTTGGGCGCAGCGCGCGCAGGGTGCCGAGCGCGAACATCACGCGCCGATGGCGCGGTTTACCCCGGTTGGAGAGATGGCATGACCACCGCAGAGTGGCTCGATATCGGCTGGCTGAACGAGATTCCGGTACGCGGCAGCCGCACGGTGCAGGTCGAGGGTGGCGACGATATCGCCATCTTCCGCACGGGCGAGAACAAGGTGTTCGCGCTGCGCGACCGCTGCCCGCACAAACATGGGCGCCTGTCGCAGGGGATCGTCCATGGCGGCGCGGTGGCGTGTCCGCTTCATAACTGGCGCATCTCGCTGACCACTGGCGAAGCGCTGGGCGAGGACAAGGGGTGCACGCCGACCGTTCCGGTCAAGATCAGCGCAGGCCGCGTGCTGATCTGCCGCGCGAGCACGCTGAAGGCCGCCGCCTGATGAACGAAGTGATCCGCACCACCTGCGCCTATTGTGGGGTCGGCTGCGGCATTCGCGCGACCGTCACGGGTGAGCGCGCGGTGCGGATCGAGGGCGATCCCGACCATCCCGCCAATCGCGGGCGGCTATGTTCAAAGGGCACGCATCTTGGCGAAACCGTCGGTCTGGAGGGGCGGCTACTCCATCCGATGATCGGCCTCAAGCGCGCAAGCTGGGACAAGGCGCTTAACCTGGTTGCGAAGCGTTTTCGCGACACGATCGCGCGGCATGGGCCGGGCAGCGTCGCCTTCTATGTTTCGGGCCAGTTGCTGACCGAGGACTATTATGTGGCCAACAAGCTGATGAAGGGGTTCATCGGCACGGCCAATATCGACACCAATTCGCGGCTGTGCATGTCGAGCGCGGTGGCGGGCCATAACCGCGCTTTTGGCGAAGATGTGGTTCCCGCCAGCTATGACGATCTCGACGCCGCCGACCTGATCGTTCTGGTCGGCAGCAATACCGCCTGGTGCCACCCGATCGTCTATCAGCGTATCCGCGCGCGGTGCGAAGCGGGCGCCAAGCTTGTGGTGATCGATCCCCGCCGCACCGAGACCGCGGAGGAAGCCGACCTGCATCTGGCGATCCGGCCCGGAAGCGACGTCGCTCTGATGAACGGCTTGCTCCACTGGTGCCGCGAGGCTGGCGCGATCGACGAGGCCTATCTCGCAGCACATGTCGCGACGCCCGAGAATTTCTGGGTCGAGGTTGGAGAGGGGAGCGACCTGTGGTCGGTGGCGCGCGTCTGTGACGTGCCGCCATCGGACCTCAGGCGCTTCTACGAGTTGTTCGCCGCGACGCCGCGGACGGTGACGATGTTCAGCCAGGGGGTGAACCAGGCGCTGAGCGGCACCGATCAGGTCAATGCGATCCTCAACGTCCACCTTGCCACCGGACGGATCGGCAAGCCGGGCTCGGCGCCGTTTTCGATCACCGGGCAACCCAATGCGATGGGCGGGCGTGAGGTAGGAGGGCTTGCCTCCACGCTTGCCGCGCACATGGATTTCGCGCCCGAGAACCGCGACCTTGTCCAGCGCTTCTGGGCCTCGCCCGTCATAGCTCAGAAGCCGGGGCTGAAGGCGGTCGACCTGTTCCGGTCGATCGGCGAAGGGCGGATCAAGGCGCTGTGGGTCATGGCGACCAATCCGGCGGTTTCGATGCCCGACGCGGGGCGGGTGCGTGAGGCGCTGGCTGGCTGTCCGTTCGTCGTGATCAGCGACGTGATCGAGCGGACCGACAGCGCCGATTATGCCCATGTCCGCCTGCCCGCCGCTGCCTGGGGGGAGAAGGACGGGACCGTCACAAACAGCGACCGCACGATCAGCCGCCAGCGCGCGCTCTTCCCTCTCCCCGGTGAGGCGAAACCCGATTGGTGGATTATCAAAGAGGTCGCACGGCGTATGGGGTGGAAGACCGCCTTTGCCTATGACCGTCCCGCCGAAATCTGGCGCGAACATTGCCGGTTGTCGACCTATGGCAATGACGACAAGCGGCTGTTCGCGCTGCCAGATGGCGGAGCGGGGGGCAATGCGGCCTATGGCGCTATGACGCCCTTCCGCTGGGGTGGGACGCCATTCGCCGATGGCCGCTATTCGACCCCCGACGGTCGCGCGCGGCTGGTGAGCGTCGTGCAGAAGCCGTTGCAGGCACCGCTGCGCGACTGGCCGATGACGCTCAACACCGGGCGCTATCGCGACCAGTGGCACACGATGACGCGCACCGGCCTGTCGCCGAAACTGGCGCGTCACCGCGAGGAGCCGCTGGTCGAGGTGCATCCTGAGGATGCCGTCGAACTCGAGCTGACCGATGGCGGGCTTGCGCGGGTGGCAACGCCACAGGGGGACAGCATCTTCCGCGTCGCGCTGACCGATGCACAGCGGCGCGGCGAGCTGTTCACGCCGATCCACTGGACCGACCGCACTTCGACCGGTGGGCGCACCGGGCTGCTCCCGCGCCCGCTCACCGATCCGCATTCGGGCCAGCCGGGATTCAAATCGACGCCGGCGAAGATCACGCCGATCGCGACCGAATGGCGCGGCTTCCTGATCCTGTCGGGCGAGTTGGCCGCACCGCCGCGCTGCCTGTGGGCGACGCGGGTGGCGGTGCCGCAGGGCAGCCTGTGGGAGCTCGCGGGCAATGGCGACGCCGCGCGGATCGAGGCGCTGCTGCCGCGCGGCGAGCGGGTTGAGGCGATCGATGCCGCGCGCGGCACGCGGCGGATCGCCGTGCTCGATCACGGAAAGCTGGCGGCGGTGCTGTTCGTCACCCGCACCGGCGAGCTGCCGACACGTGACTGGCTGATCGCGCAACTGAGTGAGAAACACGCCGCACCGACCCTGCTCGCCGGTCGCGCACCCGGGGCTCAGCCCGATCGCGGTGCGGTGATCTGCGCCTGTTTCGACGTCGCGCTCAACACCATCGTCGCGGCGATCCGTGACCGTGGGCTTGCTGATGTCGCCGCAATCGGCGGGGCGCTGCAGGCCGGCACCAATTGCGGATCGTGCCGGCCGGCACTCGCCCGCATTCTTTCGGAGGTGACGTCCGATGCCGCATGACGCGTTTCCACGGGGTAGCGTTTGGCTGGTCGGCGCAGGTCCGGGCGATCCCGACCTGCTGACGCGCAAGGCGGTGCGGCTGATCGAAGTGGCCGACATCGTTTATCATGACGCATTGGTCGGACGGGGCGTTCTCGACCTGATCCCTGCCGGTGTAGAGCGCGTCAGTGTCGGTAAGCGCGCCGGGCGGCATTCGAAGGATCAGAGCAGCATCGATGCGCTGCTGGTCGCCGCCGCGCGCGCGGGAAGGCGCGTGGTTCGGCTGAAGGGTGGCGATCCGTCGCTGTTTGGACGCTCAGCCGAAGAAATGACCGCGTTGCGCGAGGCGGGGTGCATCGTGCAGGTCTGCCCGGGCGTCACGGCGGCAAGTGCGGCGGCGGCGTCCGCAGGGGTGTCGCTGTCGCTGCGCGGTCTGGCGCGCGAAGTGCGGTTCGTGACCGCGCACAGCCGAAACGGCGCGGCGCTCGATCTGGACTGGGCCTCGCTTGCCACGCCAGGCGCGACGCTCGCTTTCTATATGGGCCGTGGCGCGGCGGGAGAGATTGCACGACGGCTGATCGCGGCGGGTGTGGACCGCGCGACCCCAGTTCTGATTGCATGCAATGTCAGCTTGGGAACTGAAAAGCGGCTCTCGACACGACTTGATCTGCTCGACATCGCTACCCGTGCATTCGCCGATGACGCGCCGACGCTGATCCTGATCGGGGAAGCGATAAGGGTCGAGGATGGCGCTCTGGTCGATGACAAAGGTCGGAGGGTCGCCCATGGGTAAGCCTGAGGCACTTGCTGCCAACCCTGAACCCTGCGCCGCCGCGATGGATTACGACGTCGCGCAGGCCATCCTCACTCTCCACGCTCTCCCGCTAGGCGAAGAAGAGATTGCACTTGCAGCGGCGGCCGGTCGTGTCCTCGCCGAACCGGTGATCGCGAAGATCGACTCACCCCGGCGTGATTGCGCGGCGATGGATGGCTATGCGGTGCGAAGCGTCGACCTTGATGGCGTGCCGCTTCGGATTGCGGGGACGTGCTACGCCGGTGCGTGCGATGCCGGATCGGTCGCGGCGGGCGAGGCGATGCGGGTGATGACGGGCGCGCCGATGCCGCGTGGCGCTGATCGGGTCATCGTCGCCGAGCGGAGCGTTCGCCAAGGCGACCATGTTGTTCTCCATGCGTCTCCCGGTGAGCGCGCGCATGTCCGGTTGCGGGGAAGCGACTTTCAAGCTGGGGCGACGTTGCTACCACGTGGTGCGTTGCTGGATCCCTTCGCGCTGGTCGCCGCGGCTGCCGCCGATGTCGCAGTGGTGCGGGTATGGCGAAAACCCCGGGTCCTCATCCTTGCAACCGGGGATGAGATCGTCGAACCGGGGACAGCGATTGGCAATGCGCAGGCGATCCCCGACAGCCTGTCGATCGCGCTCTGCGCTTTCGCGGGCGAATGGGGCGGTGGCGACATCTCAACGCGGCGTGTCGCCGATGACCCGTCTGCGATCCGCGCGGCCGCGCGGGAGGCGCTCGCCGAGGCCGATCTGCTGGTCATCGCCGGCGGCGCATCCCGCGGTGAACGCGACCACTGTCGTGCTGCACTGACCGCGATGGGGCTCGAGATCGCCTTTGCCGACCTGGCGATCAAGCCAGGCAAGCCCGTCTGGTTCGGGCGTCTCGGCGGCCTTGGGGTGCTGGGCCTTCCCGGCAATCCGACGGCAGCGCTAACTGTCGCCCGCCTGTTCCTCGCACCTTTGCTCGCGGGTCTCAGCGGGCGCCACCCTGCAAGCGCGTTGGATTGGCGCACCGCAGCGCTTGTGGACGCGGTCCCGGCCAACGGTTCGCGTGAGGCCTTTCTCTGCGCGGCCGAAGAAGGCGACCGCGTTCGCATGCTCGACCGCCAATCGGCGTCGGGACAGGCGCTGCTTGCACATACCCGGTTTCTCATCCGCCGCCCGGCCAACGCCCCCGCACTCCCCGCAGGAGCGCCGGTCCCTGCTCTTGCGCTTGGCCATTGAGATGCGGCTGCTGGGGGCGCTTATCGCTGGCGGCGCCTCGCGCCGCTTCGGAAGCGACAAAGCGCTGGCGACGATCGGCGGCGTGAGCCTGATCGATCATGCGCGCGGCGTACTCGAAGCTCAGACAGATGATCTAGTTCTTTGTGGCCGCCCATCGCATCGAATGCGGTGGATCTCCGATCGCCCTGCGCCTGGGGTCGGGCCGCTGGGCGGGCTCAGCGCCGCGCTCGCCGACGCGCGCGCGCGCGGATTCGACGCGGTTGTGACGGTACCCGTTGACGTATTTCCGCTCCCGCTGGATCTTGTCGATCGTCTTGGCTTATCCGGCCCCTGCGTGTTCGCCACCCAGCATCTGATTGGCCTCTGGCCCACCGATCTTGGTCCACGGCTGGATCTGCACATCCAATCCGGCTGTCGTTCACTGCGGTCCTGGATCGGGGCGACCAATGCGATAACAGTGGACGATGCGCGTTTGGGCCTCTCCAACATCAACACCCGCGCCGACCTTGCGGCTATGCTTGCCTTGAGCGGCCTACCGAAATCGGCCTCGTCGAATGGATTGCCCTCATTGGACGGGGCCTCGGTTTAAGCCGAGGCTCGAGTGTCATTTGCCTTTGTCTTTTTCTTTTGCGCAGCAGGGGCAGTCCTTATTGCAGCAGTCGCTCATGTTCATCGCTGACCTCCAATTTCGAAGCGACAGAATACCATTCGGGCCCGTATCGACAAGCCTGCCTCGTTGGCAACGACGGGGGCAACTTGCAAGACAGCGATCGGGTTTTGGGCTTGCCGATTAGAAAACCGCGTGAACTGCGGAAGCTGTCGATCGGCGCGAAGGCCGAGCCGTTGAGCGTTACGCCCGATGAGGAACACGGTGGGAGTTCGCGTCTTACATTCCGGGTCTGAAGCTCAGCATCGTGCAGGCGGACGGGTTGAACGTGCGTCCAGTGGCCGCCGATGAGTTCCAGAGCGCGGTCGCCGAAATCTATGGTGTGATCGTCGAGTCGAGTGAGGATTTCGTCACGCCGACAGAAGCCAGTCGGCTTACGGCCCAATAGCAGTCATATCATGCCGATCTGCCCCGTTCTCTTCAGTTTCAGGAACTCACGGTCGCCCGCCATAAATTGCGCGAGCATCGGGACGATCAGCTTGGCGGGCCCGTGGGGCTGTTGCCCGGCTGCAGCGGCATGTGCCTCGGCATAAAGGCTTAGGTCGTGAAACACGTCTGGCGGCACGTCGATCGTGAGCTTCACCGGCTTGTCATCGGGTATGGGACCGAGCCTGAGCGCGTTCATTCTGCAACTCCGTGTGAAAGCAGAACGAGGTCACGGGTCACAATCACACGTAGCGGAAAGCCTGGCCTGATTTCGAGCGTCGGTTGAATGCCCATCTGCCGGCGCACCAGATCCTGACCCGTTCGACCGATCGACTGCGAGCCGCCCTGCCGGATCGCCCGAACGAGGTCGTCGTCGCTAGCGCTTCCAACCTCGGTCCCGATGCTCAGAAGCGTGGAGATCAACGCTGAACGGAAGATGCCGCCCCAATGATGGTTTACCCGACCCTGCAGGCCAGCATAGCCAGCTGCATCGGTAGCGGGCAACCGGTCGAGGTGAATCGAACGTCCGTCGGGCAGGATCAGCCGCGTCCATGCCAACAGCACCCGGCTCTGGCCGAGAGACACCTGCGAGTCATATTCGCCGAGCAAGCGGCTGCCCTGGGGAATGAGCAGATGCCTGCCCGTCACGCTGTCATAGACATTCTCAGTCACCTGCGCGGTGATCATGCCCGGAAGGTCCGAACGGATGCCCGTGATCAGCGCCGCCGGAATGATACTGCCCGCCTGGACGATGCTGCCCGAGCTCGGAGCAATGACGCGGAACCCGCTCTCGGATGCCGCCGTGTCGCCGCTGCCGAAAAATGCGCGCTTGGCAGCTTGCTCGCCCTGCCCTGTGGCGGGCGGCGGCAATGGTCCGACAGCACCCTCTGCAATCGCAGGAGGCGGCCCATTGGCGGCGGGGCCAGACGGGGTGGGCGCCGCGCTGCCGATGAACATCCTGCTTGTGCGCGCGGCGTCCTGCTCGTTTCGGGCCCGCTCGCGTGCCGTCTGACCCGGGCTCGGTGCTGCGCTGGCGGGCGGCGAAGGCGTGCCCATTGGCGGAGGCGCGACATCGGTGCCGCGCTGCTGGGCGGACAGGATCGGTCGACCAAGATCGCCCGGCAGCGGCGGACCCAGTTTAGGGACCTCGCTATAGTCCTTGGGCGCGGCAGAAAGCCCATCGGTGGTCGCCCGATTGTCCGTATCGTAGAGTTCGGTTGGAGCGGTCTGGGTCCCCGGCTGCAATGCATAGATCAGCGAACCGCCGATTCCGGCTGCGGCGACCATACCGACTGTAGCGAGGGCCTTGCGGGACAGGCGCATGACGCGCGGCGGCTTGCCACGCAGCCGAAGGTCTGCCGGCTGGAGTGGCGCGGTCGCAGAAGCCGCGCTCACTTTGTGGCCTCCCGCAGCGTGCCTTCGCGCAGGATGCGGACGCGCTTCTGTGACCTGCCTGCGCCGAGCCGCAATTCGGCGCCCGCGAACAGGCGATCGACGACCAGATAGCGCCCGCGGACCCGATAGTTGACCAGTTCGCCCTCGCCGTTGGGGTTGGCGACGAACAGCGGCGGCATTTCGCTCTGGGCAATGCTGGGAGGAAATTCGATAAAGACCTGTCGGCCATCGTCGAACGCGCGCAATGGCCGCCAGCCCGGGCGGTCGCCCTCAATGCGGTAGCCGAAGTTCAAGGCTTCCAGGTCAATGCCGGGAAGAGTGGGCTGCATGTCCGCGGCTTGCCGGTTTCGCGCGGTGAGCGCGATCAGCGCATCCTGGGGATAGGTCCAGGAGACCGATGCCATATAGGTGTCCGGCGTTGAGCGGAGCTCGAGATGGTAGGTCCGCCGATCGGTGTTGATGACCAGATTGGTGGTCAGCCCGGGCCGGGTCGGCTTGACCAGAATGTGGACGCGCTGGGCGGACCCTGTGCCACTTACGGTGTCGCCGATAATCCAGCGGACCGTATCGCCTGCGGCGACAGGGCCGGGACCGACGAGTTGTTCTCCGTGCTGAAGCGCGATGTCGGTAACCTGACCCGGGGCTGCGTAAAGCTGGTAGAGTGCACCCTCGCTCCAGGGATATTGCTGGATGGCATTGAGGAACCCGTCGCGCACCGGCTGCATTCGCGCGGCCGCGTTCGCCCGGCCGATGCGAAGCTTTGGATCGCCGGTCTCGGGCGCGGCAGACGTTTCGATCGACTTCAGCTGCCCGGGAAGTGGCAGCGGTTCGGGTATCCGCACAATCTCGATGGCGCGGGGCTGTTCGGGTTCGGCCGAAGCCGGAGCGGCGCGCTCGAACGCCAGCGCTTGCGTTTGCGCATGCGAGGCCGAACAGGCCGCGAGGGTAACCAGCGCGGCTGCGAGCAGGGGGTGGCGGGTTGCCTTGGGCAGACCAGTCATTGCGACAGTTCCTTCGACCAGTTCAGGGCGTTGACGAACACGCCCAGGGGATTTTTTCGCAGAGCATCCGGGGTGCGCGGCGTCCGGACGACGACCGTGGCAATCGCGGACCAGCGCTCGGTCGCCGTGAGGCTGCCGTCCTGATAGCGTCGCTCAGTCCAGGCGATGCGGAAGCTGTTGTCGGAAGCCCGGATAACGCTCGAAACATCCACTGCGATCTGGATCTTGCCGACCTGGGTGAACGGGTCACTCGACCGGGCGTAGTCGTTGAGCGCGAGCGCGCCCTTGGCTGTGGTAAAGTCATAGGCACGCAGCCAGTTCTGGCGCAGCACCACCGGATCGGCGGGGATCGAGCGCACATTCTCGATCAAGCGCGCGAGGTGGAAGGCGATCTGGGGGTCGCTCGGGCGGACGCCGGTCTCGGCCGGTGCGACCGCCTGCGCCTCGCCGAACTTGTCGACCTGCACGATCCATGGCGTGATCGTGCCGCGCGACGCCTGCAAGATCATGCCCGCCGCGAGCAGCGCCGACAGCCCGAGCGATCCGAAGGCGGCTATGCGCCAGTTTTTCGCCTGGACCCGGGCCGAGCCGATCCGATCGTCCCATGCTTGGGCGGCGCGCTGGTAGGGGGTCTCTGGCTCGGGGGTTACACCGTAGCGTACGGTCGATCGTCGGAACATGCTGGTTACTCCTTCTCGGTCACGCTGACGGAAGCGCCAGGACCCCGGCTGTCACCGCCGCGCAGGGTGTGGGCGGCGACGTTGACGCCATGGTCGATCGCCTGCTTTCGGCGCATGGCCCTGGCCCAGTCCGGCGCTTCGCTGCGCGGGGCGTCGAAAACTGGCGTCGCATCACCTGGCGCTGCCTGATCGGCTGCGGCGGGGGCCAGCGGCGAGGGGGCGGCGGCTAGTGCGGGCTCCGGGATTGCAGCACCGCCGGCCTCGTCGGTATCGCCCGCCGGCGCCTGGGAAAGACCACCCGTGTCGCGTTCAACGGCGCGCGGGGCTTCTGCAGCCGGTTGGGTCGCACCGCTACGGTTGGCGGGTGTCGCTGGCTCTGCCCCTGCTCCGCCTCGCAGGGGCGACCTGGCGCCGTCGTGCGCGGGTCGCTCGACATTCCCCACGCCCTCCGCGCTGCTGGCCATGCCACGCTTACCTGCGGCACGGGTGCGGTAGGCGCTCGCTGCAGTGCTGACGGTCCGGCCCGCCCCTGCGGCCGCGCCTGCGACTGCGCCGACCGCTGCGCCGCCCGCAGTGGCTACTGCGGCGCCGCCAGCGGCAATAACGCCGCCTGCTGCAAGCGCGGTGCCTGCGGCAGCGCCTGCGCCCAATTGGGGGCCGCCGGAGACGATGCCGCTCGCGATGCCGGGACCAAAGATGCCGAGGCCAAGCAGGCAGAGCGAGCCGAGCACGATCGCCATCGCGTCCTCGATCGTCGGCTGGGCGTCGCCGATTGCGTCGGTGAACTCGGTGAACAGGGTGGAGCCGATGCCGACGATCACGGCGAGGACCAGCACCTTGATGCCGGAAGAGACCACATTGCCGAGCACGCGCTCAGCCATGAAGGCAGTCTTGCCGAACAGCCCGAACGGGATGAGCACGAAACCGCAGAGCACCGTGAGCTTGAACTCGATCAGCGTCACGAACAGCTGAACCGCGAGCACGAAGAAGGCGAGCAGGACAATCACCCAGGCAAACAGCAGGACGATGATCTGGATGAAGTTCTCGAAGAAGCTGATGTAGCCCATCAAGCCGGAGATGGATTCGAGGATTGGACGGCCCGCATCGAGGCCGACCTGGGCGACACGGCCCGGCTGCAGCAGCTCGGCGGCGGTAAAGCCGGTGCCCGATGCCTTGAGGCCAAGCCCCGCGAAGCTCTCGAAGACGATCCTCGCGAGCATGTTCCAGTTGCCGATGATGTAGGCGAAAATGCCGACGAACAGCGTCTTCTTGATCAGCCGCGCGATGATGTCGTCGCCCTGGCCGAGCGTCCAGAACAGCGCGGCCAGCGTGACATCGATCACGATCAGCGTGGTGGCAATGAACGCGACTTCGCCCTGGAGCAGGCCAAAGCCTGAATCGATGTAGGAGGTAAAGACCGACAAGAAGCGATCGACGACGCCGGTACCGCCCATGTCACTGCTCCTGCTGCGGGGCACTGCCCCCATCATCGACCTGCATCGGCTCGGAGAGTTTTCCTGGCCACGCCTCGAAGACCGGTTCGCTCGGACGCGAGCGGCCCGACCCGAGGAACCGCCTGCGGTTCTCGGCCCAGGCTGCGAGGCAGCCCGGGTCCGGGCCCGCCGCCTGCCCGGCCAACTGGCAGCTCCGCAACATTGCCTGGAGCGGGTCATTGGGCAGGTCGGTCGAGAGGGTTTGCGGCACTATTGCCCGATCCGGCACCTCGCGAAGCGCGAGGGTGCCCATCGCGAAGGCGATGCCGAGGCCCGCAAAGGCGCCAATTCGAGCCGGAAGCCGGAAGTTCATGGGCCCGGCCTTCAGTGACGGAACATCTCGACCCGGGTCGGCTTGTAGCCGGTGCCCGGGGCGAGGAAGCGACGCAGCTGCTCGCGGGCCTGATCCTGGGCTGCGGCGCGCTGGGCCGCCTCGAGCGCCTGCGCCCGGCCCTGCGCCGCGACCAGCGCGGTCAGGTCGGCAATCTGGCGGGCCTGAAGCGCGAGCAGCTGATTGCCGGCCTGGGTCACCTGGAGTGCGCCCGAGGCCGACTGGCTGGCGCCGACCAGTCGGTCCATCACCGCGCGCGTTCCTTCGATATTGCCGACGACGCCGGCCTGGACCTTGAGTGCGTCTTCGAGCGCACCGACGCTGTCCTCCCAGCGCGCCCGGGCATGGTCGACCAGCGCCCGGTCGGTCGCGGTCATGCTCGACGCGCGGTAGCGGCTCGCGAACGCGGTATCGATCGACTGGACCGAATAGGCGATGCGCTGCGCATTGCTCAGCAGCTGCTGGGTCTGGCGCACCTGGGTCTGCAGGTCGGAGAGCGCAGAGGTCGGAAGCGCCTCGAGATTGCGCGCCTGATTGATCAGCGACTGCGCTTCGTTCTGTAGCGACTTGATCTGATTGTTGATCTGCTCGAGCGTCCGCGCGGCCGTCAGGACGTTCTGGGAATAGTTGGTGGGGTCGTAGACGATGCCGCCAAACTGGGCATTGGCCGGGGCGGCCACGCAGGCGAGCAGCAAGGCGCAAGCACCGGAAAGCGCGAAGCGGCGGGGCGAGGCAATACGCATGACAGTTACTCCTTGGTCGTCGGGGGGAGAAGGTCCGCAGCCCAGTCGAGGCCGCGGGCACGCAGCCACGCGGCGGCGAAGCCGGCATGGCCATGGGCCTCGACGAGCTCTGCGATGCGGCGCTGGTCGGTACGCGAGGAAGCTGCAGCATAAGCGAGGGCGACTTCGCCGAGCCCGAGATCGAACAGGCGGTTGCCGCAGCGCGATTGGCAGTAATAGTCGCGCTTGGGGGTCGCCCGGGCGAGGATCTCGATCTGACGATCGTTCAACCCGAAGCGGCGGTAGATCGCGGCGATCTGCGGCTCGAAGGCGCGCGCGTTCGGAAGGAAGATGCGGGTGGGGCAGCTCTCGACGATCGCGGGTGCGATGGTCGACGTCTCGATGTCGGCAAGGCTTTGCGTCGCGAACACGACGCTCGCATTCTTCTTGCGCAGCGTCTTCAGCCACTCGCGCAGTTGGGCAGCGAAGGCAGGGCTGTCGAGGACGAGCCAGCCTTCGTCGATGATGATGAGCGTCGGCGCGCCATCGAGCTGCGCCTCGATCCGGTGGAAGAGGTAGGAGAGGACGGCAGGCGCTGCGGCACTTCCGACCAGGCCCTCGGTCTCGAAGGCCTGGACGCGGCTCTCGCCAAGCGCTTCGCACTCCGCATCGAGCAGCTGACCATGCGCCCCGCCGATGCAATAGGGCTGCAGCGCTTGCTTGAGCTGCTGGGCCTGAAGCAGCACCGCGAGGCCGGTGAGCGTGCGTTCGCCGATCGGGGCGGAGGCCAGCGACTCCAGCGCGGACCAGAGATACTCCTTGGCCTGGGGATCGATCGGCACGCCTTCGGCGGCGAGGATCGCGGCGATCCATTCGGTCGACCAGCTGCGCTCGGCCAGATTGTCGATCCGGGCGAGCGGCTGAAGGCGGACCGCGCGCTCCTGCCCATCCTCGCCGCCGTTACCGAGGTCCTGCCAGTCCCCACCCATTGCGAGCGCGGCGGCGCGGATCGACCCGCCGAAATCGAACGCAAAGATCTGCGCGTCGCGATAGCGCCGGAACTGCATCGCCATCAGCGCGAGCAGGACGGACTTGCCGGCCCCGGTCGGCCCCACGACCAGTGTATGCCCGACATCGCCCACATGAAGGGAGAAGCGGAACGGCGTCGATCCTTCGGTCCGCGCGTAGAACAGCGGCGGCGCGCCGAAATGCGCGTCGCTGGCTGGCCCCGCCCAGATTGCCGACAGCGGTACCATATGCGCGAGATTCAGCGTCGAGATCGGCGGCTGGCGGACATTGGCGTAGACATGACCGGGCAGGCTGCCCAGCCACGCTTCGACCGCGTTCATGCCCTCGGAAATGACGGTGAAATCCCGCCCCTGGATTACCTTCTCGACCAGCCGCAACTTCTCAGCAGCAAGGCCGGCATCCGCGTCCCAGACACTGACGGTGGCGGTAACATAGGCCTGTCCGACCAGGTCGCTGCCCAGTTCCTGCAGCGCAAGGTCGGCATCGGCGGCCTTGTTCGAGGCATCGCTGTCGACGAGGACGGACGCCTCGTTGGTCATCACCTCCTTGAGGATGGCCGCGATCGACTTGCGCTTGGCGAACCATTGGCGGCGGATGCGGCCGAGCAGCCTGATCGCATCCGTCTTGTCGAGCATGATCGCGCGCGTGACCCATCGATAGGGAAAGGCCAGCCGGTTGAGATCATCGAGCAGGCCCGGAAAGGTCGCGCTCGGAAATCCGGTGATGGTGAGGGTTCGCAGGTGCTGAATGCCGAGCATCGGCTCGAGCCCTCCGACGAGCGCTTCGTCCACGAGCAGCGCGTCAAGGTGCATCGGTGTTTCGGGGACGCGAACTCGCTGGCGCTTGGTCGAGACGGTCGAGTGCAGATAGGTCAGAGTCTCTTCGTCATCGAGCCACCGGGCCTCGGGGACGAAGCCTTCCAGCAGCTGGAGGAGCCTGGCGCTGCGATCGACGAAGCTGGCAAGCAGTTCGTGCGGGTCGACGCCTGATTTCGCGCGGCCTTCGTAGAGCCAGCCCTCGGCGCGCGCGGCGTCTTCGGCCGGCGGCATCCATTGCAGGGTGAGGTAATAGGCACTTTCGAAGTGGGCGCCTTCCTCGGCGAATTGTTCGTGGCGCTCACGATCGACCAGAGCCGATGCCGCATCGGGAAAGGTGCTTGCGGGATAGTCCTGCGCCGGGACGCGCTGGGCTTCGAAGAAGATTGCCCAGCCCGAGCCGAGGCGCCGCAGCGCGCTGTTGAGACGGCCCGAGGTGGCGACCAGCTCGGCGGGGGTCGCGGAGTCCAGGTCAGGGCCGCGGATTGCGGCGGTGCGCTGAAACGATCCGTCCTTGTTGAGCACGATGCCGGGCGCGATCAAAGCGGCCCAGGGCAGAAAGTCGGCGAGCGCTGCGCCGCGGCGGCGATATTCGCGAAGCGACATCATGGCCGTCTCACGTCCGCAGATAGGCGGGATAGCGCATATGGCGCCGCCCGACTTCGAGGAACTGGGGATCCCGGCGCGCTGCCCAGACCGCGACCGCATGGCCAGCTGCCCAAAGGAGCAGCCCCACCAGCCAAAGGCGCAGCCCGAGGCCGATCGCGCCCGCCAGGGTGCCGTTGACGATCGCGACGGAGCGTGGCGCACCACCAAGCAGGATGTGCTCGGTCAGCGCGCGGTGCACGGGCGCGAAATAGCCTGGAACGGCCGCGCCGGGATCGAGCGTTTCCATCAGACCAGCGCCCCGCCGCCGAAGCTGAAGAAGCTGAGAAAGAAGGAGCTCGCCGCGAACGCGATCGACAGGCCAAAGACGATCTGGATGAGGCGGCGGAAACCACCCGAGCTCTCGCCGAAGGCGAGCGTCAGGCCGGTGACGATGATGATGATCACCGCGACGATCTTGGCGACCGGACCCTCGATGCTTTCCAGGATCGACTGGAGCGGGCTTTCCCAGGGCATGGAGGAGCCGGAGGCGAAGGCCGGGCCTGCGGCGAGGGCGAGGATGGCGGTGCCGGTGAGCGTTGCCGCTCGGGCGCCTATTGTCGACAGGGACAAGGTCATGCGAAGTCTCCGTTGGTGAGAAATTCGAGGCGGTATTCGCCCGAGCGATCGAGGCCGGTCACGCGGGCGAGCTCGGAAAGCCGGCGGCCGGCGCCGTCGCGCACGAGCACCGCGACCAAGCCGATGGTCTCGGCGATCAGCGGGCGCGGCACGGTGGTGACCGCCTCCTGGATGAGCTGCTCGAGACGGCGGAGCGCGCCCAGCGCGGTGCCTGCATGGATGGTCCCGAACCCTCCCGGGTGTCCGGTGCCCCAGGCTTTGAGCAGATCCAGCGCTTCCGCGCCGCGCACCTCGCCGATCGGGATACGGTCCGGTCTCAGGCGCAGCGCGGAGCGGACCAGGTCGGTCAGCGACGCGACGCCTTCCTTTGTGCGCATGGCGAGGAGATTGGGGGCGGTGCATTGCAGCTCGCGCGTGTCCTCGATGAGGACGATGCGATCGCTGCTGCCCGCGATCTCGGCGAGCAACGCGTTTGCGAGCGTTGTCTTCCCCGTGCCGGTGCCGCCCGCGACGAGGATATTGGTGCGATCACGAATGGCGGAGCGCAGCGCGGCGCACTGCGCGACACTGACGATCCCTGCCGTGACATAGTCATCGAGCGTGAACACCGCGACCGCGGGCTTGCGGATCGCGAAGGCTGGCGCAATGACCACCGGGGGCAGCAGGCCCTCAAAGCGTTCGCCGCTTTCTGGCAGTTCTGCCGAAACCCGCGGAGCCTTGGGATGGACCTCCACGCCGACATGGTGGGCGACGAGGCGAATAATCCGCTCGCCATCGCTGGGAGAGATGGTGAGGCCGGTCTCCGCCATCCCCGAACCGAGCCGATCGACCCAAAGCCGGCCATCGGGATTGAGCATGATTTCGACGACTTCGGCGTCGTCCAGCCACTCGGCGATTGCGGATCCGAGCGCGGTCCGGAGCATCCGGGCACCCCGGCGCGAGGCTTCAGAACGGAATGGCTCGACGCTCACTGCGGTGACCCTGCGACTTGTCCGGAGCGGGAGTGCGCCGGTGACAGGGGTGACTAAGGAGGCACGAAATTCACGCTTGGCAACAGAATGTCATTCGGATCGTGGTACAGCGTAGAAGAAGAAACCTTGGGCGTGATCGCATGGATATCGAAGGCTGCTTAGCGGGCCGCCGGCAAGGATGCCTGCTGCTTTTCGCCGCCGATTCGAAGGTCACCGACGGCTACGCCTTGAACCCATAAGCGACCAGGTTCAGCTGGGTGGTCGGACGGCTTCAACCTACAATGATTTCAGCCTGACCGGCGCGGTGCTGGCCGTGTCGACCTTCGCATTCTGGGGAACCGTACTCGGCTGGGTCGGTTATCACTGGCGGCAGGCGGAGCGCTGGATTGAAGGCGCGCCTTGGGTGCTCCGTAAGAGGCGGCGGATCGAGGCGGACTTGAAGCGTGACCGTCACACCCGCCGCGAACCGGAGTCGGAAATGCGCCTCGCAGAAATTGCACGCCTCGACGACGTCGCCTGGGCAATTCTCGAACCAGAGGGAAAGATCAGGTTCCTTCGCCGGGATGGCGGAGACGTTCTTCCGAACGACGGCCTACCCGCCTGACGGGGCCCAATCCGCAGCTTGCTGCCGAGCAGCGCTCAATAGCGCTCCACGATCCCCATAAGCAAACGCTCTCCTGCTGCTAGTCGCTCATATCTTTCGGCCATCACCTCATGCGCCGTGCGTACCGCTGGGTCCGCGCTTCGCGCCGCCGCCTGCCGCTCCTTCTGAGCGCGCTCACGATAATAGGCCGTGTCGTGCATTTCTCCCTCCGTTGTCCCGACAGCGTTCAACTGGCCAGGGAACGGACCAGCTTCCCGCATTGCGTCTTCGAGTGGCTGTAACGCTTTCCAAAGACGACGGTTTCCCCAGCCGAGGGCTCCGTCGGTTGAGACCAAACTGCCGGTTCTGCGTTATCGCGGATCATGAATCGCATCTCATCTGACGCCCCAATCGCACCTACACGAGACCAGCCCAGGCATCGGTACGCATTGTTGGTCATCGACATGATCAATCAGTTCGATTTCCCTAATGCGGAGTCCGCCCGTCAGCAATTGCCCGACGTCGTCCCACGGATCAGAGCATTGAGAGAAGCCGCTGACCGTACCCAATCCCCGACTATCTACATCAATGACAATTTCGGGGAGTGGCATTCCGAGCGGTCGCGCATGATCGCGCGTGTGAAGAAGAACAAGGAGATCGCGCCCGTCTTGCCGCGACCTTTCGACTATTTCGTCATCAAGCCGCAATTCTCGGGCTTTTATGCGACCAATCTTCCTGTTCTTCTGCCGAAATTGGGGATCAATCGACTGATTCTGGCGGGCGTCGCAACTGAGATGTGCGTGTTTGTTACCGCAGCCGACGCCCATATGCGGGACTATCGGCTCTGGGTGCCAAGCGACGTCGTGGTCTCAGTTTGCCCTTCGCACGGCCATGCCGCGCTGGAGATCATGGAGTACTCTATGGGCGCGTGCGTCGCCCCTTCCACCGATCAGGATGTCTCGCGCTGGTTCGAGCCGGACCAGGAAAGGTGAGGATCATCCGCCTCACATCTCCTCGGCTAGCGCAACCAGCAGTTGCTCCAGCCGCGCATCGGCCTCGATCTTTTACTCTCGGCAGGCGTTCAGGGTGCCGCGAGCCTGCGCGTCGCCGAGGCGTTCCGCCAGATCGATCGCGGTTTCGTAGCTGGCGCGCTTGCTTTGCTTGCCCTTCCGAAATGCGCCGCACAGGGCGTCGGATCGCTCGATTCACGCCTGCGTCGCGTCCAGCAAATCCTGGATTGCCACAACGAACATGTCTTCAGTCGTGGACGTCTGGGTCATGTTTCAGAACTCCGGCCCAAAGACCATGCCTCAAAATGCCCATTCTGACATATGTTGGCGGACCGGAATGGCTTGGAACCAAGTGCGCGTAAATTGCGATTGAACTGCCGTCGATCTTCGAAGGGAGACAGGTCATGCCCCAAGGCGACAAGGACAAATACACCGACAAGCAGAAGCGCAAAGCCGACCATATCGAGGAAGGCTATGAGGATCGCGGCGTCAGCCATAGGGAGGCCGAACGCCGCGCGTGGGCCACGGTGAACAAGGAGTCGGGCGGGGGCAACAAGTCCGGCTCCGGACGCGGTAAGAAGGACAGCCACGAAAGCGCCCGCAACGGCGGTCACAAGAGTGGCTCAAGTCAGAGTTCCGCAAAGCGCTCGGCTGCAGCGAAGAAAGGCTGGGAGACTCGGCGCAAGCGCGGCAATGGGTGACGCCTAGACCAGGATCCAGATTGCTGCGGAGAGCGCTGCAGTCGTGACCGACAGCATCCACGCAAGCAGCCGGATGCGCATCGGGGACAGGCTCGACACCTTATGCGCCTCGAGCTTGCTGATGATCCGGCATGCCCGCCGTTCGGCGGACAAAAACACGAAGATCGCGATCAACAGGAATGCGGTGGCGATCGCCTTGGCGATCCAGACTGGCTCAAGCGTTCGAAAAAGTGCGTTAAACCCAAGACCGAGAGCGACCGCGCCCATGCCGGTGCGCACCAGCCGGCAAAGCTGCGTTCATGCGCGAGGACCGTCCGGTCCTCGGCAAGATCGGTCCTGTCTTCGGCCAGTTCGCTGCGTTCCTGCGCGCTCACGCATCTCCTCCGCTAAGCGAGCATAGAGTGGATCTTGAACGCGGCAAACTGCTTCACGAGTCCCGGCGGGCTGAAGGCGGTGAAGCACCCGATCGGCCGCGATCGGACAACCGTATACCCGACTGCACCCGAGCAAAATCCCTCTGACCTCAACTCGGACGAAGATGCGCCATAACGAGCCCTTGTTCGATGTTCCCTAATTGTTCTACTCAAGGCTTACCGCGATTCGCGGCCGTTCACATCGATGGAGCTTGAACCGTGGAGCATGACTTGCGGTTGCGTGCGGCTGCGCGCGAGATTTACGATGCCGTCTATCCGAGCGAAGAATGGTCCCCGACCACCTTCGACGAGGCCGAGCGCTTCGGCACAGTCCATTACCGACAGGCCGT
Organism: Sphingomonas sp. CCH9-E2; assembly: GCF_001557215.1. Lineage (GTDB taxonomy): Bacteria > Pseudomonadota > Alphaproteobacteria > Sphingomonadales > Sphingomonadaceae > Sphingomonas. The sequence continues at coordinate 10,007 of NZ_LSJM01000318.1, read as the reverse complement.
GAGCGCAGCGCAGAAGGCAAAGGGCGTACTGACTGATCCGAGCATCCAGCCCGAGTTGTTTGCCTCGCGCCAATCGTGACCCGCAGTGGCGCGGTTTGATGAGAGCGGCGGACGCATACCGACTACGCTGTTCGAGTGCGCCGCCTGGCACACAAACATCCTCGCAATTTGTCGGAAGCCACAATGCCGCCGGGTCGCGATCTTCAACCCGCACCAGCTATGGTGGCGGTTTCATTCCAAAGGCTGGGATGACCGTCTGAGCGCCGTGGGAGACAGACTCAAATGTGACATCTGCAAGAGCCGGGCAGCAGTCAGCACGACGAAAACGCGCGCACCTACCGTTGAGCTGCCCTGGCCGGATGATCGGGAATGGAAGCGAGCGGTCAGCCGGTTCAGAGCGTAGACTAGCTCGAAGCCCATTTGATCGCGCCCAATGCGCCCGCAACGCAGCTGCCGAGCTGCAACGCCGCGATCAGCGAATATTCCAGCGCCTGTTCGATCCGACTGACCTTCAGTCGCTTCCTCATCCTGTCATCCAACCTCGTCGTTGCCGGGCACGACAGCAGCATCGACTCCCGCCCTGTTCGCTGGCACCTTCCCCCCATGTGCAACCTATACGCCGTGCGCAAATCAGCCGCAGAGGTCGCGGCGCACTTCAACGCAATTCAGCCGGCGCTCTTCAACGCCGCTGACGAGATATACCCCGGCACACCGGGCATGGTGGTGCGGGAAGTCGATGGTCACCGCGTCCTCCAGTCGATGACCTGGGGCTTTCCGCTCCGCCTCAAGGGCATGAAGCCAGAGTCGAAACCGAAACCTGTCAACAACATCGCAGACCTGAACAAGCCGATGTGGAAGGGCTTGGCGGCAAAGCCTCAATGGCGGTGCCTGATCCCGGTGACCGGGTTTGCCGAGGCCGAGGGTGAGAAGGGCAGCAAGACGCGCACATGGTTCAGCATTGTGGACCAGCCGATCTTCGCATGGGCGGGTCTGTGGCGTGACAGCGCCGAGTGGGGCGCGGTTTATTCGGGCGTGATGACCGACTGCAATGAGGCGATCCGCCCGGTTCACGATCGCATGCCTGTGCTGCTCCACGCCGACGAATATGACCACTGGCTCCGCGGCAGTTTCGATGATGCGGTCAGCTTTCAGCAGCGATGCTTCCCGAGCCACCTGATTGCGATGGAAAGAACAGCCGAGCCGTGGGTGAAGCGAAAGGCTTCCGTCGAGGCAACAGGGCCGTTGCTGTAACGCCGGATGGATAGCGATGGGCTAAGGCAGGCCCGCGCGAACCTTTCCAAAGGAAGGTTCGCTCAGGCTTGGGACGCTCCCGATTCCGGATCGACATCCTCTGAAATCTCGTTCTTCAGACGCGGTCCAAATTCCATTCGCCGGTTCAGCGTTGCAACGAAGCGCTCCCAGCGTTCCTTGCCCATGGCCTGGGCAGCAGCGAGCGCCGTGTCGGGTAACGGCGGATTGTTGACCAGCCAGAAGCGGACGAACAGTGCGAGCGTCTCGTTTCCGAGCTCCACATGCCAGGCCAGCTTGTCCGCCTGCCTTGAAAGCCTGTCGAGCCTGCGGCTCAGCACGGCCTCGAGATGCTCGGCGCTGTCTCCCGAAAGCAGGGACCTGAGCGCTGTTTCCACGACCAGCGCCTGGCTGACCCGCTTGCGCGCGGCATAGTCGGAAAGCCCGCGCGACAGGTCGGGCGGTAGCCGGAACGTGTGTTTGATCCGCAGCATATTCATAGATCGACTCCATCATTTGGATCGAGCGAGGCCTGGCGGGCGGCCCTGCGCATCCGGTGTCGCACGCGCTTGTTGGCGGCGGCATCGTCGCCAGCCCCGTCTTCGAACTCGAATTCTCCGCGCGGCGGCGCGGGGCGGGGCACGATCTCCTGTTCCTCGGCAAGCTCGGGTTCGCGGCGAATGCCCGCATTTGCGGGATCGCTGCGGGCGGGATCGGGTGCAGGAGCCGGGCCCGGCTGGGCGGGTTGCGGCCGGTCGGTCCAGTCATTGGCGCAGGGCGGCACATGCCCGGACGGAGCGGGCGGATCCTGCACCCGGGCCTTGAGGCGTGGATCGGCATAATAGCGGACCTTGCGCGCGCGGATCGGGTGGGTCCCGGCGATCATGACGATCTCGTCGTCGGGCGGCAGCTGCATCACTTCGCCCGGCGTGAGCAGGGCGCGGGCGGTCTCCGTGCGCGAGACCATCAAATGACCGAGCCAGGGCGAGAGCCGGTGCCCTGCATAATTCTTCATCGCACGCATCTCGGTCGCGGTACCGAGCGCGTCCGAGATGCGCTTGGCGGTCCGCTCGTCATTGGTCGCGAAGCTCACGCGCGCATGGCAGTTGTCGAGGATGGCGTTGTTGGCGCCATACGCCTTCTCGATCTGGTTGAGCGACTGGGCGATCAGAAAGGCCTTGAGCCCATAGCCCGCCATGAAGGCGAGCGCGGACTCGAAAAAGTCCAGCCGGCCGAGCGCCGGAAACTCGTCGAGCATGAGCAGGACGCGGTGCCGCTTCGCGCTCGGTCGCAACTCTTCGGTCAGCCGCCGCCCGATCTGGTTGAGCAGCAGGCGGATCAGCGGCTTGGTGCGACTGATGTCGGACGGCGGCACGACCAGGTAAAGCGTGACCGGACGATCGGCCTCGACCAGGTCGGCGATCCGCCAGGCCGAGCTGCTGGTCACCTTTGCCACGACGGGATCGCGGTAGAGACCGAGGAACGACATCGCGGTCGACAGCACGCCCGAGCGCTCATTCTCCGACTTGTTGAGCAGCTCGCGCGCCGCCGAGGCGACCACCGGATGGACACCGGCCTCGCCCAGGTGGCGGGTCGACATCATCGCGGCGAGCGTGGCCTCGATCGGGCGGCGCGGATCGGACAGGAATGCCGCGACGCCGGCAAGGGTCTTGTCGGGTTCGGCATAGAGGACATGGAGGATCGCGCCGACGAGCAGCGTGTGGCTGGTCTTCTCCCAATGGTTGCGCCGCTCGAGCGAGCCTTCGGGATCGACCAGCACATCGGCCACATTCTGAACATCGCGAACCTCCCATTCGCCGCGGCGGACTTCGAGCAACGGATTGTAGGGCGCCGAGGCGGGGTTGGTGGGATCGAACAGCAGCACCCTGCCGATCCGCGCCCGAAAGCCTGCGGTCAGCGTCCAGTTCTCGCCCTTGATGTCGTGGACGATCGCCGAGCCGGGCCAGGTGAGCAGCGAGGGAATGACGAGGCCGACGCCCTTGCCCGATCGTGTCGGCGCGAAGCACAGCACATGTTCAGGGCCGTCATGGCGCAGATAGTCGCGGCCCAGCCGCCCGAGGACGACGCCATCGTCCCCGAGAAGTCCGGCGGCCCTGATCTCACGCGGTGTTGCCCAGCGCGCCGAGCCATAGGTCTCGGCGGCACGCAGCTCGCGGGCGCGCCACACCGACATCGCCACCCCGACGATGACCGCGGCGATCCCGCCCGAGGCGGCGATGCATGCGCCCTTCACGAAAATCTTCGGGGCATAGGCATCGTAGCTGAACCACCACCAGAAGAAGGCGGGCGGCAGATAGATCGGGTAATCGTCGATCCTGAACCAGGGCGGCCCGAGGGCCTCCTGATAGCCGAGCGCAGCGGCGGTCCATTGCGTCGCGCCCCAGGTCGTGGCCAGCACGATCAGGAGCACTGCGAAGACCTGCCCCCAGAGGATGCGGGATGATTGCACTTAGGGTCTCCTAGATGCCGAGGCTGCGGTTGCGGCCGAGGGTCCAGTCGACCCCGCCGGGTGTCAGGGTGCCGGTGACGGTCATGCCGAGCTGCCGATCGAGCGCCGGGCGCCAGGGAACCAGCTGAAAACCGAGCCCGTCGTCGATCATCGCAAAGCGCCCCGAAGCAAGCGTCACCCGTTCGCGATAGGTGCCGGCAATGGGCATGCCGGGGACGGCCTCGCGCGGCGTCAGTCCGGTGCGCGCGGCGATCCCGGCCGTGGCCGCGCGCAGGTCGGCGCTGCGAAGCTTTTCGATGAGGTCGGGCGCGAGCGTCACCCGGCCGCCGCGCCGGGTGGCGAGTCCCTCGCCGATCAGATGCTCGGCGCGCGCCGCCATTGCCGCCCGCACCTCGCCGCCAAAGCCGTGGTTCGACTCCGCAAGGCCGGAAGACAGCAATTGCCGATCGAGCCAGGTCGCACCGCGGGCCCGGATTTGCGCGTCGATCGGCAGGTCGCTGCGCACGGCAAGCGCGGCGCGCGCGGCGCCCCTGCCATCGCGCCATTCGCGCAGCTCGACGATCGCGCCGGCGGCAGCGTCGCTGGTCAGGTCGAGATCGGCGAAGCGCAGATGATGGTGACGCCCGTCCATGCCGTCGATGACCGCATAGGCCGTGCCGGACAGTTCATCGTGAAGGCCGCGCGCCACCAGGCGACCGACCACCGGCTCCGCGGAACCCGGCGCGTGGATCGCGAGCCGGCCGCCATCGAGTGCGTGACCAGCGCCGCGCATCGCGCGGTGCATCGTCTTGATGATGTCGCCCCGGACGCCGAGGTCGCGCAGGATGGGCTCGAGATCGGGCTTCAGTCTCCAGCGGGCCGCTCCCACAGGCGTCGCGAGCCCCAGGCGTTCGAGCTTCTGGGCACGTCCGCGCAACAGCACGTCCCCCCGACCTCCACCCGCCACGCTGTCGGGGCGCAGATCGACGATGCCATCCGGGTCGGCGCGCCCGATCAGCTTGCGATCGAGGCTGGTCATCCGGTCGGCCTCGACCTCCCGGCCCAGCGCCGCAGCGATCTCAACCTGGCTGCGGGGTCCGAGCTCGAGCGTGGCTCGAGCCTGCGCGCGCCTGCGAAGCCCATGCGAAACGTAATCGCGATCGATGATGAGATCGCCGCCATCATCGGCGCGGCCGCGCACCAGGATGTGAACATGGGGGTTGTCGGTGTTCCAGTGATCGACCGCGACCCAGTCGAGGCCTGTCTCCAGGTCGCGGGCCATGTCGCCCATCAACTCGCGGGTGAAGGTCCGAAGATCGGCGAGCTCGCCGGCATCCTCCGGCGAGACGGTGAAGCGGAAGTGATGGCGGTCGTCTGCGCAGCGGGCCGCAAAGGCGTCGCCATCCGCGCGATCGGTCCGCGCGTCGAACATGGATGCATCGCGACCGTCGCGGGTCACGCCCTCGCGCTCGAGATAGGCGATGTGGCGCGCGAGCGGAGCAGCGCGGAAGCGCGCGCCGCCGTGCCGCACGATCCGCGCCTTGATCACGACCCGGCGCGCAGCCGCCTGCCCGCGTCCGGCAAGCGCTACCGCGCGGCCGCGCCCAAGCTGCCCGGTGCCGCCGCCACGGCGCGCAGACCGCGACACGATTCCGGACCGGGCGGCGGCGCGCCTGACCTGCGCTGCAAGACTGGGCGGCCGGGCATGCCCTGAACCCCGGTTGCCTGCCTTGCCGGGCCTGATGCAGAAGTCGTCCTCGGTCGCCATCATGAACGCGCCTGAGGCCGGGGTGCCAGCGCGCGGGACATTGAAATCGCTGGAGAAAAGCGGATGCGCGACGGCACCCCGCCCAGGGTGACGGCGCGAATTTGCCAATCACAACAACCATTTGCGCCCCGGCCGACGGCGGCGCTTTTATCTTGCCATCGCTCCTTCTCCTGCTGAATCCGTCCTCCCGCCAGTCCAGACGGTCGGACCCGCTGAACGCCCGGGGCCGTCATTGCGGCAGTCCCGTGCGGGGCACGAAGATGGTGTTGCGTGGGGGATCGGACGGGTGTGCGTCCTGCCCGGCGGTGGGTTCGCGCTCGGGATCACGATCTGCGGCGAACAGCCAACCGCGCCGCCAGGCGTCGCGATCAGGCAGGGCAGCCGGGGCATTGCGATCATTGTCGCGCTTCCGCATCGAGAGCTTGCCGACATAAGCGAGCGTCTCGATCGGCAGCGATTTGGCACCGCGCAGATAGGCTTCGTAGCGACCGGGGCCGGCATTATAGGCGGCGAGGAACCCCGGATCGCCATAGCGGTCGAGCAGTTCGCGAAGATAAGCGGTGCCGGCCAGGATATTGTCGCACGGGTCGAACGGGTTGGGGCCGAGCGCGTAGCGGGCGCGCAGTTCGCCCCAGGTCCCGGGCATCAATTGCATCAGCCCCATCGCGCCTTTGGGCGAGACCGCGAATGGCTGCCAGTTGCTCTCGACCGCGATCACCGCGCGGACCAGCGCCTCGGGAATCGCGAAGCGGACCGACGCGCGGGTGATCGCAGGAGCGAGCGGTGCTGCCGGTCCGCAAGGCCCAGCCACGGGCTGCGCCTGCGCTGGCGCCAGCGCAAACGATGCGATCGGCAGCGCCGCGAGGAGCAGCGTGACCTGGCGTGCGATCGCATGGGCCATCACGCGTCTGCGGCCTCGCGGCGGCGCTGGGCGCGCTGCCAGAACAGCAGATGCGGCTGGCCTTCGATGCCCGGGCGGAACAGGTTCGCGCGGATCGCGCGCGGAAGCTGGGGATCGTCGATGACGATCGCGACATAGGCCCCGGCGCGCGCACCGGTGCGCTTCCAGCCGGCGCCGATCTCGGGCCCCTCGGCGCTTGTGCCGGCGTGGACGCGATAGTCGGGCGCGTTCCGGATATCGCTTCGCGCGGCCGGGACGATGCTCACTACTGCGTCGATTCCAAGCGTCGTCAGGCGCCCGCAATAGCCATCGCCCTGCACGGTAAACTCGCCGATCCTGATCATTTCGCGTTCCTTTTGCTCACGGGTGGGGGAGGGGATTCGCGCCGAGCGGGCGCCGGCGAAGGGCTGCCCGGGAGCCACAAGGGCTCGAGCACGGCGACGACCGAGCGCGCGGAAACCGGCCCGAAATAGCGTCCGTCGAAGCTGTCGGCCGAGGCTGGATTGAGCAGGAACAGCTCGCCGGAGCGCAGCGTCCGGCAGCCGCTCCAGCGCGGTAACGACCGGCCGGCGCGATCCGTCAGCCGCGCCTGCGCCACGACGATTCCATCGACCGTAACCTTTGTTCCCGTCCGGCAGATGCGCTGGCCAGGGGCGGCCGCGACATGCTTGAGCATCGGCACGCGAAGCGGAAGATAGCCGCGCTCGGCCATCAGCCGCGCGATGCGCTGCGGCGCATGCGCCGCGACCAGATCGCCACGCCTGGGCGCCGAGCGATGCGCGGCATAGAGCCCGACAGGGACGCTTGAACTCAGGTTCCAGACCAGCCTTGGTGCCGGTCGCGCGAGCACGGGCAGCAGCAGCGCGCCGATCGCGCAGGTGCCGGTCAGGAGGATCGCAAAGCGGGTCATGCGCCGATCTCGCGGCGCAGCAGCCAGGCGCGATGCCGCGCGTGGGCATAGGCGCGCGGCGCATGGCCGACGATCAGCCGGTTGTGCGCATGGCTCCAATAATCCGGCGCCACAGCGCACGGATCGAAGCCCGAATTTTCGAGCGCATCGATCAGCGCGAGACCCTGGCGGACACGGGGCCAGCCGCGCAGATGGAGGAGGATTTCGCCGCCGGGCGTGACGCAGGGATACGTCGCATAGGCTTCGCCGGGCGCAACGGCGCGCAGGATCGCGAGCCGCGACAGGATCGTGCCATAGTCGTTCGACGCCCAGCGGACGAAGGCGAAGACGCTGCCCGCCGCGAAGGACAAGCGGCGGCGGCGGCGGTCGAGGATCGCGTCCGAGAGCGGCGCGCCGAAGCGGATCCAGCGCTCGGTTTGCTGTTCGACCCAGGTCAGTTCGAGTGTCGTTATCCCCGTGAAGGGAGAGGCTTGTGCGCCGGAAGGGATAAAGCCGCCGCTCATCGCCGCACCGCGCCCTTGCGGTCGAGCAGGCTCAGATCGATGCGCTTGGGGGGATGGACGATGCCGGGGCCGGTGTCCGAGGTCGAGCGGCGCACACCCTGGTTGGCCCAGGCGATAAGGTCGTCGACGGCATAGACGACGCGCCCGCCGAGCTTGCGATAGGCAGGCCCGGTTCCATAGCAGCGATGCTTCTCGAGCGTGCGTGCCGACAGGCCGAGCAGGAGCGCGGCGTCGGGGGTGCGCAACAACGGCTGCACGGGCTGGCTGGTCATTAAAAGTCTCCGGCGAGGGTCCGGCGCATGCCGGGGGCCCGTTCCAATCACCGGCTCTCAATGGCGGCAGACGGCGCCCCTGAAGGAGCGGCCAGAACCGCAGCATCCAAACTGTCGCCCCTATCCGCGCAGCAGCGCGCGATAGCCGGAGGCCGCGAGCGCTCGGGCCTCGGCCACGAGCCGCTGGACGCGCCGCCGTTCGCTCATCGACTTCCACGCGACCGCGTCGATGTCGCCGAGCCAGGGATAGACGATGCCGAGCCCGATCGCGCGGTTGCTGGCACCCGCTTGCCAGGCGTCGAGCACGCGCAGCAACAGCGCGAGGCGCTGCTGCTGCAAGGCGCTTGGCCGCAGCGCAGCGACCGGTTCGGCGAGGCTCAGCCCGGCGAACATGCGCCGCGCGGCGTCGCATGCGGCGGTGCGCAGCGTATCGCCGAGCGGCGGTAACAGGATCACAAGCGGCGCGTGGCGCGCGTCCGCCAGGACGCGCAGCCGGTGCCGCACGCCGCGGCAATCGAGCACGAGATGCCGCTCGCCCTCGGCGAGATGTTCGGCCACGATAGCGGCGTCGGGCAGCGCCGCCGCGCCGGCAACGCCGGCAGGCGCAGGCGCCAGCGCGACGATTTGCGAGGCGCATGTCGCGCGCCAGATTGCTGGCGCCAGGCGCACCGACGCCTCGGGATCGAACAGCCGAACCAGCCCCCAGCGGCGCGCATCGCCATCGCGCGCGGCGCTCCAGGCCGCGCGATAGGCCGGGCTCCGGCGCAGGAATTCCTGCGCGAAATCGGCGCGATCATGCGTCGCGAACCTCTCGGCGGCATGCGCTGGCAAAGGCGGGCGAACAGCGACGGCGTAGCGCTCCGGTCGGGACAATTCCCGGCCGCAAGGCTCGCGAGCGCCGCTGCATCATCGAAGACCCGCACTGCGCCGGACGTTCTCCCCGCATGGGGATAGCGCCGCGAGTTCCACGCCGCTGCAGCCACGCAAAAAGGCGCCCCGCCGCATCCGGCGGGGCGCCCTGGCCTTGGTTCAGTCGTTGCCCGAGCGCCGCGGGCGCGACCAGATCAGGCTCGAGGTCTCGCTGCCTTCGTCGTCGAACAGGTTCGCGAAGATGGGCTGGGCGAAGCTCGGATCGTCGAGCTTGACCGAGAGATAGTCGCGGCCTTCGGCGGACTGCTTGGCCCAGGCGGCGCCGATCTCGGCACGGCCGACATAGACCCGGTGGGTGGGCGCGTTCTCGTTCGGGCGGTTGTCCTCGGGGACGATGCGGACGCCCTTGGCCTGGACGCTGAGGGTCACGATCGAGCCCTGATAGTCCTCGCCGACCTTCTTGAAGCTGCCGATATTCGCCATGTCACTTACTCCGATATGTCGGGCCGCCCCATGCGGCCGCGATGGCGTCGACCGGCCGGATCGCGATGCCGCCGCAGCGTCAGCCCGCAGCGCAGCGAAGGACTGCGAAGCCGGGCTTTCTTGGTTCGCGAGGAATGGGCGCATCCGGGGTCCCCGCGCGCTTGCGCGCGGGGTGGAAAGCCCAGGGGAAGAAAGTTCGGCGCAGCAGTTGCGGCAAGGCAGTCGAGGCGCAGCCGTCATCCGGCCAGACCGCCATCAAACGCGGCCACCGGGGTTGCCCGAAACCGGGAGCAGGCAGGCGCACCGGCAGCGACCAGAAGACGCAGGCACCATGCAGGACCCGTGCCCCAGCGCCGGGGCAACACGCCGCCATCCCCGACATCCCCCAACCCGAACCTGCCCCTTCCCGGCCTTGCGCGCCGCCGCACCGCGCCGCCGGGCCAAGCCCCCGCCATCGCCCGACCGCGCCGCCAGGCCGACCCGCTGCCGCCAGCCCCCCGCACCGAACGCAAAAGACAGAGTGCGCGACCCCGCCATCGCCGCTGCCCCGGCACACTCCGGCAATGACTGAGCGCAAGGCATGACCGCCCTGCGATCGGCGGG
>NZ_LSJM01000317.1 GCF_001557215.1 Sphingomonas sp. CCH9-E2 | reverse complement strand
CCGTCCTCCCCCTCCGTCGCCTTCGGCGCCACCTCCCCCTGGCGGGGGAGGATTGGCATGGCCGACCAACTTCTTACCCCTCCCGCAAGCGGGAGGGGTTGGGGAGGGTCTTCTTCTTCTTCTTCTTCTGTTTCTTCGTAGCGAGCGCACCCGCGCCTCACTCAAACTCCAGGATCGCCGCGTCCACCGCCAGGCTGTCTCCAGCCGCAAAGTTGATCGCCTTGACCACGCCGGCCTTCTCGGCGCGCAGGATATTCTCCATCTTCATCGCCTCGACCACCGCCAGCGGCTGCCCGGCTTCGACCTTCTCACCCTCGCCCACCTCGATCCGCGTCAGCAGCCCTGGCATTGGCGCGAGCAGGAACCGGCTCATGTCGGGCGGAATCTTCTCGATCATGTGGCGGGCAAGTTCGGCGACGCGCGGCGCATAGACCTTCACGTCATGCGCCGCCCCACGCGTCCGCAGCATCCATCCGGCACGGGTGCGTTTTACCCCGACGCTCAACAATTCCTCGCCATCGATACGGAATTGCGCGAGCCGCTGACCGGGTTGCCATCCGGTGGCAATGTCGAGCGGCGCCGCGTCATCCGCGAAATTGACCAGCATCCCTCCGGCATGGCCATCGACGCTGATGTCGAACCGCTCGGTGCCGATCAGCACGACGCGCGCGCTCGACAGGGTCGGCGTGGCAAGCTGCCCCGAAATCTCGACCGCCCGCGCAGCCTGGATCAGGTCGAGCACCGTCGCCACCGCCGCCAGCTTGCGCAGCAGCGCCGCATCGGCGGGCGCGCCCGCGAACCCCTCGGGATATTCCTCCGCAATGAATCCGGTGGTGAGCGCGCCCGAACGAAAGCGCGGATGCTGCATCAGCGCCGACAGGAAATCGATATTGTTGCCCAGCCCGTCGAGTTCGAACCGGTCGAGCGCCGCGACCTGCAAATCCGCCGCCGCCTCGCGCGTCGGGCCCCAGGTGATCAGCTTGGCGATCATCGGGTCATAGAACATGCTGACCTCGCCCCCCTCGGCGACGCCATCGTCGACGCGGACATAGCCCTTCTTCTCCCCTCCTGCTTGCGGGAGGGGCTGGGGGAGGGCCTGTTCACTGACGTCGGTGGAGGAGGACAGCCCCTCCCCTAACCCCTCCCGCAAGCGGGAGGGGGACTGACGGGATTCTGCCTCAGGCGGCCGATATCGCACCAGCCGCCCCGTGCTCGGCAGGAACCCGCGATACGGGTCCTCGGCATAGACGCGGTTCTCGATCGCCCAGCCGGTCAGCGTCACCTCATCCTGCGTGAAGGCCAGCCTCTCGCCCGCCGCCACCCGGATCATCTGCTCGACCAGATCGAGCCCCGTGATCGCCTCGGTCACCGGATGCTCGACTTGCAGCCGGGTGTTCATTTCGAGGAAGTAGAAACCATCGCCGGTCTTGTCCGCGCCGCTGACGATCAACTCGACCGTCCCCGCGCTGTAATAGCCCACCGCCCGCGCCAGCGCGACCGCCTGCTCGCCCATCTTGCGCCGCATGTCGGGCGTGACGAAGGGCGATGGCGCCTCCTCGACCACCTTCTGGTGCCGCCGCTGGATCGAACATTCGCGCTCGCCCAGATAGACGATGTTGCCATGCTGGTCGCCGATCAGCTGGATCTCGATATGGCGCGGCTGTTCGATGAACTTCTCGATGAACACGCGATCATCGCCGAACGACGCCAGCCCCTCGCGCTTGGTCGCCTCAAAGCCTTCGCGGACGTCCTGCTCGCTCCACGCCAGCCGCATCCCCTTGCCGCCACCGCCCGCCGAAGCCTTCATCATCACCGGATAGCCGATGTCCGACGCGATCTTCACCGCCTCATCAGTATCGGCGATCTCGCCCAGATAGCCGGGGACGACATTGACCCCGGCCGCCTTGGCGAGCTTCTTGGACTCGATCTTGTCGCCCATCGCCGCGATGGCATTAGCCGGCGGCCCGACAAAAGCGATCCCCGCCTCCGCGCACGCCTTGGCAAAGCTCTCGCGCTCCGACAGGAAGCCGTACCCCGGATGGATCGCATCCGCGCCCGTCGCCTTGGCCGCGGCGAGGATCAGCTCAGCCTTGAGATAGCTCTCGCTGGCAGGTGCCGGCCCCAGCCGCACCGCCTCGTCCGCCATCAACACATGCGGCGCGCGCGCATCGGCGTCGGAATAAACCGCGACCGTCGCAATCCCCATCCGCTTGGCGGTGCGGAACACCCGACACGCGATCTCACCACGATTGGCGACCAGGATTTTCTTGAACACCCTTCACTCCCCTCCCGCTTGCGGGAGGGGAGTGAAGGGTGTTC
>NZ_LSJM01000316.1 GCF_001557215.1 Sphingomonas sp. CCH9-E2 | reverse complement strand
CAAACACCCTTCCCCTCCCTGCAAGGGAGGGGCTAGGGGTGGGTTCAGCGCCGGGCGAGGCTCGATGCCTCGCCCGGCGCTTTGCGTTTGGGCGATCCCCTTGAAGCGCGCAGACGCGCGCACCCACCCCCGTCCCCTCCCTTCCAGGGAGGGGGGAAAAGGATGTACACGTGCAGCTCTGGGTTGGCCTCGGCAATCCCGGCCCCGATTATGCGATGAACCGGCACAATGTCGGCTTCATGGCGGCCGACGCCATTGCCGAAGTGCATGGCTTTTCCGCGCCGGCGAAGAAATTCCACGGCTGGCTGCAGGAAGGGCGGATCGGCGGGAGCAAGATCCTGCTGCTCAAGCCGGCGACGTATATGAACGAAAGCGGGCGGGCGATCCGCGCCGCGCTCGACTTCTACAAGCTCGCGCCCGAAGCGGTCACCGTGTTCCATGACGAGCTCGACCTCGCGCCGTTTCAGGTCAAGGTGAAGCGCGGCGGGGGTGCTGCGGGGCAGAACGGCATTCGCAGCGCCATCGCGCATATCGGTGCGGACTTCCGCCGCGTGCGCATCGGCATCGGCCATCCGGGACACAAGGACCGCGTCACCGGCTATGTCCTCGGCAACTATGCCAAGGCGGAGATCGAGGATTTGTCCGACCTGCTCGGCGCGATCGCGGCGGAGGCGGAGTGGCTGGCCAAGGGCGACGATGCGCGCTTCATGAACGATATCGCGCTGCGCCTGCAGCGATCCTGAGCGGAAACAAAAAAGGCCGGGTCTCCCCGGCCTTTTTCGTTCATCCTGGCGGTGATCAGTTCTTCTTGCCGACCACCACGCCGACCGCGCGGCTGTCGCCGGCCGCGACCGCGCCACTGATCGCGAAGCTGATGCCGATCTCACCCGCCTGCGGACCATAGGCCAGGCCCTGGAAGGTGCCGCCGGCGGTGCTGCCGGGGCCGAAGCTGCCGGTGAACTGGTTGCTGCCCACGGGGATCGCGCCGGTGCCGGTGAAGGTGCCGTAGGCGACATTGCCGCCACTGGTGACCCGCTCAAGGTTCAGCGTCAGCGTGACCAGGCCGGTCGCATAGTTGATCGACAGCGTGGCGGTGCCGCCCAGCTTGTCGACCGAGCTCGCCCCGGCGGCGGGCGCGATCACCGAACGCCCGGCGATGCGCACGGTATAGGTCGCGGTACCCGTGGTCGGCATGTCCGATACGACGGTCGGATAGCCATAGACGCCATAGGTGATGCGCTTCGCACCCGCAGTGCTGTCGCCGCGCCACCAGCCGGCATAGCTGACCCGGGTCAGCGCCAGCGCGGTGTCCGACGTCACCTGACCCGACACGGTGTTGTTCAGCAGATCGAGCTGGGTGAATGCACCCGCCGTCGTCGGCGCAGTCGTCTCACGCAGCACATATTCGGGGTTCGCCGGCAGCGGCGGGGTCAGCAGGTCAGCTCCGGTAAAGCGCGATTCCTCGGCATTCTCGCGCACCACCAGCTCGGTGGTCGAGGTCGAAGTGAGCGTGCCCTGCAGCGCCAGGCGGACGCGGTTCGAGAAGGCGTCGGTGCCGGCGGCACCCAGCGTGACCGGGCCGGTGACATCGCCGGTATAGCTGGTCGCGGCACTGACGGTGAAGAACTCACCCGCCGTGTTCGCCGCGATCGGCAGGCTGGAATAGCTGATCGGTGACGGAGTCGGCGTCACGCTTGATGTGGGCGTCGGCGTCGGGGTCGGCGTTGCGCCGTCATCGCCGCCGCTGCAGCCGGCTACGACCAGAACAACTGCGGTGCTGGCAATCAGGATGGAACGGCGAATCATACTGCGACTCCTGTAACGTGGCCGTCTGGAAGGCGGTTGGCGCCTTTACCCGGGATGAACAGGCCGTGTTGCCACGGCCACTCGATATGCAGCGGTAGCGTGGCTAGCCACGAAACGGAAGAGCGCCGGTGCGGGATTCGCCGCACCGGCTCGTTCCCGCGTCAGTTACCCAGTTGACCGAGCAGACCCCGCAGCTGCTGGATCTTCCCGAAACGCTCGGCCGGATTGAGCTTCGCCATCGGCCCGACCCCGCCAAACTCCGCCCCGCTTTGCAGGCAGGTGGTGACCTGGGCATGCGCCTGGGCGCGGTCGCTCTTGCTGAAGCTATTGTCGATCTGATCCTTAACCGCCCAGTCGAGATAGGCGTCGAGCTTCGCCTTGGACAGTTCGGGCTTGGGCGGATCGGCGGGGATCACCTGATCGCCCAGCGTCTTTTCGATCATGCCGCGATAATGGGTCAGGAACGGCGCAGCTCCGCCCGCCATGCTCTTGGGCAGCGGGCTGTCCAGCAGCCGCTGTTGCCACTTGACCGCCGCATAGCACCGCACGTTGAGCGCCAGCTTGTCCTGCAGGTCGCGCGCCTTGCGTTTTTCGGCGGCCTTGGCCTTGGCGTCGGCTGCGGCCTTTTCCTGCGCGCCATTGTCGCCGCACCCGGCCAGCGCGATCAGCGCCAGCGGGGCGAGGATTGCGAATGTCTTCATGGACTTGATGTCCTCCCCTGTTCGTCGATGGCGCGACTTTGACGCCGCGCCGCGCCCTGTCAACCGCGGGTGGTGGAGATCATCAACGGGTGATGGCAAGTCGTCGCGATGGCACCCAATTCCTCCCCTGCCCCGCAGGGGGGGGGGTGGCATCGCGAAGCGATGACGGAGGGGCGCCCTCGCAGAGGGCGGAATTTTGCCGAGCTGGTCACGGCCGTCTGCGCGGCCGCCCCTCCACCAC
>NZ_LSJM01000315.1 GCF_001557215.1 Sphingomonas sp. CCH9-E2 | reverse complement strand
GCGCGGTGCTGCCGATCGCGTTCGTGGCGCTCGCGGGCGACCTGTTGCCGGTGGCGCCGGGCTTTGCGGTCTATCCGCTGCCGCTGGTGACGAGCGCCGCCTATGGCCTGCTGATCGCCTTTGCCTTTGCCATGCCGCCGCTGGCGCGCGCGCGGACGCATCCGGCGGCGGCACAGCTGCGCAGCGGGGTCGAGGAGTCGCGTGGCATCGACCGCCGCAGCGTGGCGCTGGTCGCGCTGGCGGGAGCGCTGGTGGTGACGCTGGCGCTGGCGACCGCGCGTGAGCCGATCTTCGCCGGCGCAGTGCTGGGCGCAGTCGCGCTGGTCTTGCTCGTCCTGCTCGGCATCGGCGCGCTGATCCGGCGCGTTTCGGCAAAGCTGCCGCGCCCGCGCCGCCCGCTGCTGCGCCTCGCCCTGTCCAACCTGCATCGCCCCGGCGCGCAGACCGTAGCGCTGGTGATCGCGCTCGGCCTCGCACTCACGCTGTTTGTCACGCTCGCCGCGATCCAGACCAGCCTCGATGCCGAGATCGAACGCGCGGTGCCGCAGCGTGCGCCGAGCCAGTTCGTTCTCGACATCCCGTCCGAGTCCCGCGACGCCTTTTCCACGCTGGTTAAGCGGGAGGCGCCTGAGGCGAAGCTCAACATCGTGCCCTCGCTGCGCGGCACGATCACCGCCTATGGCAATACCCGCGTCGCCGATCTCAAGACCCTGCCCGAAGGTGCGTGGTTCCTGCGTGGCGAGCGCGGCGTCACATATTCCGCCGTGCTGCCGGAGGGCAGCGATCTGGTCGCCGGGCAATGGTGGCCGAAGGATTATGCCGGCCCGCCGCTCGTCTCGCTCGATCGGGAGGCCGCCACGATCCTCAAGGTCGGCGTCGGCGACACCATGACCGTCAGCATTCTTGGCCGCGAGATAACGGCGCGGATCGCGTCGCTGCGGCAGGTCAATTGGGACACGATGGGCTTCAACTATATTCTCGTCTTCTCGCCTAACACGCTTGCCGCCGCGCCGCACAGCCTGACCGCGACGATCGACATGGAGCCGAAGAACGAGGGCAAGGTGTCGCGCGCGCTGCTCGGCGCCTTCCCCTCGGCCTCAATCATCGCGGTGAGCGAGGTGGTGGGGCAGGTGCGCACGATCCTCGACCAGATGGCGACGGCGATTCTGCTCTCGGCATCGGTCACGATCCTGGCGGGCATCGCGGTGCTGGTTGGTGCGATCGCCGCGTCGCGGCAGGCGCGCAGCTATGACAGCGTCATCCTCAAGACGCTGGGCGCGACCCGGCGCCAGATCCTTGCGGCGCAGGCGCTGGAATATGCGCTGCTCGCGCTGACCCTCGCGGCGCTCGCTTTGGGGCTGGGCGGACTGGCGGCGTGGTATGTCATCACCGGCGTGTTCCAGTTCGGTTGGGCACCCGACTGGAGCATCGTTGCGGCGACGCTGGGTCTCGGCGCGCTGCTCACGCTCGGTATCGGGCTGCTCGGATCGCTGCCGGTGCTGTCGGTGAGGCCCGCTCAGGCGCTGCGGAGGCTGTGAGCGGGGCGCCCCCCGCTCATCCCCGCTTCAGATAGCCGTGCATCGTCATCCAGCTGACAAAGGCGTCGAACCAGCCGGTGCTGGTCGTCTCCTTCGGATACATGCCGAAACCGTGACCACCCTGTTCGTACAGGTGAAACTCGACCGGGCGCTTGGCGGTGCGCCATGCATTGACCAGGCCATAGTCGATATTGCCGAACAGCGGATCGTCGGCCGCGAGCGCGACGAACAACGGCGGCGCGTCGGCGGGGATCGTCATGGCCGACAGCGGGCCATAGATGTTGCCGATGAATGCGGGCTTGGCGTCCACGCCTGCCACCGTCGTTGCCATGGTCAGCATCGCGCCGGCCGAGAAGCCGACCATGCCGATGCGGTTCGGATCGACCTTCCACTCCCCGGCACGCTTGCGCACCAGTGCGAAGGCGGCGCGCGCGTCGGTGATCTGCGGCGTTAGTCCCGCCAGCTGCGCATCGGGAGAGGGGCGGGCGGGGC
>NZ_LSJM01000314.1 GCF_001557215.1 Sphingomonas sp. CCH9-E2 | reverse complement strand
CCGCCAGCCACCGCCAGCGCGTCGGCGATCCCGTCATAGCCCGGCGCTTCGCTGTCCCGATCCGCCAGGATCACCGCCGAAGCCGCCGCCCCGCGCAGCACGACCTCCGGCACCGGCAGTCCCAGCACTGCGCGCGCATGCAGGTCGAACTCGGTCAAATTCTGCGAGATCAGCGTGACCATGCCGGTATCGTGCGGCCGCGGTGACAGCTCGCTGAAGATCACTTCTTCGCCCTTCACGAAGAACTCGACCCCGAACAGGCCATAGCCGCCCAGATCGTCCACCACCTTGCGCGCCATCTCCTGCGCCGCCGCGATCGCGCCCGCAGTCATCGCCGCGGGCTGCCAGCTTTCCTGATAATCGCCGCGCTCCTGCCGGTGCCCGATCGGCGGACAGAAGACGACGCCCTCGCGCGTCCGCACCGTCAGCAGCGTGATCTCGTAATCGAAATCGACAAACTCCTCCACGATCACCCGCCGCCGGTCGCCGCGCATATTCGCGACCGCATAGTCCCACGCCGCCTCGAGGCTCCCGGCATCGCGCACGGTCGTCTGCCCCTTGCCCGACGAGGACATGACCGGCTTGATCACGCACGGCAGCCCGGTGTGCGCGGCCCCCGCCAGCACCTCGTCCAGGCTTTCGGCATAGCGATAGCGCGACGTGCGCAGCCCCAGCTCGACCGCCGCCACCTCGCGGATCGCGTCGCGGTTCATCGTCATCATCGTCGCGCGCGCCGAGGGCACCACCGTCACCCCCGCCGCCTCGACCTCCGCCAGCACTTCGGTCCGGATCGCCTCGATCTCCGGCACCACCAGGTCGGGCGCATGCCGGTCGATCGCCGCACGCAGCGCATCGCCGTCGAGCATCGAGAACACCTCGCACCCGTCCGCCACCTGCATCGCCGGCGCCCCCGCATAGGCGTCGCACGCGATCACCTGCGCCCCCAGCCGTTTGGCCGAGATCACGAACTCGCGCCCCAGTTCCCCGGAGCCCAGCAACAGGATTTTCGCGGTAAAGGTCATGCGCACAGCGTTAGGCGATGCGATGCGCGCAGGAAATGGGAAATGAATCCGCGCCCCCGCGCCACGGGAGCAACCCGGTCGAAACCCTCAATAACCGGTTAATCCCGATCCCAGGGCCAATACCACAGCACTGACACAGGATGGCGTCCACACCACTGAATCCGTTACAAAATCGGAATTTCAGCGACCCTCGACCAATTGCGGCCCGCTCAAACATCGCACCGCCGGAAACCGCCGACAGGACCGCCTGCCTATACTTAGACCGTTACGCTGTAGCAACGAAGGAAAGGCACGAAGATGATGCACTGGTTCGAGGCGATAGCGCCAATCCGTCAAAAGACACTGGTCGCGTTCGGTACGCTGTCGGTCTGATCCTGTTCACCGGCCTCATTGAACTGGTCAAGGGCGATTGGGTCGCCGCCGGGATCAACGCCGTCTGCGCCGTCGCCGCCGGTGCGCTCAGCCTCCGCTTCCGCAAGGCGATCTGCGATCCCTATGTCAACACCGTCGTCCGCATGGAGGCGCTGGCCGCCGGCGATCTCGACAGCCCGATCGCCTATACCGACTATCAGAATTGCGTCGGCCGCATGACCCGGGCGATGTTCACCTTCCGCGACACCGCCAAGGCGCAGATCGAAAGCGCCGCCGAGCAGGCAGAGGTCGTGACCACGCTGCGCACCAGCCTGGGGTCGCTGACCAACGGCGACTTCACCGCCGACATCCGCACTGCCTTCCCGCCCGCCTATGCCGAGCTCAAGGACAATTTCAACGCCGCGCTCGCCTCGCTGCGCAACCTGATCGGATCGGTCATGGACAGCACGCGCAGCATCACCACCGGCTCGACCGAAATCGCGCAGGCGTCGGAGGATCTCGCCCGCCGCACCGAAGCCAATGCCGCCAGCCTCGAACAGACCTCGGCCGCCGTGTCGCAGATGCGCGAGCGGCTCCAGTCCAACGCCGAAGCCGCCGAGCGCACCGTGACCCGTGCCGATGGCGCGATCCACAGCGTCGCCACCGGCCGCACCACCACCGAAGAAGCGGTGCAGGCGATGACCCGCGTCAGCGACAGCGCCAAGGGCATCGACACCGTGATCGAAGGCCTCGACAAGATCGCCTTCCAGACCCGCGTCCTCGCCATGAACGCCGCGGTCGAAGCCGGCCGCGCGGGCGAAGCCGGACGCGGCTTCGCCGTCGTCGCCGACCTCGTCTCCGCCCTCGCCATGCGCGCCGAGGAAGAGGCCGGCCGCGCCCGCGAACAATTGACCGCGACCCAGGCCGATATCGGCACCGCCGTCGACATGGTCCGCAACGTCGACGCCGCCTTCGCCAACATCTCGGGCGATGTCGGCGAAGTCCATCTCCTCCTCGCCGACATGGCCAGCGCGAACGAGGCACAGGCCACCGCGATCCGCGAGATCAGCGTCGCCATCTCCTCGATGGACCAGTCGACGCAACAGAACGCCGCGATGGTCGAGGAAACCTCCGCCGCCGCCCGCAACCTGTCGCGCGAAGTCGAAATGCTCAGCGGTCAGGCCAGCCAGTTCAACGTCGGCGGCTCCGACGCGCCCCGCGCCACCGCCTCAGCCCCCGCGCGCCAGCCGGCCCGCAAGCCCGCCCGCGCCAACCTCCAGCTCGCCGTCGCGGGCGGCGACGGCTGGAACGACCTCTGACCGGACCGGGGGAGGATGCCGCCAAATCCTCCCCGGAACGGGGAGGGGGGTGTAGCTGCGAGCAGCGATGTGCCGGGGGCACATCGCAGCAGCGGAACCGGCTTGCGAAGCAAGCCGTGGGCGCAGCATGGTGGAGGGGGCCCAAGGCAAGGGCATCCAGTGCCTCGCTCCCCTCCGTCAGCGCTACGCGCTGCCACCTCCCCGTTCCGGGGAGGATCAAGCAGCTCAGGGCACCAGCCCCGGCCGCTCCCCCGCGATCACCGCGCGCTCATATTCCTGCCACGCATCCGCGCGCACCAGCGCCTCGCGCCGCCGCCCCTGCGCGATCCGGTCCAGCGCCTTCAGCAACGCCGCATCGGTTTCGTCCGGCGCGGCATAGTCCGGCACCGTCCGCGCCTTCGCCGCCACCACCCGCTCCGCCTGCCGCGCCGCCTGTTCGCGCACCAGCAGCGTGCGCAGCAGCGTCTCCGAATAGCGCCGCCGCGTCCCCGTCACCTTGCCGCCATGGACGATCGGCTCGTCCCAGCCCTCGACCGCGCGCTCCCACGCCACCTGCTCCAGGCACGGCAGCGCCCGCGCCAGCGCCGCCGCGCACGCCGCCGCAAATTCGGGTGAGCGCGCCTTCAGCCGCGTGACCGCACTGCGCGACATCCCCACCCGCTGCGCAGCTTCCGCAAGTTCGCCCGTCTCGGCCAGCGCGCGCAGAAACGCCCGCCGCCGCACGTCCGACCACCCGTCCCAGCGTTCGCGCGGCGCAGTCTCCGCGACCTTGGTCCCGCGCTGCTCGATCCACTGCGCCTGCCACTCGGCAACCATCGCGTCCCAGCGCTCGCGAAACTCCGGCCGCCGCTGCCGCCGTTTATAGGCCGACCCGACGCACCGCCCGACCGCATCCGCCGCCGCGCGCACCGTCCCCGTCGCCTTGAGCGCCAGCAGAAACGCCGTCTCGGTATCCTGCGTCCAGCGCATATACGGTTGCTTGATCATCCCCCACCCCGTCCGTCACGTTGAGGGGGAACCAGTTATACGCGACAGGGCTTGTAGGAAAGAACATTTTGGGAACATCTTTAAAGCAAGCCGTCATCTGCTCCCACTTATCGACGAGCGTTTAGGCATGCCGCAATCGCACGGGAGCAGTTTCATGAAGTACGCGCTCACATCATGACTTCGGGTCCAGCGTGGGAATGAATGCTCAACCCTGCTGTTGCACCCTTGCTCGCGCAGCTGGTCGGCTCAGGAGTTCAGGCTGTGCCTCCCCGAAATTGTGCAAATCAAGCCACTTGGCTCAAATGCGAAATGTGCGCTCCCCCCAATGGTTGAAGCCAATGCTTGGCGTATCAAGCGCGACCCGAAGCCTTGCCTTGACGGTGTTTGAACCGACGGCCCGCCAGTTTCCGTCCAAGTGATCTCAAAAAAATCGGAATCAGCAGATAGAGACCTGCATCGAATAATTACCGATCCAACCTCGTTAGACAGCGCACCGTATTTTATCGCGTTTGTGCTCAGTTCATGGATGGCCATCGCAACCATGACACCCGCACGCCCGGATAAACGGATATTTTCACCATCCATGTCGAGTCTCGATCGAATTACTCCCAACGTGTCGGCCGTACTCCAGATGATATCTTCGAGACCGATTTCTTGATATTCATCGCTCACCAACCGATCGTGCGCCCTCGCCAAAGCCCCTAGACGAGACTGAAAAGAGTTGAGCGAAATTTTGGTCTGCCCCCACCGAGTGGACCGATTGGTTTGTTAGTGCATTAAGCTCATC
>NZ_LSJM01000313.1 GCF_001557215.1 Sphingomonas sp. CCH9-E2 | reverse complement strand
CGCAGCGCGCGCGCTCCTGCGTCACCGCGACCGCGATGTTGGGCGGGAACAGCCCGCCGGTGCCCGACGTCACGAAGGTATCGCCAGGCTCGAACAGCACCTGCGCCGCGCTGGCCGAGCGGATTTCGAGCAGCCCGTCGCCGCGCCCCGCGGCAATGGCGGGCAGGCCGTCGCGGATGCGGCGCACCGGGACCACGCTTTCGGGATCGAGCACGAGCAGGATGCGCGCGGTATTGGGGCTCACCTCGACCACCCGACCGATCAGCCCGTCCGCGCCGCGCACCGGCTGGCCGGGCCGCACGCCCTGCCAGCTTCCGGCGTTGAGCGTGGCGAAGCGCCGCGTGCTGGACCCGCTGGCATAGACGATGCGGGCTGCCACGACCGGGTCTGCAACGCGGTCGCGCAGCTTGAGCAGCGCGCGCAACCGGCGATTGTCGCGGGTGACGATGCGGGCATGCTCGATCAGCGTCTTGTTCGCCTCAAGCTCGGCCTTGAGCTTGGCATTCTCCTCGCGCACGCCCCAGAAGCTGCCGATCCACCCCGGCGCGCCGGAGATGCCGCGCCGCGTCCAGTCCGCGCCCGAGGCGATCGGGGTGACCAGTTCCGCGAAGGCACCGCGCACAACGGCATAGGCCGGCGGGTTCAGCGTCGAGAGCAACAGCAGCGCCACCGCGACCAGCGCACCGCCGACCGCGACCACATAACCGATGAAGAGCCCGTATTGCGCCCGCCGCGAAAACCCGGGGCGCCGGTTATGTGGCGGCGCCATACCCCCCGCTTCCTCAGACCTGAATCAGAACACCACGAAACACCGGATCTTCTAGCGCACGTCCAGTGCCCAGCGCCACACAGGTGAGCGGATCTTCGGCGACCGTAACGGGCAAACCCGTCTCATCGCGAAGCACTTCGTCGATCCCTTCGAGCAGCGCGCCGCCGCCGGTGAGCACGATGCCCTGATCGACAATGTCGGCGGCCAGTTCGGGCGCGGTGTTTTCGAGCGCGATGCGCACACCCTCCACAATCGTGCCGACCGGTTCGCTCAGCGCTTCTGCGATCTGCCCCTGGTTGATCTGAATTTCCTTGGGCACGCCGTTGACCAGGTCGCGCCCCTTGATGTGGATCGTCAGGCCGATGCCGTCCGCGGGCGGCTTGGCGACGCCCACTTCCTGCTTGATGCGCTCGGCCGTGGCTTCGCCAATCAGCAGGTTATGGTTGCGGCGGACATAAGAAACGATCGCTTCGTCCATCTTGTCGCCGCCGACGCGGACCGAGGTGGAATAGGCAAGGCCGCGCAGCGAGAGTACCGCGACTTCGGTGGTGCCGCCGCCGATATCGACGACCATCGACCCGATCGGCTCGGTCACGGGCATGTCCGCGCCGATCGCGGCGGCCATCGGCTCCTCGATCAGCCACACCTGCGACGCGCCGGCATTTTGCGCGGCGTCGCGGATCGCGCGGCGCTCGACGCTGGTCGAGCCCGAGGGGACGCAGATCACGATCTGGGGCCAGCGCATGAATTTGCGCTGTCCGGTCACCTTGCGGATGAAGTGCGAAATCATCTGCTCGGCGACGTCGATATCCGCAATCACGCCGTCGCGCAGCGGGCGAATCGCTTCGATCGTGCCTGGCGTCTTGCCCATCATCAGCTTGGCGTCGTCGCCAACCGCCTTGACCCGCTTGATCCCGTTGAGCGTTTCGACCGCCACCACCGACGGTTCGTTCAGGACGACCCCGCGCCCGCGCAGATAGACAACGGTATTCGCGGTCCCCAGATCGATCGCGAGATCGTGGGACATGAACTTGAAAAGGCGGGAGAAAATCATTCTGATCGCACCGTTCTGTCACGGCCGCCCGGGGCCGCGGGTTCGCACTGAAAAATCATACCTTGACCCGTTTCGGTCGGATCGACTCCGCACAGGAGAAAATCTGGGGCCGAAGGAAATCTGGCGGATACGGGTCGCGGGATGGCGCCGCTTGGGCTACACCGGCTTGCATGTCAATACGACGCTTGCCGGAGCATCTTGTCAACCGGATAGCCGCAGGTGAGGTGGTGGAACGCCCCGCCAGCGCGCTCAAGGAACTGGTGGAAAACGCTGTCGATTCGGGAGCGACCCGGATCGCCGTGCGGCTGTCCGGCGGCGGGATCGAACTGATCGAGGTGACCGACGACGGATGCGGCATGACGCCGCCCGAAATGGCGCTGGCGCTGGAGCGGCATGCGACGTCGAAACTGCCCGACGATGCGATCGATGCGGTGACCACCCTGGGCTTTCGCGGCGAGGCGCTGCCATCGATCGCGAGCGTGTCGCGCTTCACGGTCGAGAGCCGCCCGCGTGGGGCGGATGGCTGGTCGCGGACCGTGGACAATGGCGCATTGGCGGCGGAGGGGCCGGCCGCTTTGCCTCCCGGCACGCGGGTGCGGGTCGAGGGCTTGTTCGAAAAGGTGCCGGCGCGGCGCAAATTCCTGCGCTCGACGCGGTCGGAATATGCCGCATGCCTCGACGTCGTGAAGCGGCTGGCGATGGCGCGGCCCGAGATCGGCTTTTCGGTCGAGCATGACGGGCGGCGGGTGCTTGCCGTACAGGAAGGGATGGACCGGATCGCGCGCGTCGCCGCGCTGACCGACCGCGATCTGGCGGCGAACAGCGTCGGGATCGATTTCGAGCGCGAAGGGATCATGCTGGGCGGCGTCGCGGGGCTGCCGACGTTCAATCGGGGTGTGGCGGATCACCAATATCTGTTCGTCAACGGTAGGCCCGTTAAGGATCGCCTGCTGACCGGGGCGGTGCGCGGCGCCTATGCCGAGATGCTGGCGCGCGACCGTCATCCGGTGGTGGCGCTGTTCCTCGACGTGCCGCCCGATCAGGTCGATGTGAACGTCCACCCGGCCAAGACCGAGGTGCGGTTCCGCGATCCGCAGCTGGCGCGCGGGCTGATCGTCAGCGGGTTGCGCCGCGCGCTGGACGGGGCAGGGCATCGCAGCGTGCAGCGGCCGGATGCGGCGGTGATGGCGTTGTGGACGAGTTCTTCTTCAAGCCCCTCCCCTTCAGGGGAGGGGTTGGGGG
>NZ_LSJM01000312.1 GCF_001557215.1 Sphingomonas sp. CCH9-E2 | reverse complement strand
CCGCTGATGGGCGCGGGGCTGGGCGGGGTGTTCGCGTTCCTGGCGCTGCTGCTGTTCGCGATGGGGTTCGTCTATGGGCCGTTGTCGGCGTGGCTGACCGACCTGTTCCCCGCGCGGGTGCGCTATACCGGCGTGTCGATGGCGTTCAACATTGCCGGGGTGATCGGCGGCGGGCTGACCCCGGTAATTGCGCAGAAGCTGGCGATGGATGCGGGGCTGGCTCCGGTCGGCTGGTATCTGAGTGGCGCGGCGGTGCTGAGCCTGATCGCCCTGCTCGCGCTGAAGGGGCGTGACGCGGCCTAATCGCACTGATCCACGTTAGTCGGCGGACCCTTGGCCGCTGCCACCCGTTGAGCGGGCACGGCATCGCAAGGGGCTTCCCATATGACAGACGAGACACAGTTCGACACCGACCACGGTAACGGTGGCGAAACCCACCAGCGCGTGCCCGAGCAAGGCGATCACGCGGGCGCGGATCACCTGACCACCAACCAGGGCATTCGCGTGTCCGACAATCAGAACCAGCTGAAGGCGGGTGCGCGCGGACCGGTGCTGCTGGAAGATTTCGTGCTGCGCGAGAAGATCTTCCATTTCGACCATGAGCGGATCCCCGAGCGAATCGTGCACGCGCGCGGCTCTGCGGCGCATGGCTATTTCGAAAGCTATGAGGATCTGTCCGACCTGACCAAGGCGGGACTTTTCAGCGCGAAGGGCAAGAAGACGCCGGTGTTCACGCGGTTTTCGACCGTGGCGGGCGGCGCCGGGTCGATCGATACGCCGCGCGATGTGCGCGGATTTGCCGTGAAGTTCTATACCAAAGAAGGCAATTGGGACCTGGTTGGCAACAACATCCCGGTGTTCTTCATCCAGGACGCGATCAAATTCCCCGACCTGGTTCATTCGGTGAAGATGGAGGCGGATCGCGGATACCCGCAGGCGGCGTCGGCGCACGATACCTTCTGGGACTTTATCAGCCTGATGCCCGAATCGATCCACATGATCATGTGGGCGATGAGCGACCGCACCATCCCGCGATCGCTGCGCACGATGCAGGGCTTTGGCGTCCACACCTTCCGCATGGTCAATGCGGCAGGCAAGTCGACCTTTGTCAAATTCCACTGGAAGCCGAAGCAGGGCGTGCAGTCGACCTGCTGGGACGAGGCGGTGAAGATCGCCGGGGCCGATCCCGATTTCCATCGCCGCGACCTGTTCGAGGCCATCGACCGCGGCGATTTCCCCGAATGGGAGCTGGGCATTCAGGCGTTCGACGAAGCATTCGCCGACAGCCTGCCCTATGACGTGCTCGACCCGACCAAGATCATTCCCGAGGAAGTGCTTCCGGTCCGACCGATCGGGCGGATGGTGCTCGATCGCTATCCCGACAATTTCTTCGCCGAGACCGAGCAGGTTGCCTACTGCCCGGGGAACATCGTGCCGGGGTTGGACTTCACCAACGATCCGCTGCTGCAGGGGCGGTTGTTCTCGTATCTCGACACGCAGCTCAAGCGGCTGGGATCGACCAATTTCCACCAGCTGCCGATCAATGCCGCGAAATGCCCGGTGATGAACTTTCAGCGCGACGGGCATATGCAGATGAACGTGCCCAAGGGGCGCGCGAATTACGAGCCCAACAGCCTGGACATGGCGGGGGAAGTGACCGGGCCGCGCGAATGCCCGGTGACCGGCTTCGAGACGCATCCCGGGCGCGCGGCCGAGCAGGAACAGGGCGACAAGCTGCGGCTGCGGCCGGAGAGCTTTGCCGACCACTATAGCCAGGCGCGGATGTTCTACCGCTCGCTGGCCGAGGCGGAGCAGGCGCATGTTGCCTTCGCACTTGTGTTCGAGCTGTCCAAGGTCGGGCTGGAGCATGTCCGCGAGCGGACGGTGGCCAATCTGGTGAATGTCGATCCGGAGCTGGCGCAGCGTGTGGCGGATGGGATCGGCATGCCGGTGCCTGCTGCGTCCAAGGCCGCGGCGGAGGTACAGGACTTCGACCTGTCGCCGGCGTTGCGGATCATCGATGGGCCGCTGGAGCCGGAGGATATTGTCGGCCGGTCGATCGCGATCCTTGTTGCCGACGGGTCGGATGCCGACGCAGTGGCAAAGATGACCAAGGCGATCGAGGGTGCTGGCGCGCGGGCGGTGATCGTCGCACCCAAGGTCGGTGGTGCCAAGATGTCGGACGGCTCGCTGCTCAAAGCGGATGCGCAGCTGGCGGGCTATCCGTCGGTGATGTCGGATGCGGTGGTGATCGCGCTGTCGGAAGAGGGCACCGCGATGCTGCTCAAGGAAGGCGCGGCTGTGCAGTTCGTGATGGATGCGTTCGCGCATCTGAAAGCGATTGCGGCGAGCGATGCGGCACAACCGCTGCTCGAAAAGGCGGGTGTGGAGCCGGACAATGGTGTGGTGGGTCTGGATGACGGGTTCGTCGCGGCGGCGGCGAAGCGCTATTGGGACCGCGAGCCGGGCGTGCGGATGCTGCCCTGATGCTCGGGCGGCGGCTTCCCGGTGGGAGCCGCCGCCGTCTTACGGGTAGCGTGGGCGAATGCGGAGGATGTCGATCGTCGTGTCAGTGATTTGATAGCTCACGATATGGTTCGGATGGACAATCAGTTCGCGCGTTCCATGGATGCGCCCTGGGCGGCCGCTCTCTGGGAACCGACACGTGCGATTGATCGCATCATCGATCATGATACGGAGGCGGGCCGCTGCTGATGCGTTTCGTTCGCCGATGAACTCAATAGCTCGACGAGCTGAAGCTCGGCGTCAGCTTCCCAGGTCGGACTGCGCACCCCGATGCTTTTCGATGATCGCGTCGATCTTCGCCATTACCTCCGCGTGGGGAATGCGTGGCCTAGTCGATGCGAGTCCAGCTTCCACCTGCGCGCGAAACTAGGCATCATAGGCTTGCGCCTCTTCCTCGGTTTCGAATTCCGAGTAGATCGGATCGAGCTTTCCCATGCGGGGAAGATGCGCCGCTAGGTCGCTTGGCGCAAGATCGTCAGCATCGCCTTGCCGTGGACCCGCTCGGTATCGGTGACGAAGCCGTCGACCTCGACCTTTTCGCCCTTCGCGGTTTCGATGCTGACCCAGGAGGCGGGGCCGGTCCAGCCGAGGCGGGCGAGCTTGTCGAGAGCGACCGCGCCTGCGCCGGTGCCATAGGGCGGGTCCATCATGATGAGGTCAAGCGGCTTGGGCGCGGGGCCGAGCGACAGGACCGATGCGGCGCGGATGTCGGGGCGGATGCCGAGCTTGTCGGCGTTGGCGCGCAGCGCGTCGAGCGCGGCGCGGTCCTGCTCGACGAACAGGCACGAGGCTGCGCCGCGCGACAGTGCCTCAAGGCCCAGCGCGCCCGAGCCGGCGAACAGGTCGGCGACGGCCAGCCCTTCGAAACTGCCGACGCGGCTGGTGAGCATCGAGAACAACGCCTCACGCGTGCGATCGGCGGTGGGGCGGGTGGCGTCGCCCTTGGGCGCGACGAGCGGGCGGCCGCGCCAGGTTCCGGCGATGATCCTCATGAGCGCGGGCCTCGTTTGGTCGGGTTACCCTTGCCCTTTGGCGGGCGCTTGCCGGGTGCGGTGCCGGGGTGGCGGGCGCCGGGTCGGAAGGCGCGCTTTGGCCGATCGAGCAGCGGGCTGCCGTCGTCGTCATGCTGGGCATGGCGCGGGGCGGAGGGCTTGCCGAATGGCTTGCCCTTTTGCTGCGAGGGACGGCGTTCCGGCCTCGGAGCCCCGTCAGCGGCATCGAGCCGCTGTCGGCGCTGTCCCACCCCCATCCCATCCCCGGAAAGGGAGAGGCTCTTCTTCTTTTGGATCGCAGCCTGGTGGCGGCGGCGTTGGGCGACGCCGAATTTTTCGGGACCCTTCTTCTCCGCCTTGGGGCGTGCGGGCTTATAGGCTTCGGGCTCGCTGACCTGCGCGCCCGCCTTGCGGCGTTCCGCGCGGTTGGCTGGGGACGGAGCTGCGGGTTCGGGCGTCTCTTCGGGTGGTGCATCCACCGCCTTGGACTTGCCCGACAGTTGCAGGTTCGATGCGGCCTTGCCGCCGCCGGGGCCGGTCAGCGCCTTGCGGAACACGATCAGGTCGTGCTGGCGGATTTCATCCACCGCGCCGACGGGCATGTCGCCGAGTTCGAACGGGCCGTAGCGGGTGCGGATCAGGCGGCTGACCTTGAGGCCGAGATGTTCGAGGACGCGGCGGACTTCGCGGTTCTTCCCCTCGGTCAGGGTCAGTTCGATCCACACATTCGCGCCGGTGCGGCGTTCGAGATTGGCGTTGATCGAGCCGTAGCGCACGCCTTCGATCTCGACGCCGAGCATCAGCTCTTCCAGCTGCTCCTGGGTGACCTGACCATAGGCGCGGGCGCGGTAGCTGCGCTCGACCCCGGTGGCGGGGAGTTCAAGCTGGCGCTTGAGCTCGCCATCGGTGGTCATCAGCAGCAGCCCCTCGGTCGAGAGATCGAGGCGGCCGACCGGCATCAGGCGGGGCAGGCCCTTGGGCAGACGGCTATAGATCGTCGGGCGACCGGCGGGATCGCGTTCGGTGGTGAGCAGCCCGGCGGGCTTATGGAAGCGGAACAGGCGCGCCGGGGCGGGCGCGGCGACCGGATTGCCATCGACGGTGACGCCGTGAAGCGAGGTCAGCACCGTGGCAGGCGTGGTCAGGGTCTGACCGTCGATCGCGACGCGGCCTTCGGCGATCATGCGTTCGATCTCGCGCCGTGACGCAATTCCGGCACGGGCGAGCAGCTTGGCGATACGTTCGCCGGCCTTGGCAGGTTGCCGTTCAGGTTGATTGGTCGATGAAGGGGACATTGAGGCGCGATACAGCGGGTTGGGCCCGCGCGCAAAATTCTTGTGCGCAGCCGAACCGGAACGCGTTCAATGCGTTTGACAGGCGTAACGTTCGGGTGGGTCATGGTATTCGGCAGGAAGAAGCGGCAGATCGTTCGGGTGCTGATCGTCGAAGACGAGCCGCTGGTGGCGTTCGACACCGAACATTTCCTGTCCGACGAAGGATTTACCGTCGTCGCCACGACCGATTCGGTGGGCGAGGCGATCGGGCACATCATCGCGGCGGAAAAGCCGCATATCGTGCTGGTCGACCTGGGCCTGAGCGATGGCAATGGCGCGGACGTGGCCCATGCGGCGTGCGCCGAGAACATTCCGGTGCTGATCATCACCGGGCGCGACCCGGCGGAGTTCGAACCGATCGGGCTTGGCTGCCTGACCAAGCCGTACAAGCAGCGCGATCTGGTCGCGGCGATCGACATTTGCGAGGCGCTGGCCGAGGGGCGCGCGCCCAAGCGCATTCCATCGGGCTTGCGCCTGTTCCAGCCCGTCGCGCAATAATCCTCACCCGGGCTTTGCAGCGGCGTTTTTCGCGCTAGGGTCGCTGTCAAAGCGTGGGGGATTGCATGAGTGACGCGGTGACGCCGGCCAGTGGATCGTTGATCGACGGGATCCGGCCCTATTTCGAAAAGGCGCCGCTCGCCGCGCTGGCGCTGGGCATTTCGTCCGGTTTTCCCTTTGCGATGATCGGCGCGACGCTGACCACGCGGCTGGCGCAGGACGGGATCACCAAGTCGGCGGTGACCGCCTTCGCGCTGACGTTCCTTGCCTATAACCTCAAATGGGCGTGGGCGCCGGTGGTGGACAAGTTCCGCATTCCTGTGCTGGGCGCGATCGGGATGCGGCGCAGCTGGCTGATCGTCACGGGCGCGCTGGTCGCGGCGGCGGTGGTGTTCCTCGGCAGCCTCGATCCGACCGCGTCGCTCGGCTGGGTCGTGGCGGCGGCGATCATGGTTGGCCTTGCCGGGGCGACGTTCGACATCGTGATCGACGCCTATCGCATCGAGCTGCTCGAACCGCGCCAGCTGGGCATCGGGTCGGGCATGTCGCAATATGGCTGGCGGATCGGGTCGGCCGGTGCGGGCGGACTGGCGCTGTATGTCGCCGATGGGGCGGGTTGGGGCGTGGCCTATGCCGCCTGCGCGATCTTTGCGCTGCCCGCGATCCTGGCCGGGCTGATCGTCGGCGAGCCGGAGCGTAAGGTGAGCCGCGAATGGCCCGAGCGGATGGCGCAGCGGCCGTATCTCATGTTCATCCTGTCGTTCGTTCCGCTCTACCTGGTTGGGCGCTGGATCGATGGGGTGCTGGGGGTCAACATCCTGTCGAACATGGTGCTGGTCGGCTATCTGTTCCCGCTATTCGACCTGACCGCGCGGCGTGCGCGCGATGCGGGCAAGCCGAGTGCGCTGACCTGGCTGGGGCTGGTGACCGTCGCGGGAGTCGGCGTCGGGCTGTGGCGCGGGTGGAGCGATCCGCTGGCGATCGCGCTGCTGGTGGCGGGTGCCGCCGCGCTGCTGGGGATCGCGTTGCTTCGTCCGGTTGCGGCAGCACCTGCCGACAGCGGCAAGGTCGGGCCGCTGATCGAATTTTTCCGGCGGGAGGGCGGCGCTGTGGTGCTGCTGTTCGTGCTGGTACACAAGCTGGGCGATACGCTGGCCAATCTGACGCTGCGGTTGCTGTTCAACGATCTCGGGTTCAGCAAGACCGAGATCGCGTTTTACGACGTCGGCGTCGGCTTTGTCGCGCTGCTGGCCGGGATTTTCGTTGGCGGCGTGCTGTATGTGAAGCTCGGCATGAAGCGGTCGGTGCTGCTCAGCCTGTTCCTTATGATGATTTCCAACGCCGCATTCGCCGCGCTGGCGGCAAGCGGCAAGAGCAACATCGGCATGGCCGCCGCGATGGGGTTCGAGAATTTCGCGAGCGGTGTCGGCGGGGTGTGTGTGGTCGCGTACCTTTCGGCCCTGTGCAACCTCAGCTTCACCGCGACGCAGTTCGCATTGCTGTCGGCGGCGGCGAGCATCCTGGGCCGGTTCCTGTCGGGCACGACCGCCGGGCTGCTGATCGAGGGCATGGGATATGTGAACTATTATCTGTTCACGACCGTGCTGGCGCTGCCCGGGGTGCTGCTGTTCTGGTGGATGATGGCGTCGGGGCTGGTCGACCGGTCGATCGGCAATGCCGGGACCGAGGGCGAGGGGGATGCGCGGGCGGAGAAGGCCCCGGCATGATCGCCTATCTCGCGGTGATCGGCATCCAGGTCGCGCTGGTCGTGCATCTGGTGAAGACGGGCCGCAACACGCTGTGGCTTGCGGCGCTGATCTTTCTGCCGGTGGTGGGCAGCATCGCCTATGTCATCGTCGAGATCCTGCCGGGGCTTGCCGGCAACCGGCATGTGCGCACCGCACGGGCCAAGGCGGTCGCGGCGCTAGACCCCGAGCGCGAGTTGCGCACGGCGCGCGATGCGCTCGACATGGCCGATACGGTGGCGAACAAGGTGCGGCTGGGCGACGCCTATGCCGAGCTGAAGCGGTGGAGCGAGGCCGAGGCGGCGTATCGCGACGCGCGCATGGGTGCTCCCGGTGACGCGGCGATCGAGCGCAAGATCGCGCGGGCGGTGTTCGAGCAAGGCCATGCCGCCGAAGCGCTGGCGCTGATCGACGCGCTCGACCCGCCATCGGGTCAGGCCGAGCGGGACCGGCTGTCGCTGCTGCGCGCGCGGATGCTCGAGCATCTCGGTCGCGCGCAGGAGGCGCTGGACCTGTATGCCGACATCGTGACGCGCCTCCCCGGCGAAGAGGCGCGGTGCCGTTATGCCGCGCTGCTGCTCGCCGAGGGCTGGGAGAACAAGGCGCGCAAGCAGCTGGAGGAGGTCGAGGCGCGGGCGCGGCGGCTCGACCGACAGCAGCGCGCGGCGGAGGCGGACATGTATCGCTGGGCCGCGGAGACGTTGGCGCAGTTGCGCGCGCGGGACCGCTAAACCTCCACCGGCATCCCGGCATC
The DNA here is from genome assembly GCF_001557215.1 of Sphingomonas sp. CCH9-E2. Classification (GTDB taxonomy): domain Bacteria; phylum Pseudomonadota; class Alphaproteobacteria; order Sphingomonadales; family Sphingomonadaceae; genus Sphingomonas. Next base: position 387 of record NZ_LSJM01000312.1, on the reverse strand, counting down.
GGCGAAGGCGTTGGAGAGCGCGTGGGCGGTGGCCAGCACGGTGTCGATGCGGCGGATGCCGAGCAGGTCGGACAGGAGCAGATGGGCGCGTTCGCTGTCGCGCTCGACGCTGGCGATGACCGCGATCAGCGCGGCTTCGGATGCGGTCATGCGGGCGCAGCACCAGGGCGCGATCTGGATCGGGCCGGCGCTGGCGGCCGACATCTCCGCCATCAGCGTGCGCAGCAGCAATAGCGGGCGGCGGAAGCCCTTGCCGAAGGCGGTGATGAAGGCATGCGCGGCGGCGGCGTCGCCCAGGCCGTTCGCGCCGAGCTGGCGGATGCCGAACAGCAACAGGCGGGCGGCGGGATCCTCGGGCTGGAGCCGGGGAAGGAGGGTGCCGAGGGT
>NZ_LSJM01000311.1 GCF_001557215.1 Sphingomonas sp. CCH9-E2 | reverse complement strand
GCCCGAGCCACAGCCCGAGCCGACCGCGACAATCGGGATCGCCGCGGCGACGCACCCGCCGCACAGCAGCCCCGCCGCGCCCAGCGTCAGCAGGGCACGCAGCCGGCTCACGCCGCCTCGCTGGTCCGCTGACGGACCGTGCGGAACTCGATCTTCTTGTCGTAGGGCGCGCCGACGATCATCCGCTTCACATAGATGCCGGGCAGATGGATCGTGTCGGGGTCGAGGCTGCCGACCGGCACCACTTCCTCGACCTCGGCGACGCAGATATTGGCGGCGGTCGCCATCGGCTGGTTGAAGTTGCGCGCGGTCTTGCGGAAGATCAGGTTCCCCGCCTCGTCCGCCTTCCACCCCTTGATGATCGCAAGGTCGGCGCGGATGCCGCGTTCCAGGATATACTCCTGCCCGTCGAACACCTTGACCTCTTTCCCCTCGGCCACCTTCGTTCCGACGCCGGTCTTGGTGTAGAAGCCGGGGATGCCCGCGCCGCCCGCCCGGCAGCGTTCGGCCAGCGTGCCCTGGGGGCAGAACTCGACCTCAAGCTCACCCGCCAGATATTGCCGCTCGAACTCCTTGTTCTCACCCACATAGGACGAGATCATCTTGCGCACCTGGCGCGTGCGCAGCAGCTTGCCAAGTCCCTCGCCATCGATCCCGGCATTGTTGCTGGCGATGGTGAGGCCGGTAACGCCGCTGTCGCGGATCGCGTCGATCAGTCGTTCCGGGATGCCGCACAGGCCGAACCCGCCCGCGCAAATCGTCATGCCGTCGTGCAGCAGGCCTTCGAGCGCCGCTTCGGCAGTCGGGTACAGCTTGTTCATCGCCGCGAGTCTCTCCTAACCCCAATGCCGCGGCGATAGTCGCGCGGGGTCGGCGCGGTCAAGCGAACCTGAACCAACTTTCAACTTTGGGGCATTGCAATGCGACGAAACACTGCTGCGCTGCGGTAAATACGTGCCCGACCGCGTTGAAGAATTAACCAATGCCCGATAGCATCCGACCGGTTTCCGGGGGCGGGATCAGAATCGCATGCTTGAATTTTCGGTGTTCATCTATGGGCTGCTGACGGGCTTCGTCCTGATTTCGGCCGAGCAGAACCGCCGCGCCGCGCGGCCCAATCCGGCAATGGTCACGGCGGTAGGCTGGGGCCTGTTCTCGATGTCCTCGACGCTGGCCGTGTTGTGCGGTGCAGTGGGGATCGCGCTGCTGTTCGGCGTATCCGTCCCCGGCCTGCCCGCCTTTCCGGGATAAAAATACGGGGCGACCGGATGGTCACCCCGTAAGGGCTTGGGAAGGGTAGAGTGAAGCGTCCGTTAGCGGACCGAGCCGCGACGAACCAGGTTGACGATCCCGAGCAGCACGACCGCGCCCAGGAACGAAATCAGCAGCGACGTTGCGCTGAACGACCCGTCGGTGATCGACGCGCCGCCGATCATCGGCGTGATCAGCAATCCGGCAAGCAACGCACCGACAATGCCCACGACGATGTTGAGGAAAATGCCCTGCTGGGCATCGGTCCGCATCACGATGCTGGCCAGCCAGCCAAGCACACCGCCCACGATCAGCAGTACAATCAGGTTGATCATTGGATGTCTCCCATATCCGTCTCGGCCCGGCCGAGTTACATGCACTACGGTTGAAATCGCCGGACGTTCCGCCTGCGTCCGATTTTAAAGACGACCGGGAGAGCCGCATGCCGATCTACGCGTTCGAAGACCTGCAGCCCGAGATCGACCCCGATGCCTGGATCGCGCCGAGCGCCGACGTGATCGGTGACGCGCGGCTGGCAGCAGGGGCCAGCGTGTGGTTCGGCGCAGTCATCCGCGCCGACAATACGCCGATCATCCTGGGCGCACGCAGCAATGTCCAGGAAGGCGCGATGCTCCATTCCGATCCCGGTGCGCCGCTGACGATCGGGGAAGACTGCACGATCGGTCATCACGCGATCCTGCACGGCTGCACCATCGGCAACCGCGTGCTGGTGGGTATGGGCGCGATCATCCTCAACCGCGCGGTGATCGGCAACGATTGCCTGATCGGTGCCGGCGCGCTGGTGACCGAGGGCAAGGAGTTTCCGCCCGGTAGCCTGATCGTCGGCA
>NZ_LSJM01000310.1 GCF_001557215.1 Sphingomonas sp. CCH9-E2 | reverse complement strand
CTCCCCCGCCAGGGGGAGGTGGCGCCGAAGGCGACGGAGGGGGAGGACGGCTGTGCCTTCTCGACCGTCGCGCTTCCTCCCCCTCGGTCAGCGCCTCGCGCTGCCACCTCCCCCTGGCCGGGGGAGGATAGCGGGGCGACTGATCGCTGAATATCGATACAGCCTAGCGTTCAGCGCACCCCGTCCAATCCCGGCCCGGCATCCACGCTCGGCAAATAGCGCGGTGCTACCCGTGCCTTGGCCCGCTGCTCGAACGCATATCCCGCCTTCAGCACCTCGGCATCGCGCCAGGCGGTGGAGAAGAAGCTCAACCCCACCGGCAATCCGTCGACCAGCCCCATCGGCACGGTCAGATGCGGGTATCCGGCGATTGCGGGCATCGAACTTGCCGATGGGCCGTCCGACTGGTCGCCATGCACCGGATCGGACGGCCATGCCGCGCCCGCCGTCGGCGCGACCAGCAGCGCGACATTCGCCTTGGCCAGCATCGCGTCGATCCCGTCCTTGCCCGCCAGCCGCAGCGACGTCTCGCGCGCGGTGCGATAGGCGGGGTCGTCCAGACCCTTGGTCTTCGCCGCATCCAGGAAAATCTCCTGCTCGAAGAACGGCATTTCGCTCGCCGCATTGGCGGCATTGAACGCGATTACCGCGTCCAGCGTGCGCGCGGTCACCGCCTTTGGTGTGGTCGCCAGATAGGCGTCGAGATCGGCCTTCAGTTCGGTCAGCAACACCGAGAACTCCGCAGCACCCATCCCGGGCGTTGCCGGCCGCTCGACCGGCACCAGCACCGCGCCCGCCGTCTTCAGCTGCTCCAACGCGGTATCGAACACGCGCGCCAGATCGGGGGACAGGTTAGGCGGTCGCACCACTCCGACGCGCACCCCGCGCAGGCCATTGGCGTCCAGCCCCTTGGCATAATCGACCCGCTTCGCATCGGCTTGCGCCGTCGCCGCATCGGCCGGATCGCTCCCCGCCATCGCGGTCAGCATCAGCGCGGCATCGCGCACGCTGCGCGTCATCGGCCCGGCGGTGTCCTGGCTATGGCTGATCGGCACGACATGGGTGCGGCTGACCAACCCCAAAGTCGGCTTCATCCCCACCAGCCCGTTGATCGACGACGGGCACACGATCGACCCGTCGGTCTCGGTCCCCACGGTCGCGGCGGCAAGGCTGGCGGCGGCAGCTGCTCCCGACCCGCTCGATGAACCGCACGCGGTGCGGTCGAGCGCATAGGGGTTGCGCACCAGCCCGCCGACCGCGCTCCACCCGCTCATCGACCGGGTCGATCGGATATTGGCCCATTCGGACAGGTTGGTCTTGCCCAGGATGATCGCCCCCGCCGCGCGCAGCTTCGCCACCAGCGGCGCGTCGCGGTTGGTCATATTGTCCTTCAGCGCCAGGCTCCCCGCGGTGGTCGCCATGCCGATCGTGTCGATATTGTCCTTCACCAGCACCGGAATGCCATGCAGCGGCCCGCGCAGTCTGCCCGCGCGCCGCTCGGCATCCAGCATGCGCGCCTGTGCGATCGCGTCCGGGTTGGTCGCGATCACCGACCGCAGCGTCGGCCCCTTGCGATCGATAGCCTCGATCCGCGCCAGATAGGCCCGCACCAGCGCCTCGCTGCTCGTCCGCCCGGCTGCCAGATCGGCGGACAGGTCGTCGATCGATCGTTCGACCACCAGTTCGGCACCGGCTGAGGGTGCGGCCTGCTGTGCTTCCGCTGCAGTGGCGGCGGTTCCGGCGGCAAGCAGCAACAGGGCGGGAAGCAACGACATGGCGGAATCTCCGATCGCGGGAATACCCACCCGCCCTAGGCAGCGGGGTGGCTTGTCTCAAGCGTAACGATGTCGCCAAATCGTCACGAAACTCTCCCCGCTTCGTCACCGAAATCGCGTTGCGCTGCAACAGATCGGGCGCAGGGGGCGATCACCAAGACAACATCATTCAGGGGAATCCGATCATGGCATTGCGCCTTTCCGGCGTCGCGTTCGCGGCGCTGCTCACCACCGTGTCCGGCACCGCGCTTGCGCAGGAAGCACCGGCGGCTCCCGCGACCGAGGGCTATGATGGCGACATCATCGTCACCGCGCAGAAGAGCGAGCAGCGCGCGGTCGACGTGCCGATCACGATCAGCGCCAACAGCGGCGCGCGGATGCGCGAACTGGGCGTGCAGGATCTGGACGAGCTGTCCAACTATGTCCCCGGCCTCAACGTGCAGGAGCAGAGCGCGAACAACCCCGGCATCGTGATCCGCGGCATCACCTCGGACTCGGGTTCGGCGCAGCAGGGGCCGCGCGTCTCGCTTTATTATAACGGCGTCGACATCTCGCGCTCGCGTGGGTCCTACCAGGCGATCTACGACCTCGAGCGCGTCGAAGTGATCAAGGGGCCGCAGGCGACCCTGTTCGGCACCGCCTCGACCATCGGCGCGATCAGCATCATCTCGGCGCGTCCGGAGCCCGGCTTTTCGGGGGAACTGAGCGTCAGCTACGGCAATTTCGACGCATGGCGCGTCGCGGGCTTCGTCAATGCCGGCAACGACGTGTTCGGCGGCCGCATCGCGTTCGAGTATAAGAAGCGTGACGGCTATGTCGAAAATCTCGCCCCCAATCAGGACGATCTCTACGCGCAGGACCAGCTCGGTGTGCGCGGTTCACTCCGCTTCGAGCCCAGCGACGCGTTCCGCGCCGACTTGATCCTCACCTATGACCAGCAGCGCAACAGCGGCACCCCCTTCATTTCGCGCGCGCTGCCGACCACGGCGGGTCCGGGCAACCCGTTCGGCGTCGCGCATCTCGGCGGCTCGCCCTTTTCGGCGACCGCGCTGGGTGCCGACAAGCTCGGCCTGAACCGCGAAGTCTATGACGCCAATCTGACGGTCAGCTGGGACATCACCGATCGCTGGTCGCTGACCCTGGTCAATGGCTATCGCGAATTCGACAGCCTCGAAGTGTTCGATGCCGATGGTTCGGCCGCCTGGTATCTGGAGTTCGCCGAATATGCCAAGGGCTGGCAGGCGAGCCAGGAAAGCCGCTTCGCCTATACCGGCACCAAGTTCCGCGGCTCGTTCGGCTTCAACGTGTTCGTCGAAGACAATTTCCAGAACGTTCCCTTCTCGTCGGAGGAAGGCATTTTCCTGCAGTGCGCGGCGAACATCATTCCGGGGCTCGGCTGCATCAACGCGGCGGGCGTGGTGACCGCGGCACAGGCGACCGCGCTTGCCACCGGCGGCCTGCGCACGTCGATCCCCTATAGCTCGGTGTTCGAAAATCAGGGCCGCAACGACAGCTATTCGCTGTTCGCCGACGGCACCTGGATCCCGTTCCCGCAGCTTGAGCTGACCGCCGGCGTGCGCTGGCTCACCGAAACCCGCCGCTCGGGCTATTTCGCCCGCGTGCCGCGGTCGCAGCTGTCGGGCGGCGCGTCGCTGATCCCCGGTCAGGTCGACACCGCCGGCCGCACGCTCCATGCCGAAGACAGCTTCGATGCGGTGCTGCCGCGCTTCAACATCCTGTTCCGCGCGACCGACGACATCAACCTCTTCGCCACCGTGTCCAAGGGCCGCCGCTCGCCGGTGGTGCAGCTGTCGGCGCGCGCGACTGCGGGCGGTCCGGTCGAAAACCTCAGCCTCGTCGCCGAGGAAAAGGTGTGGAACTACGAAGCCGGGCTCAAGGGTCGCGTCGGTCCGGTGTCGGGCACGCTCGGCGTCTATTACCAGAAATATGACGGCTTCCAGGTCAGCGTGGTCCAGTCGAACGGCACCACCGTCACCCAGAGCGCGGGCAAGGCCAGCAACTTCGGTGTCGAGGCCGAAGTCAGCGTCCGCGCAACCCCGTGGCTGACCCTCTTCGCCAATGGCGCATATATCGACGCCAAGATCGAAAAGGGCAATTCGGTCGCTCCCGCCTTCTCCGGCGCGCGCTTCCGCCTCCAGCCCGAAGTGCAGGCGGCAGGCGGCTTCACGCTCAACACCGACCTGGGCGGCGTGCGCGTCTTCGCGACGCCGACGGTCACCTATCGTTCGCGGATCTTCTTCGAGATCCCGAACAATCCGCTGATCAGCCAGCCGGGCGTCACTTTGTTCAACGCGCGCGCCGGCGTGTCCTTTGCCGACGATCGCTACGAAGTGGCGCTGTTCGGCCGCAACCTGTCGAACGAGGATTATCTGCTCGACGCCGGCAACACTGGCGGCGCGTTCGGCATCCCGACCTTCATTCCGGCCGAGCCGCGCTTCTACGGGATCGAACTGACCGGCCGGTTCTGACGACCTCAATACAGGCCCCTCCCGCTTGCGGGAGGGGTTTGGGAGGGTCTTCTTCTTTCAGCTCCCCGTCCGGCGTGCCGGGCGGGGATCGCTACATCTGGCGGCGTCGCGGAGTCAGAAAGCTGTGGATGAATCGGCCTGCGAAAAAAATCCCGCGTTCGCGCGTCGTTCTCTTGCATTCTGAAAAGGCGAGGAAGGCCCGCGCGTCGCGGCCCCTCTGCGCTGGTTGGCGTGCCATGAACCGAGTCATATCAGCGACGAACCGAGTCCCTTAACTGTCATTTACGGTATTGCCTCTGCTGCCGGATTGGCACAATCTCTAGTGGTCACACAGGGGGACAAGCCCAAGCACTGGTGGAGCATCGCTCGCGATCCTATATCGCGGGGTGTCTTTCTGTCGCTTGGACGGTGCGGATGGACACGATTTGTTCTCTCCGTATCGGATGCTAAGGTGCTAGGATCGGTACCGCCCCCCCCGAGTCGTGACGATTGGACGTGGCAGGGGACGACCGATGGACTTCAGAGACAGCCAGGAAACGAGCGTGAGTGAAACTGTGACCGATACCGTCGAAACGCCCGTTGCGCCCAAGGCGACTGCGCCCGAAAAGCCTGCCAAGGCCAAGAAGAAGCTGGATTCGAAGACCGTCGCCCCGCGCATCTACCCGGTCGAGGTCGATCATTCGCGCGACGCGCTGCTGACCGAATTCGGCAAGGACACGTTGCGCGACCGCTATCTCCTGCCGGGTGAGAATTTCCAGGACCTGTTCGTCCGCGTCGCGTCGGCCTATGCCGACGATGCCGCGCATGCCCAGCGCATCTACGACTATATCTCGCGCCTGTGGTTCATGCCCGCCACCCCCGTGCTGTCGAACGGCGGCACCGGGCGCGGCCTGCCGATCAGCTGCTTCCTCAATTCCGTGCCCGACAGCCTCAACGGCATCGTCGACACCTGGAACGAGAATGTGTGGCTCGCCTCGCGCGGCGGCGGCATCGGCACCTATTGGGGCAATGTCCGCGGCATCGGTGAGCCGGTCGGCCTCAACGGCAAGACCTCGGGCATCATCCCGTTCGTCCGCGTGATGGATTCGCTGACCCTCGCGATCAGCCAGGGGAGTCTCCGTCGCGGTTCGGCCGCCTGCTATCTCGACATCAGCCACCCGGAGATCGAGGAGTTCCTCGAAATCCGCAAGCCCAGCGGCGACTTCAACCGCAAGGCGCTGAACCTCCACCATGGCGTGCTCATCCCCGACGCGTTCATGGAAGCGGTGCGCAACGGCGAGGACTGGGACCTGAAGTCCCCCAAGGACGGCAGCGTCCGCGGCACCGTCAACGCCCGCGCTTTGTTCCAGAAGCTGGTCGAAACCCGCCTCGCGACCGGTGAGCCCTACATCGTGTTCGCCGATCACGTGAACAACAACATGCCCAAGCATCATCGCGATCTGGGCCTCAAGGTCTCGACCTCGAACCTCTGCTCGGAAATCACGTTGCCGACCGGCAAGGATCACCTGGGTAACGAGCGTACTGCGGTCTGCTGCCTCTCCTCGCTCAACCTCGAAACCTGGGACGAGTGGAAGAACGAAAAGGGGTTCATCGAGGACGTGATGCGCTTCCTCGACAACGTCCTTCAGGACTATATCGACCGCGCCGAACCGGGCATGGAAAAGGCCGCCTATTCCGCCAGCCGCGAGCGCAGCGTCGGCCTTGGCGTGATGGGCTTCCACAGCTTCCTCCAAGCGCGCGGTCTGCCGTTCGAAGGCGCGATGGCCAAGACCTGGAACAGCAAGATCTTCAAGCACATCAAGGCACAGGTCGACGAAGCCTCGATGCAGCTCGCGGTCGAGCGTGGCCCGTGCCCCGACGCCGCCGATATGGGCGTGATGGAGCGTTTCTCCTGCAAGATGGCGATCGCGCCGACCGCGTCGATCAGCATCATCTGCGGCGGCACCAGCGCCTGCATCGAACCGATCCCGGCCAATATCTACACGCACAAGACGCTGTCGGGCAGCTTCTCGGTCAAGAACCCGTATCTTGAGAAGATCCTGATCGAAAAGTCGAAGAACAGCGACAATGTCTGGAACTCGATCCTCGAGCGTGGCGGGTCCGTCCAGCATCTCGACTTCCTGACCCAGGAGGAAAAGGACGTGTTCAAGACGTCGTTCGAGATCGACCAGCGCTGGCTGCTCGAACTCGCCGGCGACCGCGCGCCCTATATCGATCAGGCCCAGTCGCTGAACCTGTTCATCCCGGCGGACGTCGAGAAGTGGGACCTCTTGATGCTCCACTTCCGCGCGTGGGAGCTCGGCATCAAGTCGCTCTATTATCTCCGCAGCAAGTCGGTGCAGCGCGCCGGGTTCGCCGGCGGCGTGGAGGCCGACAACACGATCGAAAAGCCGGAGTTCAACCTCGGCGAATCGACCGATTACGACGAATGCCTGGCGTGCCAGTGAGCTAAATTCCCTCTCCCTTTGGGAGAGGGAGGGAGCCGCCGCAGGCGGCGGAAGGGTGAGGGTGATGCGCCTGTATCAGGACCAGCCATCGGGAACGGTGACCCAGCTCCGCGCCCTGCGCCGCCACGCAACGGAAGCGGAAAAGGTCCTCCGCCGCTCGCTGCGTGAAGCCTTCCCCGACACCAAATGGCGCTTCCAGGCACCCGTCGGCCCGTTCCGCGTCGATTTCCTGTGCTTCGCGGCGCAACTGGTGATCGAAGTGGACGGCGGCCAGCACGCCGAGAACACCGACGCTGACGCCCGCCGCACCCGCTTCATCGAAGCTGAAGGCTATCGCGTGATCCGCTTCTGGAACAACGATGTGCTGAACAACACCGACGGCGTCATCGCCCAAATCTCCCTCTCCCTTCGGGAGAGCGAAAGGGCCTGCGCGCCGAAGGCGGGCGGGAAGGGTGAGGGTGACCAGGCTCAGCCCCCAGCGACATCCCGCTCACCCTCACCCCGCGCCGCTGCGCGGCTTGCCCCTCTCCCGATGGGAGAGGGGATGAAGGAGCACCGCCCATGACCCGCACCCGCACCCTCGCCGCCCTCGCCCTCCTCCCGCTCCTCGCCGCCTGCGCGCAGCAGGTCGGCAGCGCGGTCGAGCCCTCCGCGCCCGGCTTCCTGCTCGGGCTGTGGCACGGCTTCATCTTCCCGGTCGCCTGGGTGCTCTCGCTCTTCGTCCCCGATGTCGCGGTCTATGCCGTGCCCAACAATGGCGGCTGGTATGATTTCGGCTATTTCCTCGGCATCTGCGTGTTCGGCGTCGGCGCCAACCGGGGCAAAAAGGTGATCGTCAAGGAGCGCGTCGTGGTGAAGGACCGCGGCGGTACGGTGATCGACCAGTGACACGCGCCCTCGCCATTCAGGCCGGGATCGGCATCGCGTCGGGCGTGGCGGGCATCGCCCTGCTGCGCCGCCGCGCCGTCTCGCCCGAGGGCATCTACGCCCTGCGCATCGCCGGCACGATGCTGCTCGCGCTCTGCCTCTTCCTCACCGGCTTCGCGCTGGTCGCCAGCATTGTGGGGGTTGCATGAGCGACTCGCTGTTCCTCCAGCTCATGCCGGTCGCGCTCGCGGCGGTCGGCCTGTTCCTGATCGTCACGCCCCGCAATCCGTGGCCACGGCCTGTCCAGGGCAGCGAAAAGTCCCTGCGCCATCTTCGCCTCATGGGCGCGTTTTTCATGATCGTCGCCGCGATATTCGCCATTCTCCTGCTCACCGGCCGCATTGCGGCCGCGCAGTAATTCATCGGAGTAACCCATGCCTCTTCTCGAAGCCCGCAAGACCTACAAGCCCTTCGAATATCCCTGGGCCTATGACTTCTGGAAGCGTCAGCAGCAGATCCACTGGCTGCCCGAAGAGGTCCCGCTGGGCGAGGATTGCCGCGACTGGGCGCAAAAGCTCACCGACCACGAACGCAATCTGCTCACCCAGATCTTCCGCTTCTTCACCCAGGCGGATGTCGAGGTGCAGGATTGCTACCACGAAAAATACGGCCGCGTGTTCAAGCCGACCGAGATCAAGATGATGCTCGCCGCCTTCTCCAACATGGAAACGGTGCACATCGCGGCCTACAGCCACCTGCTCGACACGATCGGCATGCCCGAAAGCGAGTACGGCATGTTCCTCGAATATGCCGAGATGAAGGACAAGCACGACTATCTGCAGCAGTTCGGCGTCGATAATGACGAGGATATCGCCAAGACCCTCGCCATGTTCGGCGGGTTTACGGAGGGGCTTCAGCTGTTCGCCTCGTTCGCGATGCTGATGAACTTCCCGCGCTTCAACAAGATGAAGGGCATGGGCCAGATCGTCAGCTGGTCGGTGCGCGACGAATCGCTGCACTGCGAAGGCATCACCCGCCTGTTCCACGCCTTCACCAAGGAACGCGACTGCCTGACCAAGGCGGTGAAGGACGACATCATGGACGTCTGCCAGACCACGGTCCGGCTGGAGGATGCGTTCATCGACCTGGCGTTCGAACAGGGCCCGGTCCCCGGCATGACGCCCAAGGAGATCAAGAAGTATATCCGCTACATCGCCGACTGGCGCCTGAACCAGCTGGGCCTGAAGCCGATCTACATGATCGACGAACACCCCCTGCCGTGGCTCACGCCGCTGCTGAACGGCGTCGAGCACGCCAACTTCTTCGAAACCCGCGCGACCGAATATTCGAAGGGCGCGACCCGCGGCAACTGGAACGAAGTGTGGGATAGCTTCGACAAGCGCCAGAAGGCGAAGGCCGCGCCGGCAGCGAACGAGGACGCCGCTGAGGGCGGGTTGTTCGATGGGACGGTTGCGGCGGAGTAGGGGGATGCGGGCGCACCTCCACATCAAGGCGATTGCGATTGTGCTTTCGACTCTGGGAGGTGTCGCCTTGTCGAGCAGCGCACCTGCAACGGCCGCCTACCGCTATTGCATGTCGCCGCGCGCGCCGAGTTTCTACGGGACGCGCCCGACAAAGCCGTTCTGCGCCATGCGACGAAATTGCTCCTCGTATGAGGTCGAATCCTATCGTCAGGACCTGAAGCGATACTTCGACAATCTTCAGAACTATCTTTCGGACGTCGATCGCTACCGCAAACAGGCTTACGAGTTCGCGCAATGCGAAATCGACGCCGACTAACCTCGTCACCCCGGCCTTGTGCCGGGGTCCACCCATCCCCGCGCCCCACCCGCTAGTGGCGCGCTTCCCGCGCTCAACTCTGCGGCAGTCCCGGCCACATGCTGACCGGCAGACGCACCACCACCGCAACAACCGCACCCTCCGCGCTTTCCGCACAGTGGACCCCGGAACAAGTCCGGGGTGACGAGGGGCGGGAGGCTGGCGTTCCGGCGCACTCTACCGACGGTCGGACGGTCAAACCCCATCCTCATCCAGCGGGGGCAGTCCCAGCCCAGCCGCCAGATCCTCCCAGCGCGGATTGTCCCGCTCGATCAGGTTCATCTTCCACGCGCGCCGCCAGCGCTTGAGCTGCTTCTCGCGCCGGATCGCCGACTCCATCGTCCCCCCGACCTCGTAATACACCAGCCGCTTGATCCCGTTGCGTGCAGTGAAGCCGTCGAACGTCTCTTCGCGATGCTGCACGATCCGCCCCAGCAGGTCGGATGTCACGCCGACATAGAGCGTGCCGTTGAACCCGCTGGCGAGGATATAGACGCAGGGCGTTCGCTCGAGCATCGCGGGAGGGAGGGTGACGGAGGGTTGCGCCTCGCACAAGCCTCGCATGACCATCTCCGGCTGAATGCCGGACTCGCCCTCCCATCGTCACCCCGGCCTTGTGCCGGGGTCCACCCGTCCTCGCGCCCCGAACCCATGAGGCATTCGCGCGACGCTCTCATCCCGCAGTGTTTGAGGCACAGACTCGCGACCTATCCTACGAGCCGCGCCCTTCGCGCCTCCCGCACGGTGGACCCCGGAACAAGTCCGGGGTGACGAAGGGAGGGGAGACAGCGCACCCGAAACCCCTTTCCTACACGAACCAAATCGGTCAACTGAATCGACTCCAACCAACCGGAGTCGATCCGATGCCCGACCAACCTACCCCCGCTACGGCCAAGCGCAGCCACTGGACCCCCGCCAAGCAACGCGTCTTCCTCACCGCGCTCGTCGAAACGGGCAGCGTCGCGCGGGCGGCGCGGGCGGCGGGGATGTCGCGGTCCAGTGCGCATGCGTTGCGCAACCGGCTGACCGGCACGCCGTTCGATCATCACTGGAACCACGCCCTCAAGCTCCACGCCGCGCGGCTCGCCGATCCCTTCGCGCCCGATCCGCTGGCGCCGCGCAAGCCGGTCGGCGACTCGCCCCGTCGCGCACCCGATGCGTCGGCGTCGCGTCCATGACCGCAACCCGTCGCTTCGCCGTCACAGCCCGCCGCGTCCGCGTCGCCCCGGTGTCGCGTGCGTGTCGCGCCACTGTCGCGCCGCAGGTGTCAGCCGGTCGCCTCGCGGTCGCTTCCCCGGCGATTCGCCTCACAATACGCCCCGGATCGTCAGCTTCGTCGGACAGCGCGTCCGCCACCAGCCTGCGACCGGCACCGCGGATGCGACGGACCGCATGGTTAATCTGCCGATCCGCAAAACTCCCGTCTTGTCCGCCTCCCCACTGCACGCATAATCTTGGCCATGTCCGGAGGGGTGAATCCGGCGTTCCACACTCTTTGGAGCCTTCGGGTTATGGCCTGCGCCGCATCTTCACCCCCCGCCGTTGCGGGACGCCGTTTCTGATGCCCGGCACCCGACCGCTCCTGTCGCTGCCCAGTTCGATCGATGCCTGCGCCGCGATCGGCGACGTGTTCCTGGTCGGCGGCATCGTCGGCCCGGCGCATGAACTGACGCTGGAAGAGGTGCGGGCCGAGCGTCCCCGCGCGACCTCGATCGCGTGGCGCATGCCCTATTCGATGTTTCTGCGCGGCGCGGTCGGCGCATCGCTGCCCCAGGGGCTTTACTGGCTCTCGCACCCCAGCTTCGGCCGCATGTGCCTGTTCCTCGTGCCGCGCAGCCGCGAGCCGTTGACCGGCGCGGTGCGGTATGAAGCCGTGTTCGACTGAGGGGGCTATTTCCGCAGCAATCTTCCCAACACGCTGCGGTCCTTCAGGATTTCCCGCGCTGCATTATGCCCCGGCGCACCGGTCACCCCGCCGCCGGGATGGGTGCCCGCGCCGCACAGATACAGGCCGCTGATCGGGCTGCGATAGTCGCCATGCCCCAACACCGGCCGCGCCGCCCACAACTGGTCGAGCGACATGCGACCGTGAAAGATGTCGCCATCGACCAGCCCGAACTTGCGTTCGAGGTCGGTGGGGGAGTGGATCTGGGTGGCGATGATCGAGTCGCGGAAATTGGGGGCGTGCTGCGTCACCGTGTCGATAATGTCGTCCGCCGCCGCCTCGCGCTCATCGTCCCAGCTGCGGCCATTGGGCAAAGTGGGGGCGAACTGCTGGCAGAACAGGCTGGCGACATGGCAGCCCGGCGGCGCGAGGGTGGAATCGACGGTGGAGGGAATGGTCATCTCCACCACCGGCGCGTTGGACCAGCCATAGCGGACCGCGTCCTCATGCGCCTTGTCCATGTAATCCATGGTCGGCGCGATGATGATGCCGCTGCGATGATGTTCGGCATCCGTGCCGGGAAGGACGGTGAAATCGGGAAGTTCGGAGAGGGCGACGTTCATCCGGAAGCTGCCCGACCCCGTCTTGAAGCCATTGATCCGCCGCCGGAAATCCTGCGGCAAATCGGAGGGATCGACCAGGTGACGGAACAGCAGGGCAGGCCCGACATTGGCGACCACGGTCTTGGCCGCAATCTCCTCGCCGCTGCTCAGCCGCACCCCGACGGCGCGACCCTTGTCGGTCAGCACCCGGTCGACCGGTTCCTCCAGCCGGATCACCGCCCCGGCCTGTGCCGCCGCTTCGGCCATCATCCGGGTGATGCTGCCCATCCCCCCGACCGGATGGCCCCACGCCCCCTTCTTGCCGTTCACCTCGCCGAACACATGGTGCAGCAGGACATAGGCCGAGCCGGGTGCCGACGGCCCGGCATAGTTGCCGACCACCGCATCGAAGGCGAACGCAGCCTTGACGTGATCATTCTCGAACCACTGGTCGAGAAATTCGCGCGCCGACTGGACGAAGAGGGCCAGCGCATCCCGCTGCCCCTCGATCGGCAGCGCCGCAACTTGCCGCCCCTGGGCCGCCGCCGCCAGCAACGCCGTGACCCCGCCCCCGGCATTGGGTGGAGTCTTCAGCGCCATGCTCCGCAACAGGTCCGCGACCCGCTCCAGCGCCGCCTCATAGCCATCGAGCGCCGCCGCATCCTTGGCCGAGAAGCGCGCAAATTCGGCCCTGGTCCGCTCCGCCCCTCCGCCGAGCTTCAGATAATCGCCGTCGAGCGGAAAGAAGTTCGACACCGGCCGCTCGATCACCCGATAGCCGCGCTCGACCAGCTTCATGTCGGCGATGACCTTGGGTTGCAGCAGGCTGACGGTGTAGCTCGCCGCGGAGTTGCGGAAGCCGGGATGGAACTCCTCGGTCACCGCCGCCCCGCCGACCACGTCGCGCCGCTCGACCACGCAAACCTTCAGGCCGGCACGGGCGAGATAGAAGGCACAGGTCAGCCCGTTATGCCCCGCCCCGATGACGACCGCGTCGAACCGCTGCGTCACCGCTTCAGCCGATCGGCGTGCCAGGCGACTTGGCCGGCCATGAAGCTGGAGATGAAGTAATAGCTATGGTCGTACCCTGGCTGCATCCGCAGCGTGAGGGCGATGCCGGCGTCCCGGCATGCCTCCGCCAGCAGTTCGGGCTTCAACTGTTCGGTCAGGATGGCATCGGCGTCCCCCTGATCGACCAGCAATTCGGGCAGCCGCGCCCCGTCCTCGATCAGTGCCACGGCATCGTGCAATCGCCACGCCGCCCGATCCTGCCCCAGATAGCCGCCCAGCGCCTTCTCGCCCCACGGGCATTGCGACGGCGCGACGATCGGCGCGAAGGCGCTGACCGAGCGGAAGCGATCCGGGTTGCGCAGCGCGATGGTCAGCGCGCCATGTCCGCCCATCGAATGGCCGGTGATCCCCTGCCGCCCCATGTCCGCCATCGGAAATTCCCGCAGGATCAGGCCGGGCAGCTCGTCCTCGATATAGGACCGCATCCGGAAATTCGCGGCCCAGGGTTCTTCGGTCGCATCGACATAAAATCCCGCGCCCTTGCCGAAATCATAGGCGTCGTCATCCGGCACATCGTCACCGCGCGGCGAGGTGTCGGGCGCGATGAAGATCACGCCATGTTCGGCACAGGCCGCGCGATACTCGCCCTTTTCGGTGACATTGGCATGGGTGCAGGTGAGGCCGGAGAGGTACCACAAAACCGGCAGCTTCGCGCCCTCTTCATGGTCGGGGACGAACACCGAAAAGGTCATCGGCGTGCCGGTCGCGGTCGCGTCGTGCCGATACACGCCCTGCGTCCCGCCATGTGCGCGATTGGTCGAAACCGTCTCCATCCCCATCCGCCCTCAGCCCGCCTTGGGGACGCGATACATCGCGCAGACCTTGTTCCCCGCCGGATCGCGCAGATAGGCGAGGTAGAGCGCGCCGAACGCATTTTCACGAATGCCGGGCGGGTCTTCGATCGCAGTGCCGCCATGGGCAAGGCCGGCAGCGTGCCAGGCATCGACCATCTCCGGGCTGGTCGCGGCAAAGCCGACCGTGCCGCCATTGGCGTGGCAGGCGGGCTGACCGTCCAGCGGCTTGCTCAGCATGAAAATGCCGCCATTGTGCATGTAGAAGGCGCGGCCCTTGGGATCGACGCTCCCGGCGCGGGCGCCCAATGCGCCCAGCGTCGCGTCGTAAAATGCCTTGGACGCATCGATGTCGTTGGCACCCAGCATGATGTGGCTGAACATGGCTTCCTCTCCCCTGGTGTGATTTCAGAACACGACGACGCTGCGGATGCTCTCGCCCGCATGCATCAGGTCGAACCCCTTGTTGATATCCTCCAGCCCCATGACATGGGTGATCATCGGGTCGATCTCGATCTTGCCGGTCATGTACATGTCGACGATCTTGGGCACGTCGGTGCGGCCCTTTGCCCCGCCGAACGCAGTGCCGCGCCAGTTGCGGCCGGTGACCAGCTGGAACGGGCGGGTGGCGATTTCCTTGCCCGCCTCGGCCACGCCGATGATGATGCTGGTTCCCCAGCCGCGATGGCACGCCTCCAGCGCGATGCGCATCACATCGGTGTTGCCGGTCGCGTCGAACGTATAGTCGGCGCCGCCATCGGTCATCGCGACGATCCGCGCCACCACATCCTCGCGGCTCATGCCCTTCGAATTGAGGAAGTCCGTCATCCCGAACTTGCGGCCCCATTCCTCCCGGTCTGGGTTGATGTCGACGCCGATGATCTGGTTGGCGCCAGCCAGCCGCGCGCCCTGAATGACGTTGAGGCCGATGCCGCCAAGGCCGAACACGACGACATTGTCGCCGACCTGCACCTTGGCGGTGTTGATCACCGCGCCGACCCCGGTGGTGACGCCGCAGCCGATATAGCAGCTGGTCTGGAACGGCGCGTCCTCGCGGATCTTCGCGACCGCGATCTCGGGCAACACGGTGAAGTTCGAAAAGGTCGAGCAGCCCATATAATGGTAGATCGGCTGGCCCTTGTAGGAAAAGCGCGTGGTGCCGTCGGGCATCAGCCCCTTGCCCTGCGTTGCGCGGATCGCGGTGCACAAATTGGTCTTGCCGCTGAGGCACGACTTACACTGGCGGCATTCCGGCGTGTAGAGCGGGATGACATGATCGCCCGGCGTCACGCTGGTCACCCCCGCGCCGACCTCACGCACGATGCCTGCACCCTCATGCCCCAGCACGCTCGGGAAGATTCCCTCGCTGTCGAAGCCGTCGAGCGTATAGGCGTCGGTGTGGCAGATGCCGGTCGCCATGATTTCGACCAGCACTTCGCCGGCTTTCGGCCCCTCCAGATCCAGCTCGACGATCTCGAGCGGCTTCTTGGCCTCGAATGCGACGGCGGCGCGGGTCTTCATGGGTCTTCATCTCCGGTTGGCGTGCCCCCTATTGGCGCAGTGCAACGCCGGTTTCCAGTCCGCGCCGCGCAAAGTCGGTTGCCCTTTGCGCAAAGCACGGCACAAGCACCGGCATGAGCGCTTCCGCACCGCCCACCGCAGCCGCTGCCGGACGGCAGACGATCGCCTTTGCCGCCAGCCTGGTTCGTCAGGCGGGGCGCAGCGGAGCGGTCGCCGTCTTCTGGGTCGCGGCGGGCGCGGTGCTGGAGGGGCTGGGGCTGGCGCTGCTGGTGCCCCTGATCGGGCTGATCGTCGCGCCCGGCAGCGCGCTGGTCTGGCTGCCCGGCTGGCTGGGCAGCGATCCGAACGCGCGGCTCGCGGCGCTGGTCGCGGTGTTCGTGGCGGTGATGGTGGTGCGCGCGCTGGTGCTGCGCAAGCGCGACATGACGCTGTTCGATGTCCAGACCGCTTATACGCTCGATCTGCGCGGCACGGTGGTCAACGCGCTGGCATCGGCACCGTGGGAGCGGTTGGCGGGGGTTGAACATGCCCGGATCACCAGCCTGCTGACCAGCGATATTGCGCGGATCGGCGTCGCCTCGCACTATATCTCGATGTCGCTGGTGGCGGTCGCGATGCTCGTCATCCAGCTTTTCGTCGCGCTGGCGCTGGCACCGCTGTTCGCGATCGCCGCGCTCGGTGGGCTCGGCTTGCTCGCGCTGCTGGTCAATCGCCGCAGCGGCGACAGCGCCGCACTGGGCGCGCGCATGGTCGACAAGAACCGCGCGCTGATGGGCAGTTCCACCTCGTTCTTAGCCGGGCTCAAAGCCTCGGCGGCGCAGGATGCCAGCCTCGGCTTCGCGGCCGAATTCGATTCGGCGCAGCGCGCGGCAGCGGGGGAGCAGCGCGGCTTCATGGTCGCCCAGTCCACGGCGCGGACCTGGTTCGGCATCGGCACCGCCTTTGCCGCGGCGGGGGTGCTGACCGGCGGCGTGCTGCTGCAGGTGCCACCGACCACATTGGTTGTCCTCGCGCTGATCTTTTCGCGCATGGCGCCGCTGGCGATGCAGCTGCAGCAATCGGCGCAGCAGCTGCTGCATCTAGGCGCCAGCTATGGCGCGGTCCAGGCGGCACTGTCCGAGCTCGGCGACGCGAACGCCGCACGCAGTGGCGCGGTCGCGCTCCCGCCGGGTCCGATCAGGCTCGATTCGGTCAGCTATCGCCATCCGTCGGGCGCGGGGCTGGCCGATGTGTCGCTGGAGATCGGTCAGGGCGAGCTGGTCGGCATCGCCGGCCCTTCGGGCGGTGGCAAGACGACGCTGATCGACCTGATCTCCGGCCTGCTCGTCCCGCAATCGGGGACGGTAACGGTGGGTGGCGTGGCGCTGCCTCCCGGCGGCTGGGGCGCGGCGATCGGCTATGTCCCGCAGGACGCATTCCTGTTCCACGATACCGTCCGCCGCAATCTCGACTGGGGCGACAGCGCGATCGATGACGCGATGCTGATGGAGGCGCTGACCATCGCCGGTGCGGCCGAGCGGGTCGCCGCCATGCCGCGCGGTCTCGACACGATCATCGGCGAGCGTGGCGCGCTGCTGTCCGGCGGCGAGCGTCAGCGGCTGGCGATTGCGCGCGCGATTCTGCGCTGCCCGCGCCTGCTGGTCCTGGACGAAGCCACCGCCGCGCTCGATCCCGCGAGCGAGGAGGCGGTGCTCGACCGCCTCGCCGCGCTCGAACCGCGCCCGACGATCCTGATCGTCGCGCACCGCATGGAAACCCTGTCCCGCTGCCCCCGCGCGCTACACGTCGAGGGCGGCAGGCTCATCTAGATCGCGGCCATATCCGCCTTGTAATGGTGCCACGCGAGGATTGCGGCGGCGCCGCGATGCGGGCGCCAGGCCTCGGCAATCTCGCGGGTCAGCTTTTCCGACGGGCGCTCGTCATGGCCCATGATCCGCCCGACCTCGATCTGCACCGCCAGATCGCCGGCGGGCCAGATGTCGCGGCGACCCTCGGCGAATAGCAGATAGATTTCGGCCGACCAGCGCCCGATCCCCTTGACGCGCACCAGCTGCGCGATCGCCTCCTCGTCATCGGCGGGCAGCGCGGCGAGGTCGAGCCTCCCGCTCGACACCTCATCCGCCAGGCTCTTGGCATAGCTCGCCTTTTGCCGCGACAGGCCGGCGGCGCGCAGCGCGTCGTCGGGCGCGGCGGCGACGATGTCGGGCTGAGTCAGGTCGCCAATGCCCGCCGCCAGCTTGGTCCAGATCGACGCGGCCGCCGCGACGCTCACCTGCTGCCCCACGATCGTGCGCAGCAGTGTCTCATAGCCCGGTTCGCGGATGCGCGGTTCGGGATAGCCCACGCGTGCGACGGCCGCAGCGATCAGCGGTTCACGCGCGGCGATCGCATCGAGCGATTCGCGCAGCTGTTCGGCGGTCAGGCCCATCGTTCGAATCCTTGAAAGCCGCGCCGATCCCCGGCATGGGCGCAAAATACGGAGGAGAAGATCATGCCCAAGCTTATCGTCGTCACGCGCGCAGGAGAAGAACGCGAAGTGGAGGGCGAAGTGGGCCTGAGCGTCATGGAAGTGATCCGGGACAACGGGTTCGACGAACTGCTCGCTCTGTGCGGCGGTTGCTGCTCGTGCGCGACCTGCCACATCCATGTCGATCCGGAATTTGCGGCCAAACTGCCGCCGATGAGCGAGGATGAGAACGATCTGCTCGACAGCTCGTCCGACCGCACCGACACCTCGCGCCTGTCGTGCCAGATCCAGTTCACCTCGGCGCTGGACGGGCTGAAGGTCACGATCGCAGCCGAGGATTGAAGCGGGGGGCGCCGCAATCCGATCAGGATTTCGGCGCCACCTTTACCACCGCCATCGGGGCGTCCTTGCTCAGCGGGGTCGCCTTCCAGGTGATCGTGCGGCGATTGCCCTCGGTCTTTGCGCCGTCCTCGTTATTCTGGCTGACCAGCTCGCCGTCGGTGATGAGGGTGAAGGTACCGTCGAGCTTGGCATTGGCCGCGTCCGACTTGCCCTTGCCCGCCGAATCGCTGTCGCCGAATGCCGGCGCCTTGACCCGCACGATGTCCGCGCCGCGCAGTTCGACCACGACGAAGGGGAAGATCACCTCGGCATCGACGTTGAACGGCCACATGAAGCCATGGGTCAGTGCCCCGCTGATCTGGTAGTCCACCACGAACACGCCGTCGCCCTTGTAGACGACCGAGCGATACCCGGCTTCCTTGGTCAGCGCCTCCGCAATCGCCTTGAACTTGGCCTCCTTCTTGGCCGCCTCCTCGGCATCGTCCTTGGCGCTGTCCCCGTCCGTGGCGGCACCGTCCTCGTCCTGCCAGGTGGCGTCGCGCAGCCAGGCGGTGGTGGTCTTCTTTTTCTTGTCGTCGTCGTCACCCAGCCCTTTGAACGCGTCGCCCATGCCCTTGGCCATCTCGCTCGCGAGATCGACTGCAATCACCTCACCCTGATAGCTGAAGGTGAAGCTGCGATCCGCGAGGATGGTGAGGGTGGAGGTGAACTTGCCCGGGCTGAAGGCGCAGCCCACCAGCAGCACCGGGGCCAGAATCGCCAGCGCAATCCCCTTGAACCGTTCGAACATCGCCTCACTCCCCGTTGGCGCGCCCATCCGGGTCAGCGCGAGATGGCGGCGTATAGCGCGATCGCTGCCGCGTTGGATACGTTGAGGCTCTCGACCCGCGGCGAAATGGGCAGGCGCGCAAGCTCGTCGCAATGCGCCGCCGTATTGTGGCGCATCCCCTCACCTTCGGCACCGAGAACCAGCGCGGGGCGGGTGTCGCCCATCACTTCGGCCAGCGTCCCCTTGGCCTCGCCCGCCAGGCCGATCCGCCAGAATCCCGCTTCGCCGATCTCGTCGAGCGAACGGGCGAGGTTCACCACCCGCACCCATGGCACCAGCTCGAGCGCACCCGATGCCGCGCGCGCCAGCGCTCCCGATTCGGGCGGGGCATGGCGGTCCTGCGTCACGATGCCGAGCGCATCGAACGCGGCGGCCGAGCGCAGGATCGCGCCGACATTGTGCGGATCGGTGACATGGTCGAGCACCAGCAAAGGGCGACGGTCATTCGCGCCCTGCTCCAGCAAGTCGCCGAGCCAGATCTCCTCGAGCGGGTCGACCTCGATCACGATGCCCTGATGCGGCGCGTCGGACGGCACCATGCGCGCAAGATCGGCAACATCGGCATAGGTGATCGGAAGCACCGGGGGCAGCTCCAGCGCCGCCAGCGCCTCCCGCGTGCCCCACACCTTGCGCACGCGCCGCTCGGGATTGGCCAGCGCCGCGATTACGGCGTGCCGGCCCCAGAAGCGGGGACGGTTGCTGTTGCCCATAGTGCCCGATGGGCGATGCCCGCGCCGAAGTCCCTTACTCATCGGGAAACGCTAGGCGGCACAATTCGGCTGCGCAAGGCGTTGACAGCGCCGCGTCGCTTCGGCATTGGCGCGCACTCGCTTCGGCGTGCCGCATGGAAGGGTGGCCGAGTGGTTAAAGGCAGCAGACTGTAAATCTGCCCGGGTTTCCCGTACACTGGTTCGAATCCAGTCCCTTCCACCATATCTTGGCTCGCGGCGATCAGATCTGATCGTCCTTGGGCTGATGGGTCAGGCGCCGGACTTGGGGTCGCAGCATCAGCCAATCCCACACGCGCTGCCGCGCCAGCCTGCGCACGCGCCGCTGCTCGCGCCGGATACGCCGCTCGCGGGCGCGCCAGACAAGTGCAAGCATCACCACCGCAAGGACCGCGACCAGCGCGAGCGGCTGGCCATAGGACGCGATCAAGTCCCCGAACTTCGCCATGTGTGAGATTCCCCCGAATCGCATCGCGGGTATCGCGTTGCGATCTCTCCGTAAATCCGCACATTTACCGAATCATGTAGCGGCTGGAGCGGGTAGCGGGAATCGAACCCGCGTATTCAGCTTGGAAGGCTGCTGCACTACCATTGTGCTATACCCGCCCGCTCTGGCCGCATGGCCGCCGTCAAAGGCGCCCCGGACGCACCGGGTGAGCGCGCGCAGTGCCACGACTGCACGCCGTGGGTCAAGCGCGCGCTCAGACCCGCAGATAGCGGAAATACCAGACCTCATGCCCCTGGCGCCGCGCCTTGCGCTCGTAGCGCGTCTCGGGCCAGTCGTCGGGGCGGGTCAGGAAGTCCTTCGCCACGCGCGCCTGCCACGCGAAATCGCGGCGCTGGTTCATCACCATCATCGACCAGCGGCAATAGGTCGGATCGTCGGTGCCCAGCCGGAACTCCGCGCCGGGCTTGAGCTTCGCCGCGATCAGATCGAGCGGACCATGATTGACCATGCGGCGCTTGGCGTGGCGCGCTTTGCGCCAGGGATCGGGGTGGAGCAGATAGACGCGGTCGAGGCTGGCATCGGGCAACCGCTCGATCACATCCAGCGCGTCGCCCATGTGAAGCCGGACATTGGTAAGACTGTCATCGCGGATATGGCCCAGCGCGCCGACCACGCCGTTCAGGAAGGGCTCGCAGCCGATAAAGCCGTGGTTCGGACGCATTGCCGCCTGCCCCGCCAGATGCTCGCCCGCGCCAAAGCCGATTTCGACCTCCAACGGACGATCGTCCCCGAACAGTCGCATCGAATCGAGGGGACCGTCGCTGGGGACCGCGACGCGCGGCAAGGCTTCGTCGACCAGCGCCTGCTGACCGGCGCGCAGCTTATGTCCCTTGGCGCGGCCATAGAGGCGGCGGATCGTACTCGGATCGTTCATCGCCAGCCCCTTGGCCCAGCACATCGGACGGGGCAAGGTTTCAGCGTTGCTGAACCGGGCAACCGGCTTCAGGCAGCCGGGCGCAGCTTGGGCTGCTCGAGCACGCCGATCTGCGGTCGCGCAATGTAATAGCCCTGGAAATAGCGCACGCCGAGCGCGAGCAGCTTGTCGTAATCGGCGCGGGTTTCGACGCCTTCCGCGATCAGCCGCACCGCGCGCAACCGCGCCATTTCGATCATCTTTTCGACCAGCAGCCGGCGCGACCAGCTGGTCGACAGGCCGCGAATCAGAACGGGATCGAGCTTGATCGCGTCGGGCGTGAACCGCGACAGCAGCGCCAGCCCGACATCGCCCGATCCGAAATCGTCGAACGCAGTCTGCATGTGCATCTTGCGATGTGCCTCGATCGTTTCGGCCATGCGGCAGCCGTCGAGCCGGTCATGCTCGGCAAATTCGAACATCAGCCGTTCGGGCGGCAGGCCGGTTTCCTTGGCGACGCGCATCGTCCGTGCACTGTCGGCAAAGGGATCGGTGATGACATCGGGGAAGAAGTTGATCGACAGCAGCGCAGGCACCTTCAGGATGCCCGCGGCGACCGCCTGTTTGATCGCGGCAACGCGGCATTGCTGGTCGAATGCATAGCGGTCGGCCGGCTGGATCGAATCGATCACCTCGCGCGCAGACTCGCCCTTGGGTCCGCGCACCAGCGCTTCATAGGCATAGACCTCTCCCAGCCGGGCATCCCAGACGGGCTGGAACGCCATGGTCAGGTTGAAGTCCGGTTCGGCCATGGCCGGGGAAAGGGTCGTTTCGGTCTGCATCAGTGTCTCCACCCGCCCATCTTAGGACGGGCAAGCGGCGGATGGTTAACTGCGCCAGGGATTTTTGCGTAGCGCGCCGAATTCGGTCGCTCGTCCGGTAGCTTGGTCAGGGCATCAGTGTAAATGCGACGCTGCGCCGGGCAACGTCGGTGCCGGTGAGTCGGATGGCGATGCGGTCGCCGGGGGCCAGTCCGGCGGGATCGAGCCGGGCGGTGACGGGGAGGTCGCAGAGCTGGATGTCCGCGCCGCGCGCTTCGATGCCCGTCACCACTGCGTCGAACACCTCGCCTTCGCGGCCGGACAGCAAAGCTGCCTCGGCCATGCCGACCACGGCGCGGTCGATCTGGCCGGCACGGCTATCGGCACGGGCCATGACCTTGGGCAGGCGTGGCAAGGCCGCCGCGACATGCGCCGGCACCGCCCGGCCATTGGCGACGGCCAGCGCCGCCTCGACCACATAGCGATCGGCCAGACGACGCAGCGGCGCGGTGGCGTGGGCATAGGGGGCGGCGACGGCTGCGTGCCACGGCGTCTCGTCTGAGGCAAAGCCACGATAGCTGGCACCATTCCCTGCGCGGCGAATCGCCAGCATCAGCGTGGCGTGGCGCGGGTTCGCCGGGTCGCGTGTGCGTTCGATCTGGGTGAGCGTCGCATTGCCCGGCCAATCGATGCCGAGCGCGCGCGCCGTCAGTCGGAGCCGGGCTACGGCGCGCTCATCGGGCTCGTCCATGACCCTGAACAGCCCGGTTTCATGCGCCATCAACACGCGCGCCACCGCCATATTGCAGGCGAGCGAGAGCGCGGCGTTGCGGTCCTCGCTGGCATGGCGGGTGCGAAAGGTCAGCGTCAGGCGGCCCTCGGCGTCATGCGCCACTTCCTGCTCCGGGGGATCGATCCGCGCCGCCCCGCGCGCCGCCTCCGCCCGGATCAGCCGGTCGGTCAGCGCGGTGAAGGCCGGGGGCAGGTCGGCGTCGGTGACGCTGGCATAAGCGAGCTTGGCGCGGCTGCGGATCACCGCGCGGGTCACTGCGTCGAGCGCCACTGCACCCTCCGCATCGACCCGGATGCTGAATATGATTGCCGGGCACGGGCCATCCGGCAGCAGGCTGGCCGCGCCCTGCGACAGGATTGGCGGGTAGAGGCTGGCCTTGCCATCGGGCAGATATAATGTCTCGCCGCGCCGCCACGCTTCGTCGGCGATCGGGCCGTCAGGATCGACGAACCAGCCGATATCCGCAATCGCATAATGCAGGACGAACGTGTCCCCGACGGCCTCGATTGCGAATGCCTGATCGAGGTCGGTCGATCCGGCGGGATCGAGCGTGACGAAGGGGCGGCCGGTCCAGTCGGCGTGATCGGTTGGCGTTCGGGTCGTCGCGCGTTCCGCTGCTGCAAGGACATCGGGCGGAAAGCCGTCGGGCACCTGGAATGCGGTGCGGATCGCCGCCAGTTCGCGCGTAAGGATGCTGGTCGGATCGGCGAGGGTCTTCATCGCCTCACGCTAGCCGTGCGAGGCATAAACAAAAAGGGCGGCAGTCCGCAGACCACCGCCCGATTTGATGCCGTCAGGCGCGTTGGATCAGGCCAAAGCGGCCTTGAGATCCTCGACCAGATCGGTGCGCTCCCACGGGAAGAAGTCGCCCTCGGGCTTGCGGCCGAAATGGCCATAGGCGGCGGTGCGCGCATAGATCGGCTTGTTGAGGCCAAGATGCGTGCGGATGCCACGCGGGGTCAGGCCGCCCAGCTTCTCGATCTTGCCGATCGCTTCCTCGATCTTGTCGTCACCGACGGTGCCGGTGCCGTGCGTGTCGACATAGAGCGACAGCGGCTTGCTCACGCCGATCGCGTACGCTAGCTGGATCGTGCAGCGCTGGGCGAGGCCGGCCGCGACGATGTTCTTGGCGAGGTAGCGGGTGATGTACGCCGCCGAACGATCGACCTTGGTCGGATCCTTGCCGCTGAACGCGCCGCCGCCGTGCGGAGCCGCGCCGCCATAGGTGTCGACGATGATCTTGCGGCCGGTCAGGCCGGCGTCGCCGTCCGGGCCGCCGATTTCGAAGCTGCCGGTCGGGTTGATGTGATATTCGGTCGCGTCG
Source organism: Sphingomonas sp. CCH9-E2 (assembly GCF_001557215.1). Lineage (GTDB taxonomy): Bacteria > Pseudomonadota > Alphaproteobacteria > Sphingomonadales > Sphingomonadaceae > Sphingomonas. Next base: position 9,049 of record NZ_LSJM01000310.1, on the reverse strand, counting down.
CTCAGCAGCTCGGCCGGGATCACGTCGGCCACGACCTTCTTCACATAGGCCTTGAGCTCGGCTTCCTTCTCACCTTCGTCATAGCCCTTGGCGTGCTGGGTCGAGACGACGATCGCGGTGCAGGCAACGGCCTTGCTGCCCTCGTAACGCAGCGTGACTTGGCTCTTTGCGTCCGGCTCCAGGAACGGGGCCGCGCCCGAATGGCGGTCGGCGGCCATGCGCTCGAGGATCTTGTGGCTATAGTCGAGCGTCGCCGGCATCAGGTCCGGGGTATCGTTCGCGGCATAGCCGAACATGATGCCCTGGTCGCCCGCGCCTTCGTCCTTGTTGTCGCCGGCATCGACGCCCTGCGCGATATGCGCCGACTGCGGATGCAGGTTGTTCTCGAAGCGTAGCGTCTCCCAGTGGAAGCCGTCCTGCTCGTACCCGATGCGCTTGACGGTGTCGCGGACGGTCTTTTCGACCTCTTCCTTGACGCCGGGTGCCCAGTTGCCGGCTTCGTCCATGATGCCCTTGCCGCGGATTTCACCGGCGAGCACGACCAGCTGGGTGGTGGTCAGCGTTTCGCACGCGATGCGTGCTTCGGGGTCCTTGGACAGGAACAGGTCGACGATAGCGTCGGAAATCTGGTCCGAAACCTTGTCCGGATGGCCTTCGGAAACCGATTCGGACGTGAAGAGATAGCTGGAACGCATGGTTATCCTCAAAAAAGGCCGGGCCGTTGCCATGCCCGGCTGGGGGTAAGGAAAGATATAAAGCTTTCCTTATATCGCGCCGCCCTAGCGGGCGAAGCGGCGGAAGGCAATGGCGATGGCGAGCAGCAGTGCCGCGACGAGCGCCGCCGCAAGATTGCCGATGCGCGCGAACAGGGTCGGGGGCAGGGCGGTCGGCATCGGCGCTTCGATCGCCTTCGCCTCGCCCATGCCCGCTGCGGCGACGATTCCGCCGCGCGCGTCGATGATCGCGGAGATGCCGGTGGGCGTGGCGCGCAGGATCGGCAGTCCCTCTTCGATCGCGCGCATCCGTGCCTGCGCCAGATGCTGTGGCGGCCCCCAGGCGCCGAACCAAGCGTCGTTGGACGGGTTGAACAGGATCGCGGGGCGGTTGGCCGCATCGACCGTCTGGCCCGAGAAGATGATCTCGTAACAGATCTGCATGCCCACTTTGCCAAAGCCGGGGACGGTCATTGTCTGCGGGCCGGGGCCGGGCTCGAAATCGATCTCGCCCGCCACCAGCCGCGACAGGCCGAGCGGCTCGAGGATCGTGCGCATCGGCAGATACTCGCCATAGGGGACGAGATGCGCCTTGTCGTAGCGGCCCAGAATCGCTCCGCTGGCGTCGATCGCGAACACCGAATTGGTCGCCGCGTCGAGCTTGGTATCACCCTTGAACAAAAGCCCGGTGCTGCCGACCAGCGCGATATCCTTTGGCCCCAGCGTCTGGACGATCATCCGGCGGACGGTGCGGGGATCGTTCTTCGCGTACCAGGCGGCGGGATAACCCTCCTCGATCCAGTAATCGACCGTCCCTTCGGGCCAGACGATCAGGCGCGGAACCGGGCCGCCGGGCAGAATGGTGGCGGTATCGTTGGACAGACGGATCAGCTCGCTCAGCGCCTTCTCGGCATAACTGCCGTCGAGGACCGTCTCCTGCCCGACATTGGGCTGGAGCACGCGGACGATCGGGCGGGCTGATTCGATCGCTGACGGGGTTTGGCGGATGTCGATTCCGGTGAGCGCCAGCAAAGCGACCGCAACCGCGATGCCGGCGGGGAAGCGCCAGTGTCGCTGGCTGGCGAGCAGCAGAGCGCCGGCGACCACGATCGTAAGGCCCGACAGCGCATAGGTGCCGATCCAGCTCGCCGTCTGCGCTACGCCCGGGACCGGCAGCCAGATCACCCCGAGCGGGTTCCACGGATAGCCGGTGAACAGCACCGCGCGCAGATATTCAGCCACGATCCACGCCGCGCCCGCGACCAGCACGAAGGGCAGATCGAGCTTGCGCCGCTGCCCGAATCGCCACGCCAGCCCCATCGCCAGCGCCGGATAGATGGCGAGGTAGAGCGCGAGCAGGACCACGGCGACATAGCCGAGCTCGGCCGGCATCTTGTCCTGATAGGTGAAGGCGTGCTGGATCCAGTTGTTGCCGACGGTGAAATGGCCAAGCCCGAACAGCCAGCCGCGCAGCAGCGCCTGCTTCAGGCTCGGCGCCTCATGCGTCAGGCGCAACAGGATGGCGAAGCAGACGAGGCCGACCACCCACCAGTCGAGCGGGGCAAAGGCGGCGGCGGAGACGGCGCCGGTCAGCAGCGCGATCAGGCGGGGACGGGGCAGGACGAACATCGCCCGCAGCTATCGCGCCTGACCGTGACAGATACAAGCGTGGCGCGTATTATGTGATCAGTACACTTGAGGAATGAACATGCCCGAACCCGTCATTGTCGATATCCCGCACAAGCTTGGCCGTGAGGCGGCGCGGGCGCGGATTGCGGGCGGGGTTGGCAAGATCGGGTCGATGTTCCCCGGCGGTGGTACCGTGGATGAGCGGTGGGACGGCGATACGCTGCACTTTACCGTCAGCGCGCTGGGGCAGAGCGTTGCGAGTCGGCTCGAGATCCACGACGCGCATGTCCATGCCGAGGTCGACCTGCCGCCGATGCTGGCGCTGTTCGCGGGCAAGATCCGCGAGAAGTTGCTGCAGGAAGCGCCCAAGCTGCTGAAATAGGGAACCGCGCTTCGGCCTCGTGGTTTTTTGCCTTGAGGAGACACGCGATGAACCGATCGCCCCGCCCATGGCCGATGATTGCCATCGCACTGCTTGCCACCGGTGGACTGGGCAGCTGCGCCGGGACGGTCGCAGCGCATTATACGGTGACCGGCATGCTCCCGCTCGCGCCGTCCGGCGGAGTACCGGATTACCAGGCCGAGCTGCGTGCGAGCGAGGCGGTGGCTGAGGCCGGCACCGGCTGGGGCGAGGAGGCGGGCTATTCCGACCTGTCCTACGCCGCCGCCGATTACTGAGCCGGAGCGCTCACCCGCCAGATCGTGTTGCCGACATCGTCCGCGACCAGCAGCGCGCCGGTGCGGTCCGCCGTCACCCCGACCGGGCGCCCCTGCGCCTTGCCCTTGGCGTCGAGGAAGCCGGTGAGGACATCGACCGGCTTGGCATCGGGTACCGGCAGCCCGCGCTCGCCGAACGGCACGAACACGACCTTATAGCCAGACGCAGGCACGCGGTTCCACGATCCGTGCAGGCCGACGAACGCGCCCTTGGCGAACGCGCTGCCCAGCTTGATGTCGGTCGCAAAGGTCAGTCCGAGCGGCGCGGTGTGCGGGCCCATCGCGTAGCTCGGACGCGCGCTATATTCGCGCAGGTCGGGCCGCTCGGGCTGGACCCGCTTGTCGACATATCCGCCCCAGTAATTCCACGGCCAGCCAAAGAACTGCCCGAGCGTCACTTGCGTCAGATAATCGGGCGGACCGTCCGACCCGAGCATGTCGCGCTCATTCACCACGGTCCACAGCCGCCCGGTTTCCGGGTGCAGCGCCAGGCCGATGGGATTGCGCAAGCCCGCGGCAAAAATGCGGAAGCGCTTGGTCTGCGGATCAACCTCGAGGATCGTTGCGCGGTTCTTTTCGACGTCGAGGCCCTTTTCGGCGATGTTCGATGCCGAACCGACGCTGACCAGCAGCTTGCCCTCCGGCCCGGCGATCACGTCGCGAGTCCAGTGGTTGCCGCCGCCGGGCAGGTCGACGACCTTCTCGCCCTTGCCGGTGATCTTGGTTTCGCCCGGCTTGAACGGGAAGCGGATCAGCGCGTTGTGATTTGCGACGTACAGCGTCTCCCCGACCAACACCATGCCGAAGGGCGAATCGAGGCCATTGTCGGCGGTTAGCAGCACCGAGCGCGCTTCCGCCACGCCATCGCCATCCATGTCGCGCAGCAGGGTGATGCGGTTCGCCGAAGGGACACCGGCGCCGGCGCGGTTCATCAGCGTCTTCATCACCCAGTTGGTGATGCCCCCCTCCTCGCGCGGTGGGGAGTTGCTTTCGGCAACCAGGACATCGCCATTGGGCAGGCGATAGAGCCAGCGCGGATGATCGAGCCCGGTGGCAAAGGCGTTGACCGCCAGCCCCTTGGCCGCGACCGGCTTGGCGCCTGCGGGCCAGCCCACCGCCTCGGCGATCTTGACCGTCGGGATCGTCTGCTCGCGCGGATCGACCAGCTTGGGTCGCACCCCGCTCGTCGCCTCGACGCTCAGCTGCGCGACGTCCGGTCGCGTCGCGAACCAGTAGGTGCCGCCGCCGATGACGACGATGGCGGCGGTGGCGATCAGGAGTTTGCGGCGCACTGGTTTAATCCTCGACTTCGGCTAATTCTTCGGGCGGGTGCAGGCGCAGGCGGCGGACGCGGGTGGCGTCGGCCTCGAGCACTTCGAGCGTCCAGCCGCTGGGGTGTTTCAGGCATTCGCCCGCTTCGGGCACATGACCGGCGAGGATGAAGGCGAGGCCGCCGAGCGTCTCGATATCCTCCTCGACCTCGCCCAGCCGGGGGTCGATCGCCGCGGCGACATCCTCCAGCTCGGCGCGGGCATCGGCGTCCCAGCCGCCATTGTCGAGCGGGACCCACAAAGCCTCGGGCGCGTCGTCATGCTCGTCGTCGATCTCGCCGACGATTTCCTCGACCAGATCCTCGATCGTGATTAGCCCTTCGGTCCCCGAATATTCGTCGAGCACGATGGCGAGGTGCGTGCGGCTCGCCTGCATCTGGGCGAGCAGGTCGAGCGTGCCCATCGATTGCGGGACATAGAGCGGCTGGCGCATCAGATCGGTGATCTTCGAGGGCGGCCCGGCGCCGGCGGCGAGGACGGCGAACACGTCCTTGACGTGGATCATACCGATGACGCGGTCGAGCTTCTCGCGATAGACGGGCAGACGGCTATGCCCCGCTTCGGCAAAGATCTGGACGAGTTCGGCAAAGCTGGTCGCTTCGTCGACCGCGATGATGTCGGCACGCGGCACGCCGACATCGCCCGCGTCACGCTCACCGAAATGAAGGAGATTGCGGAGCATCTTGCGCTCGAGCGGCGAGAGGTCGCCCTTGGCGGACTTGCCGTCGCCATCGGCCTCGTCGATCGCGTCCTCGATACGCTCACGCAGGGTTTCGTTCTGCTCTTCGCCGAAGAGCAGCGCGCGAAGGCCGCGCCATATTCCGCCTTCGCTACTACTGTCGCCGTTCCCGTTGCTACTGGGGCCGTCCGTCATGTTGGCGTTCATTCCTCGCGTATCAGATAGGGGTCAGGGATCCCCAGAGTTGCGAGCGCGGCGCGCTCCATCGACTCCATCGCTTCGGCTTCGGAATCCCCCTGATGGTCGTAACCTAGCAAATGCAGCACCCCGTGGACAATCAGGTGCGTGGCATGCTGCTCGACCGTGAAGCCCTTTTCCTCGGCCTCGCGCGCGCAGACGCCATGCGCGAGGATGATGTCGCCCAGGATCACCTCGCCATCGTCGCTGTTCTGGGTCAGCGATTCGATCAGGTCGGGTTCGATCATCGGAAAGGACAGGACGTTGGTCGGCTTGTCCTTCTGCCGGTATTGCGCGTTGAGCTGATGCACCTCGGCATCGTCGGTCAGGCGGACCGCGACCTCGATCGCCGCATCGCTGGTGGCGAGATAGCCATAGGGGGTCTGCGCGACCGCGGCGGCAGCGGCCTTGGCGCCGATCGCGTCCCAGTCGCGTTCGGGCCAGCCGGGTTCGGTCTGGACGGCGACGTCAAGCATGCTCGTTCTCATACGCATCGACGATGCGGCCGACGATCGGGTGGCGGACGACGTCGCCGATGCCGAAGCGGACAAAGGCCATGCCCTCGATCCCTTCCAGTTTGTTGACCGCGTCGTTGAGGCCGCTCGCCGAGGGACCGCCGGGCAGGTCGGTCTGCTTGGGGTCGCCGCACACCACCATGCGGCTGTTCTGGCCGAAGCGGGTGAGGAACATCTTCATCTGCATCGGCGTGGTATTCTGCGCTTCGTCCAGGATGACGAAGGCGTCGGCCAGGGTGCGGCCGCGCATGAAGGCGATCGGGGCGATCTCGATCTCGCCCGATGCGATGCGCCGCTCGACCTGTTCGGCCGGCAGGCAGTCATAGAGCGCGTCGTAGAGCGGGCGCAGATAGGGGTCGACCTTGTCCTTCATGTCGCCGGGGAGGAAGCCCAGCCGCTCGCCCGCCTCGACCGCCGGGCGGGAGAGGATCAGGCGCTTGACCGACCCGGTGATGAGCTGTGCCACCGCCTGCGCCACCGCGAGATAGGTCTTGCCGGTGCCCGCCGGGCCGAGTGCGAAGATGATGTCGTTGGACACCAAAGCGCGCATATAGGTCGTCTGGGTCAGCGAGCGCGGGACGATCGTCTTGTTGCGCGTGCGGATCATGATGGGCGGGGCCGTGCCCTCGTCATTCTCCGCGCGGACGATCCCGGTCAGCATCGGTTCGGTCGCCATCGCGATCACCGCGTCGATCAGCCCGGTGTCGATCGCCTCGCCCCGGATCACCCGGCTGTGCAGTTCGATGAGCACTTCGCGGGCGTGCGCGACGGCCTCGGCGCTCCCCTCGATCACCACGCGCTGGCCGCGCGCATGGATATAGACGCCGAGCCGCTCCTCGAGCGTGAGGATGTTGCTGTCATATTCGCCGAACAATTGCGGGAGCAGCTGCGGGCGGTCGAAATTCACCTCGACGCGGGCGCGCTGGCCGTGCTGGGCGGGGACGGGCTTGCGGCTCATGCGGTCCTTTCGCGGGATAGATTGTCACGATGGCGCGCATCGTTCGGCGTCAGCATTGCCTGACGATTCTGACAAAAATGCGCGTGTGGGGGCGACAGCGGGCCATGATGGGCCGAACCGGTGTGCAGCGCGGAGGTTCCGTTTCGCATGTCGTCCCGAGAGGATGGCAGAGCAGGGCCTTGTAGGACAGCGGAAATCGCCGCCCCGACGCCGATTGGCACCGAGGGTGACGCAGCCGCGCAACAGTGGGATGCCTAGTCGCTGCCCAGCCAAGCCCGCCGGAACGCGATTTGTGCGGGGGTCGGCGTGCCGCCTGTCCTTTCGAGCGCCATGATCGCCAGCTTCGGGTCGGCCTGCGGGGTGAGCGTGGCGCTTCCCGGTCCCGCGCGCGTCGCGAAGGTGATCGCGGCAGGCTGGCCGGGCTTGAGCGCGGCGAGCGCGGTGCGGAAGTCGGCGGGGGTAGCGATCGGCTTGCCGTCGAGCGCGGTGATGGTGTCGCCGCGCGTCAGGCCGGCGGCGTAAAGCGGGCTGCCGGGGACGGGGATTTCGCCGAGGCGGACTGGCTCGTCACCGCCGCCGGTGACGTTGCTCGTACCAATCCAGGCGCGGCTGGCGTCGGCCGGGCGCAGCACGAGTCCCGCCTTGGCCAGCAACGGCGCGAAATCGGGCAGGGCGCTGCCGCGGATATGCGCGTCGAAGAACGCCTTCGCGAAGGCCGGGTCGCGAGTGAGTTCGGCAAGGCCCGCTTCGAGATCCGCGGGGGTATAGGGTTTGGCCGGCGCGAAGTTGCGCTGCGCCGCGCCGTTCCGCTGCCACAGGTGACGCATATAGGCGTCGAGATCGCTGCCGCGCTGGCGCAGGGTCAGGTCGAGCGCGAGCGCGACGACCGCGCCATAGGGATAGTAGGACGCGAAGATCCGTTCATTCACCGGGTCGATCGACGCGGCGGCGTCGACGAACGGCGCGCGCAGGCTCATTTCCTGTGGCGAGCCATAGCGGCGGGCGGAATTGTTGACGATGAAGTCGAGCGTCCCGCCGAGGCTGGCGAGATAGGCGTCGAGCGGCATTTCGCCCGAGCGGCGGATCGCCAGCGGGCCGTAATATTGGGTGAAGCCTTCCGCGAACCACAGGGATGGCGTCGGATCGGCCTGGGTGAAGTCGAACGGTTCCAGCTCGGCCGGGCGCAGCCGCTCCACATTCCAGGCGTGGATGAACTCGTGGCTGAGCGTGCCGAGTTGAGCGAAATTGCCCGCTGCCAGCGAGCGCGACTGGCTGATGATGGTGGAGTTGCGATGCTCCATCCCGTCGCCGCTGATCTGCGGCACATAATCAGCGATGAAGGTGTAGGTGCCGAAATCGAAATCCGGCGCGGTGCCGAAGATGCGGATTTGCTCCGCGACGACCTTCTTGGCCTTCTCCGCATAGGCGTCGATGGTTTCGGGGGTGTCGGCGCTGTGCACGGCGAGGCGGATCGTCTGGGTCTTGCCGCCCGAGCTGATCGTCCATTCGCGTAAGTGATGGTCCGACAGCTCGGTCGGGCTGTCGAGCAGATACTGGAGATGCGGCGCCCAGAAGGTGGTGGCGCTGCCGCTGACCGGGGCAAGCTGGGTCGCGATCTTCCATTTCGGGTCGGCCGGGCGGAAGGTGACGCGGATCGGGCGGTCGTCATAGCCCGCCGCCCAGATCAGCGTCGCCGGCATGTTGAGATGCGCGTGGGTCTGGTCGATCTGGCTATAGGTGCCGTCGCCGCGGTCGCCATAGAGGGTGTAGGAAAAGGTGACGGTGCCGTCATGGCCGCTGACCCGCCAGCTATAGGGATCGCTGCGGTCGATCTTGAGGGTGCGGCCGGCGCCGTCCTTGGCGGAGACCGAATAGACGTTCTTGGCGAATTCATGGATCGCGTAGCGGCCGGGGGAGGAGCGGGCCATGCGGAACTCGACCGCGCCGGGCTTGAGATCGCGATAGGTGACCGCGATCCGCGCCTCACGCTGCGCGGCATTGTCGAAGCTGAGCTCGTAGGAGACCGGGGCGTTGGGGCCGGGGTCCTGGGCCTGCTGGGCCAGTGCGGTGGTGGCGAGGAGGAACGGGGCGGCGAGCGCGAACAGGCGCGCGGTCGAGATCAGATGCATCGGGGGAAGGTGGCGGAGTGGGTGGGGCGTGTCCAGACCAGCTACCAATTCCTCCCCCAGCTTGCTGGGGCAGGGGGACCGCCGAAGGCGGTGGAGGGGCCGCCCTCGCAGAGGGCGGAATTTTGTCGAGCTGCTTCCGGC
>NZ_LSJM01000309.1 GCF_001557215.1 Sphingomonas sp. CCH9-E2 | reverse complement strand
GTGTGCGCCGCTCAGCCGGCCCGAGGAAGCAGCCACAAATTACACGATGACTCATAACCACCATGTGACGGCTGCAGCGAGGTAGATGGCGCTGAGGAAGTTGGTGGCGAGTTTGTCGTAACGGGTTGCGATGCGGCGATAATCCTTGAGGCGGCAGAACATGCGCTCGACGGCGTTGCGGCCCTTGTAGAGCGTCTTGGAGAAGCAGCTTTTCCAGCGGCGGTTCGTCTTGGAGGGGATGTTCGGAACTGCACCCTGCCGCTCGATCAGGTCGCGGATCGCATTGCTGTCATAAGCCTTGTCCGCGAGCACGATGGTGCGCGGCGCGAGATCATCGAGCAACACATCGGCTGCGCGGCAATCGGCGACCTGGCCCCCGGTCAGCAGGAAGCGGAGCGGTCGACCTTCGCCGTCGGTGAGCGCGTGGAGCTTGCTGTTGCGGCCGCCCCGGCTGATCCCGATCGCCTGGACGAGCGCCCCCCTTTTCCACCGCCTGCGGATCGGTGCGCCTTCATATGCGTGCTGTCGATCAGGACCTCGGCGGGCGGCCCGCCTGCTGCCGCGAGCGTGACGAACAGCTCCTGCCACACACCCTTTGCCGCCCAGCGCACGAACCGGTTGTAGAGCGTCTTCCTCGGCCCGTAGCAGGCCGGCGCGTCGACCCAGCGCCCGCCCGACTTCACCACATGGATGATGCCGCTGATCACCCGGCGATCATCGACCCGCGCCACACCGCGCACCTTGTCCGGCAGCAGCGGACGCAGCCGTTCGAACTGGGCTTCACTCAACCAAAACTCGCTCAAATCCACGCTCCTGCTGGCGCAGCGCATGAATCACATCCCAGCCGCCAAGGGAATCCCGTTTATGGGTCCTGACCCTAAGATACGACGGTATCGCGTTGAGCTAATCTGTTGCGGATATCCCGCGCGGCAGATTGCGGGGTAGTCAGTACTGGGCAACCAGTCATATCCTCAATGACACGAGCCGATCGCGCCAAGCTGATGGGAACCTAACCCGTGTGACCATGGCCCAGGGATCGATTCGACGCATCCGCTACTGCCCAGCTACGCACAGGAGGCATGATGCTTGAAGCGTCGTCGCTGGATGCAGAGGCCTTCGCCCGCGCGGTCGAGTCGCTCTCCCCGCAGCAGTGCCAGTTGCTGCGATTGGCCGCCGAGGGCTATTCGACCAAGGAGATGCTTCGGATGGGTGTGACCCTGAAAGAGGGCACGATCGACAACTACGTGTCCGCGGCCACCAAATCACTCGGAGCGCGTGACCGGCGGCACGCCGGGAAATTGCTGCTGGCCCACGAGGCGGGACAATCTCAACAATCTCATTTGAGATCGCCGAGGCTTCTCGACGCCCAAGATTCCGGCATTTTTCAACCGTCCGAACCGCATGGCGAATTGGCGCGAAAGGTAAGGGACGAGCGGGTTTCTTTCGACATGGGGGACGCCACGTTCGTACCGGTCTCGTCGGGTCACGCGTCAGCCTGGATCGAATTGGTCAAGCACTCAATGCTGCTCAAGGTCGGCTGCTCCGTCGCGCTCGCGATTGGGCTGGTGATCATTGTTGCCGGCGTAGGGGCGATCGCTTCGAACCTTCAGGCAATGCGGGAGCGGGCAGTTGGCAACATGGCTCCCCCACAGGAGCCGTAATAAGGGGGTTTACGATGCCCACGGCTCAGCAAATGCGCGCCGCTCGCGAAGTCCATGACCTGTTCGTCGCGTCCGAGAGACTCGTCGACCAGGCCTCGCTACAGATCGCAGTCTGCCAATCGAAAATGCAGATTGCCGCCGGCGAACTCGAGGTGCCTCTCGCCACGGGCCTGCGCGCCCTTCAGAAGGTGTCCGAAGCCAATGCTCTGATGGTTCGGGCTCGGCAGCTCATGATCGAGGCGCATCCGTTGATGAAGAAAATCCCCGGGGAACTCGGCCTCGACGACGGATATGGCCATATGGAGCAAACCCCGAAGTTCGCGACGAAATTCGAGGCGCCCCTCGACCAGCCCGAACCGTTGAGGGCCGTCGCCTGAATCGCCTATGCGGGGGCGTCAAGGAGGCGCCCCGGCATGTCAGGAACCCACATTTTCCTCATCATACTGGGGGTCACATGCGGCTATGCATTGTGGCGAGGTGGTGGGCCCGAGCGCGTTACATCGGCGATGCTGCTCGCAGCGGCATTGGCGACGGGCTATCTCTACGCCGCTTCTTCGATCTCGTTCCAGCGCCTCGAATTGGGCGTCCTGATCGTCGATCACCTTTTACTGGCTGGCTTGCTCCTCGTAATGTGGCGCGCCGATCGGGTTTGGCCGATCGCGATGTTCAGCATGCATCTTGTGAACGTCGCGGGCCACTGGATACGCCTGGAGAATCCTGGGATGCTGGGTGCCGTCTACGCGATCATCCTCCAGAGCTGGGCCTACCCGATGCAACTGCTTCTGGCCGTCGCGACGGTCCTGCACCGGCACCGGATCAGGAAACGCGGTGCCGACAACTCCTGGCTGCCCTCCTTGCACCCGTGGCGTCGGGTTCGACCGACATCGCCGACAAGCTGATTCGCCGGTTCGGATCATTGCCAGCTGTATTCGACGCGGCACGGCATTCCGCACATCTGCGCGTACCGATCGAAGTGGCGCGATGGCTCGCACTTCTTGGAGATGCCTTGCAGCATTCACTACTGTGGCGCGTTCCCGAGCAGATCCCGGTCGGCGATAGCAGCGAACTCACCGACTATCTGACCTTCACCCAGGGACATGCCCGCACGGAGCGCGTGCGTGTGCTCTACCTCGACATCAAGAGCCGTCTCCTGAGCGACGAGATCCTTGCGGAAGGCGATGTCGATTCGGCACCGTTCAGCGTCCGCGATATCCTTGATCGCGCGTTTGCCCTGAATGCGGGCGCGATGGTTCTTGTGCATAATCATCCAAGTGGGGACGCCAAGCCCAGTCGGGCGGATATCGACTTGACGCGGCGCCTGGCTCTCGTCGGCCGCGAATGTGGCATCTCGCTCCTCGATCACATTCTGCTCGGAAGGGGAGCATCGACGTCGTTCCGTTCGATGGGACTCATGTGAGCGCCCTCGCCCGCCCGAACTGTTGGCCCAACGGGCACGCTTTCTTGCGGTGCGTTCAAGACCCCGTTCCGGAGAGCGTTCATCGCCGGGTTGTCCAAGCACCCGAGTGTGCGCGATCGGGAAACCGACGCGATCGCGTCACCTGCATAGGCGGCTTGCGATCTGCCGGGTGCACCTCGCTTCACACGCCCGACATTGCTCCAGCAGCCAATGGCGAACAGGCACTGCGGTGCACGGGCGAGCTGCATGGCTGATCGCTCGGTCCGTGGTTCGATCAGCCCTTTGCTGCATGTCTGCAATCTGCTTGCATATTTGCATGAAGTGGAAACCGGACTGGCGGGCCACAGCCGATGTGATCGAGGGCTGCCTGCTGGCGGTGCTTGTGGGCGGATCTGCCCTGGCCGGCTTTTTCCACGCGGCCCGCTGGCTGTTTGGCTAACCACACACTGTAGCACACTGCCTTCTGGCAACACGGGAGAGCGCAGAAGCGCGCTCAGCTTGCCGCGATGGCGCTGGTCGACGGATCGATCTGCTTTTCCGACATTTTGATCCGCCAACCGCAAATGAGGTTTCACACCTCGGTGCCATAGCCACGGCACGCCGGTATGTTCGCCACCCCGCAACGCTCAAGGCAAGGCAGCAAAGCAGCTATCGACGCGAAAGCCTGCCTTGGCGCTCCACGCATGCCTCCCCACCATTTCTGGTAGTTGCGGGGAACCGCATCGCCTCCCAGAGTGACAGGTGCGCGCCGCCACACCGGGGCAAGACGGACAGGGATGCGCCATGATCGAGGTCCACCTGCTGCGCTATGCGCTGGCGGCCGCGGAAACTGGCAGCTTCAGTCAGGCCGCCGACTTGTTCCGCGTCAAGCAGTCGACGCTGAGCAAACGGATCAGCTATCTCGAACAGCGCCTCGGCCTGTCGATCTTTACGCGATCGACCCGGGGCGTTGCCCCGACCAGGAGCGGTCTCCATTTTCTCGCGCAGGCCCGATCGATCGTGGACGATCTCGAACGCCTGTCGTGCGAGGCGCATGCGCTGGCCGCGGGACATCACGGAACGTTGCGGATCGGCTTTCACGCCTCGCTTGCCGGGGGCGATCTGCGCGCCATTCTCGACAGCTATCGTGCCACGTTTCCGGAGGTCAAACTGGAGGCGCTCGAAGGCGGCCGCGAGATGCTCCTCGGCGCGCTCGATCACGATCGGATCGACATCGCGATCGTTGCGGGGGACAGCGCATCGCCCGCGCTTCGGTCGCTGACCTTGTGGAGCGAACCGCTGATGGTCGGACTGCCGAGCGGGCACCGGCTGGCGCAGATTGAAAGGCTATACTGGACCGATCTGCGGGGCATCGCCTTTCTGGTGACACAGGCCGATCCAGGAAGCCTGATCGCGGCGATGATCGCTGCGCGGATGACCGGTCCGGGCACGAGGCCCACGATCACCGTCCAGGCGGTCAGCCGCGACAATCTGCCAGGTTTCGTCGACGACGCGCATGTGTCCGTGACCGCTGGCGCGCTCCCATCATGTGCCGCGACCCGACTTCGGGAGGTGCATGATGCCTTTGGCGCGACCCGCATCGACCAGACGATACTCTGGCATGATACGAACCCGAACCCCGCGCTCGCCCGGTTCCTCTCGCTGATCGAGCAGCGCTACGGCTGCATCGAAAGCGTCGCTCCGGAGGTCCATGGAAGGGCCGCCACGCGAGGGGAAACGTGACGGCCCTCCCCCGTAACGGGTGGCCCAGGGGGCGGGAGCCGACCCGCTCCGGAACTAGCGCAACCCGGTCACCAAATTGGTCGCGGCATTGCCTGTCGCGGTCGCGATCACCTGATTGGCGCCGATCATGATCGTCGCATTTCGCACAGCATCCATGGCGACGTCTCCGAAGCCGCCTGCGACCTGAGCGACAATCGGCGCATGATTGGTCTGCCGGGTGACGAGGGAGACCCCGCCCGCCGCGCCGGGAAGCGCGACCTCATTCGCCGCGCCATTGCCGAAGGCGGTTGCCGAGAGACGGTTGCCGCTGAGCGTCACGGACGCCGCATCGGTCCGGTTGAGCGGGACCTGGACGCCGGAGACCGAAACCAGCGCAGCGACGGATCCATGATTGGTCTGATCGCTGACAAGCGCCTTTGACGTCGCGTGCGCCGGAACTGCGGGGACCCCAGCCAGTGCCTCCACCCCGACATGACCTGCTCCGGAAATCGTCAACCGGTTGTCGGCATGATTGCCTTGCGCGCGTGCCGCGCCGCCATTGCCCTCGATCCGCACCGACGCATCGGCCAGCCCGCCGCCAAACTCAGGCTGCTCGATCAGCGTGCGCGCGGTCGCATAGGCGCCGATGGTCGCGACATTCACCTGAGTTGACGCAAGCCCGCCCGACGCGCCGGCATCGAACGCTGCGGCGTTGAGCGCGCGGTTGCCGGCCGCCTGGGCCAACGTTTGATTGTCCCGGATCGCCAGCACGCCGCGCGTAAGGTCCGGGTGGGTCGCATTGCCCGAAGATGAGCCGGCCAGCGTGGTCACCGCCCGGGCGCTGACGGTGCCCGCCGAATGCTGGGTGCTCGCGAGCACATGATCGCCCATTGCCGACGCGCCGGATGCGGCGCTTGCGACCGATGCGGGCGCGGAGTGACCGGAGAAGCGTCCGCTAACATCAAGCCGGTTATCGACCTCGTTCACGCTCGCTATCGCGCGATTGCTGTTTCCTGCGATCTCGACCGAGGAGTCCACAGCCATGCCGGGCGCAACCGCGCGCATCGTCGAATTGGCGAGGACGGTTGCGTCGCCATATTGCGACGCGGCGAGCGCGGTTCGGGTATCGCCAGGATCGGCGGCATCGAGGATCAGTGTATTGGCACCACTGTTCGCGGTGGCGCTCGATTGCTGCATGTTATCGACAATCTGCAGCGTATCGCGCTTGAACTCCCCCTCGCCGGTGACAGCAAAGCGTCCGACCGCGTCGCTCTGGACGAGCGGCCGCAGCGACAAACTCCCCGAGCGCTGCACTGCGGTCAGCGCCAGCGTCGCCGCGGCGCCATCGCCCATCTCCAGCGCGCCTGCTGCTCCGCGCACATCCTCGCGCTCATCGTCGGCCGAGCCGACATCGAGCGCGAGCCGATTGTCGGCCCGATTGCCGGTCGCTGCCGAGACAATGGTGTTGCCAGCAATGCGCAATTGCGCGTCGCGGATCCAGGGACCCGTCGCGATCGTCGCACCGGCTGGTGCCACCACCGAGCCGTTGGTTGCGAGCAGGTCCGCATCGCTGCCCTGGACACTGAGCAGCCCGGCGCTACGCGCGAACCGGGCCGCTTCGATCTCCAGGCGCCCCACCGACGCATTTGCCACCGCATCGGCAGTTTGCAGATTGTCGGACAGCGTGACGTGCGAAGCGTCCAGCCCGTCTTCGAACCGGGCGATCGCAGCGCCTTCGTTGACCCGGGCGACGATGTTCGCATTGCCTGCCCGCTGATCGACATGGATCGCATAGGGCGCGCTGGTGGTGCGCGTCCCGTCATGTCCGACCATGACTGCTGCGGGCGGCTGGCCGCCTTCGGACGCAGCGGCGATCGTCGCACCGTCGATCCGCAACCCCGCCTCGGCGACATTGCCGGAAGCGCGGGAGACAATTTCATTTTGCGATACCGACATCGACGTGCGTTCGGCAAGACCAGAGACCTGGGCGTAGTCCGATCCGGTCACGGTCGCAGAGCCCAGGCCGTCAAACTGCTGATCGACCAGAACAGCGGCCGACTCGCCAGAGGATGGCCCCGCGAGCGCGTCGATCGCGATCTCGGCGCGCAGGTCGTTCCCCGCGCTCAGCGCTGCACGGCGATTGGCCGCGATCGCGACGCTACTTTCATTGAGCGCGCCGAACCGGAGCAGGATCCCCGTCGGGGCTCCCGGCTGGCCCGCCATCGCGAGCGACAGGCCGGACGCTCGCTGGCGCGACAGGATCGCGTCGCCCGCACGCAGGCTGATCCCGAGACCATCGGCCCGCACACCCGGAGCGGCGACCGACACTGCTGCATCTCCCAGCCTCGACGCGGCGAGACGGAGCGTAGCGCTGTTGATGATCGCCGATGCCTGCCCGACATTGGCGGTGACCTCAACATCACTCTGCGCCACACGATCAGCGCTCAAGAGCACCGGACCCGACAGCGTGCCGCGCACGCCGCTTGCGCCGTCCTGATCCTGCACATTGGCGATCAATCCGCCCGAACCGGCCATGACGACCGCGGCGAGATGATCATTGCCGCGCCCGTCGGCGCGCTGAACAGTGTCCGAAATGGCAAGCGCGCTGTGATCAACAGACCCGATGGTGGCGGTCGGTGCCGATTGCGCAGCCTGCGCGAAGACGAGGGCGCCCCGCATCGCCTGCGCGGCCACCGAACCGATCGCCCCCTCGGCGTGCAACGCCTCGCCGCTTGTCGCCGCGCCGGCACTGCGCGCCATGCGGTCGCCACGTTCGTCTTCGACGCGCGTTTCGAGCGCGTTGGCACTCGCGCTGGCGTGCGCCACATTGGCCGCGAAGCGCATTTGCGCATTGCGCAGCGTCTGGATCGTAAGAGACGGCACGGGCTGGGCGACGCTGGTGATGTGCGAATTCGCCTGCGCCTGGCTGGTGGCGATGACGCGCTCGCCATCGGCTTCGATGTCGAGCGCCTGGGCCAATGCGGCGCAGGGCAGCAAGCTGACGCCGACCAGAAGCCCGCAGGCGCGGGCGCGGAGCTGATGCCGGACACGGTGCAGATAATATGACTGGGGCATTGAATTGTCCTGTGATGTGAGGAAACAGTCAGGCGGAGCGGTGGACGCGATCACCTCCTTTCGGTTGGGAGGATGGCTCAGGCACCGACGCGAAGGCGCGCGATGCGCTGATCGCCGGGACCCTCGCGATGGATTTGCGTGTCGGTTGGGCCCGGTCGCCAGATCAGCCGGATGCTCTCTGCGACGATCCCGCTTGCTTGCAGAAGCGATACGACCGCTGCGATCCGAAGATCGGCGAGCGCATGGCGTCGCGCCGGGTCGGCAGGCTCGGTGTCCCCGGCGGTCAGGAGGAGCTCGACCGCCCCCAATTTCCGGGCCGCCGCGATCCGGGCACCGAGCTCACCGGACGTGGATGCGAACCTCGCCGATTCTGCCTCGAACCGGATCGTGATCTGCTGAGCTGATGGGGCAACGCGCGCGCTGACGGTCGGGCCTGCCACAGTTGCGGCAACCGATCTTGCGGGCACGCGCGCCTGTGCGGCGGGCGACGGTGCGCGCCAGGACTGGGCGGACAGGCAGGGCGCGGGATCGCGCCCGGTCACGGCCCCTACCAGCCGGAGCGTTGCCTCTTCGAGCGCGGTCCGGATGCCGAGCTGGAGCGGCTCCTGCGCCTTGGCGCCAAGGTTGATGTCGAACAGCTCGGATCCGAAGAAGCGGAAGCTGTTGAAACCGACCTCATAGCCCGAAAACTGTTTGGTGAGGCTCAGGGCATGGACGACGAGCAGCGAGCGGGTATCGACGATCCGCAGGTCAATCCCGACCGACTGGGTGTAGGTGCGTGCCTTGGGACCGATCTGGCCGACGCGGAGTTCGCCGCCACCGGACCGGATATTATAGTTGAGCTCGGTGATCCCACCGACGATGTAATAATCCGAGGCCGCAATCGTGCCGCCATAATAAGGCAGCCAGGCGACCTTGGTGCCTGTCTCGCCTCCCAGGACATGAACCTGCCCGTCACCGAGCTGGCGGCGATCGACATAGCCAAGTTCGCGCTCGGCGATGCTCGGATCGAACCGCTCGGCCATGACGATCGCGCCGCCGAGCTTGCCAAGCCCGGAGGCCACCATGAGCGCCCCGCCCTGGGTGATCGCCGTGCCCTCGTTGACCGAGTATTTGCCGGTATAGTCGCGCACCTCGCCGACCGCGATGACTGGCTTGCGCACCCCGAGCGTTGCAAGGGATGTTGCAAAGCAGGCGAAGGCTGGATCCATCGGTGTCCGGTTGTCGCGAACCGGCGCCCCCATGAGCGATGGCACCTCGCCCGGCGCGAGCCTGACGCCCTGGACGCGGACGCAGCCCGCGAGGCTCAAGCCGATCGCGAGCAGTGCGCAGCCCCGCAGAACCAGCGAGCGACCAAGAACGCGGCGCATCAGTTGAGCGCCCCGAAGCCGCATGCGGTGCTGCCTTCGACCCGGGCGCTTTGGATGCCGGCGTTGCGCTGCTCGGAGTTGAGTGCCTGAAACGCCGATCCGCTCACCGACGCGGCGGTGTTACCCGCGGCCGCGGCGCCAACCGCTCCGCCATTATGCTGCTCGACGCCAACGGCGGCATCCCCGCCGACATCGCTGGCCGAATCGTTGCCGGTCGCATGCGCGCTTGTGCCGGTGACTGTCGGAGAGTTCGCAACGGCGCTCTGCGCCCCGCTATTGCCGGTCGCACTTGCACCAACCGAGCAATTATACTGGCGATCGATGGTCGTGTTGTAGACCGGCGCAGCATAAACGCCCGCCCGGCGCTTCATCATCAGGTCGAGCGCTGCCGTGCGTGCCGCAAGGTCCTGGGGCGTTGCAAACTGCCAGTTGCGGTTCTCGCTCACGTCCTGCGCGCGCGCCGTTGGCGCAGCTATGCCGATGATCAGCGCGGGGACGATCACGCCGAGGCGAAGCGTCCATCGGCTCGTGAAACCTGTACAATCTTCCATTTGCCAGCTCCCGTCGCCGTGGCGGGTGCCCGGCGATGGGAGAAGCAAGAGAAGCGGAATTTCTGGTGCCGCAACAGCTTTCTGCGCTCAGCAAAGCCTGGCGAAATATTGGCGCCGATCGGCGAGCTTCGAATCTCGTCTTGCCGGGGTCTTGCGCGCGAGCAGGTCGTTGTTCCGAATCGCTCCCACTGCAGCCAAAGCCCCGGCTCGTCGACCAAATGGACTCGCAGTCTCGTCCCGGTTCGACTAGTTAACGGGCGGGGAACATGCTGACCGCGTCATCAACATCTTCCGGTGCAAAGCCGCTGCTCTCACCCAAGCAGATCGCTGTTCTGCGCCTTGTTCAGTGCAATCTCACGTCCAAGGAGATTGGCCTTCGCAGGGGAGTATCCAGTTACGCTGTTGATGCGCTCATTGAGCGGGCAATGCAGCAGCTGGGCGTGTCGAGCCGGATGGAAGCGGCGCGCTGGGTCATGCAGAACGTCCCCGGGCCATACGAACGGTTCGTATATGAAGCGCAACCCGTTGCGGGCTGGAGCCTGCCCGCTGCATCCATCGAGCCGTCGGATCAATCGAGCGAACCTGAGGAAGCGGGAGTAGCGGAGGCAATTGCCGCTTACACCCCGCCAGATTGGGCAAGCAAGGAAGGACCCCGGCAGAGAGACTGGAGGGATCCAGGAACGATAGGCCCGAGGATGCGTCTGGCGCTGATTCCAGCGGCAGCCTTTCTCACGCTGGCGATAACCTTCACCCTCCTCGCGGCGGGCATGGCAGCCAGTGACTGGGCAAATCGGAACCTTGCCCCCCACCAACAGGCCAACAGATAGCTGCGGTGCCCTCGCGCACTGCGGGGGAGTGCTGCATGTCCGAATTTATCCATGAGATCGCTGCGGAAGTTTCGCCTCTCCTTCGAAAGGCAGAAGAGGCGAACGAGACCGCCATCGCTGCCATCGCCGATCTGATCGCCGGAACGGTCAGCAGGCGTCGCGAGGCAGGAGTGTGCCCATCCGAAGCGCAACCCACCATCCTGCTGCTGCGCAAGGCACTGTCCCAGGCGGTGGACTCGAACGGCAACGTCCTCCGCGCGCATGGTCGGCTTCACCAGCAATACAAAACGCTCGCCAGCGACGATCTCCATCCGTTCACGCAGGAAGGCACCAGGAAGGCATCGCGGGACGCTTCCGAGCACCGGCGTCCTCGCCGCCATCTGACGATCGCAAGCGCGCAGGGTTGACTGGATTGGCGGAGCCGGTCGAACTGGGGTCATGCGACCTTCGATCCTTGCCGGCTTCGCCACCTTCGTTCTGGCCGCCGCGTTCTACACTGCGAGCAACCTCGAACAGCTGGACAGGCTTGGCCTCGCGCCGTTCATGCTCGGCGTTTCGCGAAGCTCGTTCTTCCTGGCGCTGGCGGTCGGTGGTTGCCTGTATGCGATCCGGTGCGGTGGCGGGCCAGAGAGGATCATCGGCGCGACGATTCTGGCAACAATTGTCGCCGATCCGATCCTTCACCTGGCTCTGAGCGTCCGGTTTGTGAGCGTCGATCCGACGCACCTCATCATCGATGTCGCAAGGTTTGGAGCGTTCACGCTCGTCGCCCTTCGCGCAAACAGGTTTTGGCCGATATGGTTGGCAGGACTTCAGATGCTCGCGCTTGGCGCGCACCTGACCCGGGAAATGGAGCTTTCCATTCATCCCGTGGTCTATGCCGTGATGAAGGCGATGTGGAGCTATGGGATGGTGGCTCTGCTCGTGTTTGCCACCCGACACCATCAACGGCTGATCGCAGGCGGCGCGACGCGGAAGTCCTGGAACAGCTTCTCTCCGCCTGCGCCGAACGGGGCACCGCCAGCCAGACGCTGATTGAGAAGTTCGGCTCGTTATCTGGTGTCCTGACCGCGACGCCACCCGCAATCGCCGAGGCCGCATCGCCTTCCGTCGCGGGCGTCATCGCGGCCCATCAGCGCCTGTTGGAGCACAGTCTGCGCAACCGCCTGCTGGATGCGCCGATAACTGCGAGCGGCGACGATCTGCGGCGCTATCTCATCGCGACGATGGGCGACAGGAGAACCGAGAGGTTACGCGCGCTCTATCTCGACAGTGGGAATCGGCTCATCACTGACGAGGTCGTCGCCGATGGCACCCCGTCCGGAATCTGGGCCGAACCACGCTTGATCCTGAAGCGCGCGCTCGAACTCAATGCCGCCGCGCTCCTCGTGGTCCATAACCACCCTGGCGGGCAAATGTCGGCGAGCGACCGGGACCGGCGGTTCACCCGTGCCCTCGCCGACGCGTCCGCCCCATTGGGCATTTGTCTTCAAGATCATCTGATCGTTGCAGACGACCGGTGCCTGAGCCTGCGTGCTGAGGGGCTGATCCAATGACGACCCACAGTCACTCGAATGGCGCACTCGGCAACGCGCAACAGTCCGAGGTTTGGCGGCGGCTGCGCTCGCTGGTCGAAGCGATCCGGGAAGAGGCACTGGCCCATACCGGCGTCGTCAGCCTGGCCGAGCCGGCAGAAAGAGCGATCACCGAGGCGGCGAAGGCGCTCTATTCCGCCCGCCGTCGCCGGAGTCAGTATTTCCAGCAGTTGTCCGGCATGTTTGAGGAACCAGCCTGGGACATCCTGCTGGATCTGTTCATTTCCGAGCGCGAAGGCCGCGAAGTCTCGGTATCGTGCGCATGCATCGCAGCAAATGTGCCGTCTACAACGGGTCTGCGATGGCTTGGCGTGCTGGAGGAGCAGGGGGCAATCCTGCGAGAACCCCACCCGTCGGATCGGAGGCGGATCAATCTGCGCCTTTCGGACGAAACGCGGGCTGCCATGTATGTCTACATCACGGAGGTTGTGACCGGCCGGGCCGGGTGACCGGCCGCTTTCGTCTCAAGCGCCAAGGCAAGCGCGTGATCGATATGGCACGCAACGAGCGACATTCCCGCTTCGTCGGCGCAGCGCAAGGCAGCGCGCAGATGTTGCACGACGCAGTCAGCGGACTCTGTTTGGTCCTCGATCAATTTTTGCTCCTGTCGCCCCCTTGGCTTACGAGCGCGCATCGACAAGGCTTCCGTCCCATGATGCGTGCGGTCGAAGAGTGATCTTCATGATGATTCTCGATCAATCAAGCCAAAGTAAAACCACTCAGCGCCCAGCTATGTAAAACGCGCCTGGCGCGTGCTTCGGCTCACACCATGGCTGGGGGCGTTCAGATGACCAGCCCGCGACGGTGCTTCTCGATCACGGAGACCAATCTGGAAGGCATCGGCAGGTGCGCGATCTCGCTCGTCCAGATGGCATCGAACCGCTCGATTGTCTCGCGCGCGGCCTTGAGCACCGGTGTTGCTGCAATCCGTGCCTTGTCGGCAAGACGGACCAGCGTCTCCTCGTTGAAGTCGCTCCAGTCTTTTGACCGTCGGAACTTGAGGGCAGCCTGCTCGCCCGGGAGATACGCAATGGTCGAGAGGAGATCATAGGCTGGCGACAGGATCGGGCGCCTGCCATCAGGGTAGATGAGCGACCAGTTTTTGAGATGCATGTCGCCATTGCCGATCAGCACGCTGAACGTCAGCCGGCGGATGAACTGATCGACGCTCTGCTCGTCGGTGGCGTCCGCGAGAACCTCAAGGATGTTGCGATAGCTGGCCTTGTCATATTTGTCGTCGGGATAGACGCTGAACACCTGCGCGAAATCCTCGATATGAATTCGCCCTTCGGTCGAGCGATCGAAACGGCGGATTGCGAATGCGCTTTCGCCGAGCTGATTGATGCCTTCGGGCAGGCCCTCGATCTGGTGGAGCGGGAGAAGTTCGATCTCCGGGACGTCGATACCGACCAGTCGGGCAAGCGTCATGACCGAATATTCATTCTCCGGGACGCTGGCGAAATTGGTCGAGGGGAGTTTGACGATCCACTCGCCGCCATCGTCGCTGACAGCGATCGTCAGTCCGCCCTTCTTGCCCTGATTCTTGAGTGCGGAGAATTTGAGCTGCACCCCGGCGAGCGAAAAGCGAAAGCGCTCGGGGATAGCCACTGCCACCTCGGATACCTGCACCACATTGGCGGGTGCCACCTCGCTCGGGACCGCCCGTACAGCACCCGGCAGGTCACCACCCAGCGCCGCAAGAAGCTGGAACTCGCGCACCGCCTTCACGCCAACCTGGCGCGCCAGATAATCCTTGAGCGCACCTTCCGGCAGCAGGTTGGAGAAGAACGGCTCGAGCCGGACGCGATGCGCGCGCGGTTCGTTAATCAGCGCTCCATATGTATCGCGATAGCCCAAGCTCAGTGTTGGCCGCTGCGCGTCGGCCACATAATCCTCGGCGAAACTGAAGATCGTCCGATCGCCCTCGAGCGCGACGAGGGTACCGACCTTGCGGTCGGCCAGGTGGATGTCGAGCGCGCGCGTCTCAATCATCATCGTCCCCGTCATCCA
Source organism: Sphingomonas sp. CCH9-E2 (assembly GCF_001557215.1). Taxonomy (GTDB): domain Bacteria; phylum Pseudomonadota; class Alphaproteobacteria; order Sphingomonadales; family Sphingomonadaceae; genus Sphingomonas. Next base: position 32,566 of record NZ_LSJM01000309.1, on the reverse strand, counting down.
GACGATAGGCGGGGACCGACGAGCGCGGTGTGACCGTCGATGGTCCATGGGCATGCGCGTTGCGCAAGGTCCGTAAGTTCCGGTTCGCGCGCTCGAGCAATTGCCCGAGTTTGGTGCCGTCGAGTCCGGCCGTGGCGAACTTCACCCTCGCCTGCTCCGCAGGCGCAATAGCGCGTTCTAACGCCTTCAACCGCTCGGCATCATAAGGATACAGCTTCAATTCCCTGATCGTGGGCAGCAGTTTTTGCACCGCAGTCAGATCTGGATAGTTCGTTTGGATATGCTCGAGCGCTCGCTGCTGCCGCGCGAGCGTCGCCAGCGCCCTGCTTTGCGCGCTGTCGTCAATTTCGCTTTCGACCGCGCGCACGGCCCCCTCGACCGCCGGCAACACCTGGCGCGGGAGCAGTTGGACGTCGAGGTCGAGCGCGCGCGCCAACTCGACCAGACTGGACACGCGGATATCAACGCGTCCCTGCTCGATCTTTGAAATATGCGCCTGCGGCACTCCGGTGCGCTCGGCCAGAGCGCGCTGGCTGAGGCCTTTGCGCGTGCGCGCGTCGAGCAGCTTGTGCCCCACCTCTTCAAGGATCACATGATTGATGATGTTTTGCATATCACTTAATCGAACTCATGTGGTTTGATATGTCACATGCCGTCCATCGTCAAGGAGTTGACATAGCATTGTATATCAATTACTGAGCCCGATGTAGTTTTACATATAGAAATCAAAAAGGTGTCAGATCGGACCGGTTGTCGCTTGTTGACGACAGGATATCGGGTCACCCTCCCCGTCTTACTACGCTGCGTGGGAGAGGATGATGGAAAAGGAACTGCCGATCCCGAAATGCTTCGACGATCCGGCCGACGCCGCCGCACGGCTCAAGGAAATGTTCGTCGATATCGGCCAGGCGCGCGACACGCGGCTCAATCCGCCGCCCGCGAAGCGCGCGGTGTTCCGCAAGCTCCACGGCGTCGCCCATGGCTGGCTCGAGCGGCATGCCGATGTCCCGCAAGACTGGCGTGTCGGCATCTTCGCGCATGAGCGGCTGATGGCATGGATGCGCTTCTCAAGCGATACCGGGCCGACTGACCCCGACCTGGGCAGCATGTGCGGGATCGGAATCAAGCTGTTCGGCGTGCCGGGCGATAACGCCCTGGGTGAGACCGGCGAGACCGCCGATCTCATCATGCAGAATATCGACCGCTTCTTCCTCGACACCGCGAAGACGATGGTCGAGTTCACCTATGCGGGGGTCGTCCAGAAGGATTATGATTCCTATCTCGCCAAGCACCCCGACATCAACGCGGTGCTGAACGCGATGAACGCACCGCGCGGCTCGTGCCTCACCAACACTTACTGGGCGATCCTCCCTTTCCATCTCGGCGAGGAGCTGGTGAAGTACCGCCTGGTGCCCGAAACGGCGGCCGAGGATGTGCCGGACGACGCCAATGACTATCTCCGGACCGACCTCACCAACCGGCTTGCGGAGCGCGACTACCGCTTCACGCTCGAGGTGCAGCGGCGCAACAACCCCGCGACAATGCCCCTCGACGCTGCCAATATCGTGTGGCCGGAAGCGGAAAGCCCGTTCGTTGCGGTTGCGACGCTGGTCATCCCGCGCCAGCGGATCGATGCACCGGGACAGGCCGACTACGGACAGAATCTCTCGTTCAACATCTGGCGCGTGCCGCCGGCCAACCGCCCGAGCGACCAGTCGTCGATCGCCGTCGTGCGCCGCAGCGTCTATGCCGCCGGCGCCGCGATGCGCCAGCGTGCCAATGGCCAGCTCATCAGCGATCCGACCGAACCCAGGGCCGTCGAAGCAGACCCGCTCGAACGCGACGATTGCATTGTCCAGGCGGTGATCCACCCTGCGATCGGCATTGCCAGGGTCGGGAGCAGCGACGAATATTTCTACGGCCCGGAAGTCACCGATCCGCCACCGCTTCCACCGGGCAGCTATCGCGACAAGAACAAGCGGCTCAAGCGCCAGGCCGCACGCTTCCGCATCTATGGCGTCAACGCGCGCGGCGAAATCGTGCGCGAGCTGACCGGCAAGGAGCCCGGCGCCAAGATCGAGTGGACCGTCCAGCTCGCCAATCAAAAGGCCGCCTGGTACGGGTTCCAGCTCGCGCTCGACATTCCCGAAGCCAATTATGCGCCGCCGACCACGCTGCGCAATCCGGGTGTCGCCGACCGCACGTCGCTGGCGATCGAGGCAAAGCCGCAGGTGCTCAAGGGTGCGCGGGCGCGGGCGAAGAAGTTCGAGGGCCGCTTCGTCGATATCCCCGTCTATCTGGGCGAAGCCATGACCGATGCCGAGCAGCGCCTGACCGTGCTTGGCGGCAAGGGTGTATCGGCAAGCATCGATGGCAGCGCCGCGATCACCTTTGCCAACAACGAAGGCTGGTATGACGATGTGTCGGATGGCCCGGTAACAGCAAAGGTTACGCTGAACGGCGAGGAAATCCAGGTAATCCCGGCCTGGGTGGTGGTCGCCCCACCCAATTACGGCCCGCAGCGCAAGTCGGTGCGGACCATGTGGGACCTGATGCGGGATGTCGCGATCAAGGCGGGCAAACTCGCTGCCCCTGCCCGCCCCTCCTTCACCCGCGACATCCTCCCGATCTTCGTGCGGATGCAGGGCCTGCAATGGGTCAATGCCGGCTTTGCCGCCGGGTTCGGCTGGGAGGGTGTGTTCGACCTGACAAGTCCGGCCGCAATCGCGCGGCTCGGCAGCACCAGCCCCGCCTATCGCGAACAGCGCCGGGTCATCTACAACAACTTCCGCAATTTCGAGACCGACGCCAATTCGCCGGTGCCATGGCCCTGGCTCTATGGCGATGCGATGAACATCCCGCCGGTCGCCAGCCCGCGCCAGAATTCGGTGCTGAGCGATTGCCAGATGGCGATGCTGTGGCAATGGTCCGAGGGCAATTTCGACTCGGATTATGATCCTGCGGCAGTCCCGCCGGCCAGCATCGAGGCGGTGCCGCTCGCCGAGCAGGGCGACATGCTCACGCGCGCCGCGCTCGAATTCTGCCTTGCCGACGCCTTCCACCCCGGCTGCGAGATGACATGGCCGGTGCGCAGCGCGACCATGTATATGGCCCCGTTCCGGTTCCGCCATGCGCCACAGGGCTGGATTCCACCCCGGCCGAGCGAGGTGCTGACCCCGGACGATGTCACCATCCCCAATGGCCCGCTTTATGGCCAGCAGGCCGGCGGCATCACGCGCTGGATGGCGGTGCCCTGGCAGACCGATACCAGCAGCTGCCGCTCGGGCTATACGCCCAACTATGATCCCTATGTTCCATCCTTCTGGCCGGCGCGGGTGCCGAACGAGGTGCTGACCAAAGAGAATTACGACATCGTGATGGACAAGAGCCGGCCGCTGTCCGAACGGCGCAAGGCGTTTGCCAATCGCGAGGCATGGATCGAGCCGCTGGGGGCCGACGGCTACACCCACCAGATCAACAATATGATCCATCACTTCGACTTCCTCGGCGTGGTCGAGGTGCGCGAAGGCCCCGGCGACGCTGACTTCCCCGCCTTTATCGAAGTCGAGGATTATGCGCGCCTGATCACGCCTGAAGAGGAACAGCTGAGCGAACCGGCCAAGCGCGCGACGCAGATGCTGCGGATGGCTCCGGCCGCAGCGCCCGGACCCGTGGCCCGTCGCGGCGAGCGCTCGGCGACCGAGGTCGATCTCTCGGGGATCGCGCTGGTAAATCGCTTCCCCAACGGCCTGCCGCCGCAGCGGCGATGATGCCCATCGTAGTCGATGTTGCGATCATCGGCGCAGGCGCAGCGGGCGCGAGCGCGGCCTGTGTCGTTGCGCCTGCCGCGTCGGTGGCACTGATCGACCGGGTCGCCGTGCCGGAGTGGCGGATCGGTGAAAGCCTGCCGGGCGCCGCGCACCGGCTCCTCAAGTCAATCGGCGCCTGGCCGCGCTTCGTTGCGGCCGAACATGGTCAGGCTCTTTTGAAGATCAGTCGCTGGGGTTCGAATAAAGCCGTCGAGCTCGACCCCATGCGCGACCCCGACGGGCCCGGATGGCAACTGGACCGTGCGCGGTTCGAAGCCGACCTTCGCGCCGACGCATCCGATCGCGGGGCGATCTTCGTGCACACGGGCGTGAGCGGCGCCGTGCGGGCGTATAATCGCTGGTATCTGTCGCTCGATAATGGAGAGACGGTGGTCGCCAGACGACTGATCGATGCAAGCGGGCGGCGATCGCGGCTGCTCGCCAAATTCGGCCAGTTCAAGCTGGTCACCGATCAGCTCGCCTGCATCTATGCGCGGCTGCCGACCGACCTGCCCTATGATCCGGTAACCTACACCCACGCAGTCCATAACGGCTGGTGGTACACGGCGATGGTGCCCGGCGGCGGACGGGTGATCGCGTTCCATTGCGATTCGGACAGCAGGATACTGCGCATGATGCTGCGCAACGGGGTGCTGGCGGCAGCACTGCGCGTTCCACGTCTGGCCGAAGTGATCGGACCGGTCGCTCCGTCGCGTGGGGTGATGCAGCAGGTCTGCGCCGCCAACACCATTGCCCGGAGCGCCGCCGGGGACGGCTGGCTTGCTGCGGGTGACGCTGCCATGGCATTCGATCCCCTCTCCTCCCAGGGGCTGTTCAACGCGCTCGCAACAGGTCGCGAGGCGGGCGAGGCCACGCTGGCGCTGCTCGCCGGCAACGAGCGCGCTACGGTGGATTATGCGCAGCGGATGGGCCGCATCTGGCAAGCCTATCTCGGTCACCACAGATTCTATTATGGTATGGAGGGTCGGTGGCCTGAGAGCCCGTTCTGGGGGCGCCGCCATCTGCAGGATCAGGCGGCATAACCGCGACAGGCCGGCAAGTGCCTCCGGCCGGACCTGAATCCGCCCCTCACGGCCACGGGGCAATGGCGTTCGGCGACGTCGCCGCGTCCGGTCGCCATTTCCATGAGGAGCAGGAAAGCGCCTGGGCGGAGTCTGCCGATCCGCCGAGCGAGCCTCAGAACACCGCCGAAGCAGGGCAGGCCTTGAACACCCGCAGACCATTGTCCCAGTCGCGCCGGTAGATCGCCTGGCGTCGCTTGAGCTGCCAGCATGACAGGTCACCCTTCGCCCCCCGAACCATTGCCAGGGTCCGCCCGTAGCGATCGGTGCCGACACGCTGGATGCGGAGCTTGCCGGTCAGCGCGGCCTCCAGGCTGCGCTGGGAGGCCTTCGGATCGCCGGGAGCGCATTTGCGGCCTGCACGGCATTTCCCTTTCTCGGGCGCGTCGATCCCCAGCAGGCGGATCCGCTCACCGTTGCATCTAAGCGTGTCACCATCGACTGCCTGACATGTTCCACCGGCAGCCAGTGCAGCGGAGAGAAGCAGATAAAACACCTAGACCCCGTAACGCTTGTTCCCGCCACGCGTGATGCAATAGCGTCCTCCACGCGGTCCTACGCAAACACGTCCGCCATTGCATGGACAATCGCCGCTCTCGGTCGTCCCCCGCGTGCCGCTCGCGCTCGAACCGCGACGCGCCGAGCGCCGCTTGCCTGACGACCGCTTCCTACCCTTGGCCGCTGCGTCGTCGGGGATACCCACGACCGCCAGTGCAAATATCGATGCCAGCCAAAGTCTGCGATTCATGTGCCGTCTCCCTCATTCGCATCCCACCCCGTCGCCGTCCCGATCCAGCTTGCGGCTGTAGCCCGGATCGCCTGCATGCACCGGAGCTGCTCCCGCAGCCCGGGCAGCGGCGCAGTTCGGATAATATGCAGACTCGCCAGTCAGCCGACGCGCCGGAGCAGGCGCGTTCGACTTCCTGGGGTGGCAATGCCGCGTCCCGGTCTTGCGGTCCCGGTGGCAGCCATTGGCATCGGTGCCGCCCGAATGCGGTGCGCTCGCCATCATCAAGGCAATGGTGGCGAGCACGATCATCTCATTGGGCCTTCGGAGGCGCAGCCGGAACTGGCTGCGTGGGCGCGGGCGCGGCGGGCACGGCCACAACCACGGGGGCGGGCGCAGGAGCTACCGCAAATACGACCGGCACATCCTCGTCGAGGAAGCCAGTCACGGCACCACCGAGTGGGAGGTTTGCGCTCGTCCCGGTCGTGAAGAAACCGGCGATCGGCACAAAGGCGACAGCCGCCACTACCCCCGCTGTGCCGGTGACGCCCTTGTCGTCGAAGCTGCCGGTCAGGCGAATCTGGCGACCATTCACGCGAAGCGACACGAGTTGTGCGCCGATCCGACCGGACTTGCCCCACATTCCCTTGTTTCGCACTTCGGTAATCTCGCCAATTGCGGGAGTACCTGCGGGGATCACGACATGCTCACCCAGCCGAATGTCTTCTGCCACCTCAAGCTGAAAGCGTTGCCCGACACGCAAGTTCTTGCCCTTCGTCGTCAAGGCCTCGGCCATCTTGAGCGGGACTTTGGTGCCAGCCCGCAGGACGCTCGGCGTTTCAGCCGGAGCGATCATCGGAACAACCTGCTGCGGCATGGGCGCAGGCGTTACCGCGACAGGCGCGGGGTTGGTCGTGGTCGCAACCGGCTGGGTTTGAGCATTGGCCCCGGTTGCCAGCAGCGCGCAGCTCAGCACTGCAATTACCCGATGATTCATTGATTTACCCCCTCCAACGGCGAGTCGCCGCGATATCCGCACGCTGTCCGCAGTACAGTTGATCGTCAATTAGATTTGCGGGACGCGACCTCGGATCGAAATAGTAGGGATCAGGCCAGTTCCAATCACCATGCCTGGTCGGAAGCGGCTTCAACACTTGAGCATCTTCTCAAGTCGGCAGCGGTGCGGAATGCTCCCTCGACAATCGGAATACATCCAATATGGATGTAAATTAAGCGCTCAGCTGCGCGGTTGAAAGGGAAGTGCCATGTCCGACGACACCAATATGAACCCAGTGGAGCTTGCGACCGAACTGACGATCGCCTGGCTCGGCAACCAGAATAACCGCGTACAGGCGGATGACGTCCCGGCCTTTCTGCGCACGATGCATGCGACGATCACCGAACTTTCGGGCGCGACTTCCACGCCAAATGAGTCCCCGGTCGCCGCCGAGCCTGCACAGGAGTTCGAGCCGGCCGTGACTGTTCGCAAATCGCTGGCGTCGAAGGATCACATCATTTCGATGATCGACGGAAAGCCCTACAAGATGCTGCGGCGGCATCTGTCGACCCATGGCCTGACGCCCGAAGAGTATCGTGCGCGTTACAATCTCAGGCCCGATTACCCGATGGTGGCCGAGAACTATTCGGAAGCGCGGCGCGCAATGGCGAAGAAGATCGGGCTCGGCAACAAGGGCCGCGCGACAAAGAAGCGCGCGCCGAAGCCTGCCTGATCCAGGCGGATTACGGTGGTTGCAGCGTGGCCGGGCAGCTTGTGACAGTGTCGTTCAACGCGCCGAGCTGTTCCGGTCATGCGGCATACTCGCCCTTCGCCGATGAGCACGATGGTTCATGCACGCCGTGGCGCAGCGCCTGTTGCGCTGGCCGCGTGCTTGCCCAGATGTTGCGCTCTGCAGCGATGATCAGGCTATCGCGGGGAGCCGGTCGAGATATTTGTCCAGGGTCAGCGGATAGTTTCGAACGCGGATTCCTGTCGCGTTGTACACGGCGTTGGCGACTGCGGCGCCGGGGCCACAGATGCCCAGTTCGCCCACGCCCTTGGCCTTGAGCGGCCCGATGACCGGGTCGAGCGTATCGAGAAACACGCAGTCCTGGTGCGGGATGTCGGCATGGACCGGCACTTCATAGCCGGCGAGATCATGGTTGACGAACAGGCCGAAGCGCTTGTCGACCGCCAGTTCCTCCATCAGCGCTGCGCCCGCCGACATGACCATCGCCCCGATCACCTGGCTTCGTGCCGAGAGCGGGTTGAGGATGCGGCCCGCATCGCACACGGCGAGCATGCGGCGGATCCGCGTCTCGCCGGTATAGGCATCGACCGCGACCTCTGCGAAGTGACCGGCATAGGTCCCGACGTCATAGTCGCGTTTGAACGCGCCGTAGCCCATCTCGCCTTCGGCCGACATCGCACCGACATCGCTCAGCGCGATGGTGCGATTGCCAAGCTTGATCTTGCCATCTTCGAACACCGCGGCATCGCCATCGAAGCCGAGCTTCTCGCCGATCGCGCGGCGCAGCACGAGGCAGGCTGCATAGACGCCGGCGGTCGAACTCGCCGCGCCCCATTGTCCGCCCGAACCCGCAGCGACGGGGAAGTCGGAATCGCCAAGTTCAACCGAGACGCGATCGAGTGTCACTCCCATTGTCTCGGCCGCAGTCTGCGCGATGATCGTGTAGCTGCCGGTGCCGATATCGGTCATGTCGGTCTGGACAGTGATGTGCCCGTCCGCGCCCAGCTTGATCCGCGCGGCCGACTTCATCGTCGGCGCGCCGCGATAGCCGGCGGCGACGCCCATCCCGATCAGCCAGCGTCCCTCGCGCGTCACGCCCGGCTTGGCATTGCGCTTGCCCCAGCCGAAGCGGTCGGCGCCTTCGCGCAGGCAGCGGGTGAGGTGACGATCGGAAAAGCGGCGCTGCGGATTGCTCGGCACGGTCTGCGGCTCGTTGCGGATGCGCAGTTCGACCGGATCGATGCCGAGCTGTTCGGCGAGCTCGTCCATCGCGACCTCGAGCGCCATGTGCCCCGGCGCCTCGCCCGGCGCGCGCATCGCATTCCCCTCGGGCAGGTCGAGCGTCGCGATATAGTTGGCGGTCAGGCGGTTGGCCCCGGCATAGAGCTTGGGCGTCTGCAGCGTTCCGTTCTCACCATCCTCGCCATTGAGGTTACCGGACCAGTTTTCATGCGCGATCGCGGTGATGCGCCCGTCCCGTTCCGCACCGATCCGCAGCCGTTGGATGGTCGCGTGGCGGTGGGTCGCGTTGTTCGCCATCAACGGGCGCTGCATCGCGATCTTGACCGGTCGCCCGGCCGCCTTGGCCGCAAGCGCGGCAAGCACAGCGTCGGCGCGCACGAACAGCTTTCCGCCAAAACCCCCGCCGACATAGGGCGAATCCACCCGGATATTCTCGGCCGGGATGCCGAGGATCTGGCTCATCGACCGCTTCGCCCAGTTGATCATCTGGTTTGACGTCCAGATCGTGAGCTTGTCGCCCTCCCATGCGGCGATGGTCGCGAATGGCTCCATCATCGCGTGGCTTTCGTCGGCGGTGTGGTAGCGCGCGTCGAGTTTGACGGGAGCTGCGGCAAAGGCCGCATCGAAATCGCCCTGGGTCTTGCGATCGGGCTTGTCGCCGCTGCCCTTGGCGAGAGGCGCGCCGGGTGCGGCCTTTTCGAGGTCGAATGCGCCCTCGGCCCGATCATAGCGGGTCTGGATCAAAGCTGCCGCAGCGCGCGCCTGCTCGAACGTCTCGGCGACCACGCAGGCGATCGCCTGGTGATAGTGCGAAATCTCGTTGCCGCCGAACAAGGGCGCATTGTTGAACTGTGGTTTGCCGACCGGCTTGGTCTCGGGCGCCGCGACAACCGCGAGGACACCGGGCGCGCTTCTGGCGGCGCTGGTGTCCATCGACGTAATGCGTCCCTTGGCGATCGCCGATCCGACGATGAAGCCATAGGCCTGGTTGGCGGCGACATCGTGTCGCTCGGCGGCATAAGGGGCGGTGCCGGTGGTCTTGAGCGGGCCGTCGATGCGCGGCGTCGCCTTGCCGACGATCTTTGCCCTGTCGAATAAATTGGTCCCGGCCGGGGCGCTGAACTCCATGGGTCAGCTCCTCGCGTCGGCAAGCACGCCCGCGAGCGTGCGCTCGGCGAGAGTGATCTTGAACTTGTTTTCTTCGGTCGGGCGGGCTTCGGCAAAGGCGCGCGCAACAACCGCGCGGGCGCCCTTCGGCAATAGCCGGTCGGCCTCCTCGACCCGCCATGGCCTGGGCGCGACGCCGCCGAATGCGACGCGGCCGGTGCCGTCCTTGTGCAACACCGCGGCGACCGACACGAGCGCGAAGGCGTAGGAACTCCGGTCGCGCACCTTGTGATAGATGTGCCGGCCGCCAGGCGGCTTGGGCAACGTCACCGCCGTGATCAGCTCGCCGGGTTCGAGTGCGGTTTCGATATGCGGCGTGTCGCCCCACAGGCGATGGAAATCGGCGATCGGGATCGCGCGCGTCGCGCCGTCGGGCTTCACCGTTTCGACCACCGCGTCGAGCACGCGCAGTGCCACGGCCATGTCGCCGGGATAGGTGGCAATGCACGCATCGGACGTGCCGATCACGCCCAATTGGCGCGAAAACCCGCCGATCGCCGCGCAGCCGCTGCCCGGCTTGCGCTTGTTGCATGGCAGATTGGGGTCGTAGAAATAGGGACAGCGAGTGCGCTGAAGCAGGTTGCCGCCGGTCGTTGCCTTGTTGCGCAGCTGGCCCGACGCGCCCGACACGATCGCGCGCGTCAGAACGGCATAATCGCGCCGCACGCGCTTGTCGGCGGCCAGCGCGGTGTTGCGCACCATCGCCCCGATGCGCAGCCCGCCATCGCCGGTCGCCTCGATCGTGTCGAGACCGAGATGGTTGACGTCGATCAGGTGCGTCGGCGCCTCGATCTCGAGCTTCATCAGGTCGAGCAGATTGGTGCCGCCCGCGATGAAGCGTGCGCCCTGAACCCGTGAGGCCATCGCCGCGGCCTCACCGGGCGAGCTGGCGCGGGCATAGCTGAACGCCTTCATGCCTTGGCTCCTGCGACGTCCGCCATTGCGTCGGCGATGTTGGAATAGGCGCCGCAGCGGCACAGATTGCCGCTCATCCGCTCGCGCAGTTCGATGTTCGTGGCGCGGGGCTTGTCGGCCACATCCTCCTGAACATGGCTCGGAATGCCGCGCCTGATCTCGTCGAGCACCGCGACCGCCGAGCAGATCTGCCCCGGCGTGCAATAGCCGCATTGATAGCCATCATGCTTGAGGAACGCCGCTTGCATCGGATGGAGCTTGTCGGGCGTGCCGAGGCCTTCGATCGTGGTGATCTTGTCGCCGTCATGCATTACCGCGAGCGTCAGGCAGCTGTTGATCCGCTCGCTGTTGACGATGACGGTGCAGGCGCCGCACTGACCATGGTCGCACCCCTTTTTCGTGCCGGTCAGCTTGAGGTGCTCTCGCAATGCATCGAGCAACGTTGTGCGGAGATCGAGATCGAGTTCGCGCGGCTTCCCATTGACGGTTAAAGTTAAGGGCATTGTATGCTCCACCGCCTCGGTGATTGTTGCCGCCGACATGCGGATCAGGCTCGCAGTCAAACCAGCGGCTCCTGCAGCAAGAACACCACGCCGGGAGAGGTCGAACAAGTCCCGTTGATTCACGATTAGCGCCCCTCGTTCCCGTGACGATCCCGAGCCTAACGCACGGTCCCGCAAAATGTTACCCGCGCTTGGCAGGCAGGCATGCGCGAACGGGTTTTCGCCGCTCGCTTGCCAATGCGTGCAGAGCCGACCCGATCCCCCATGGCGTGCCGGTGTGCCGCAGCCATTGCCCGACTAGGACACTCCAATCCCGACCGTTCAGGAAAGCTGTTCGAGATTTAGAGCGCAGCGTGTCGCCGAGACAGCGGGTGGAAATCAACGTTCCGCACAAGGGCGCTGCGCCGGACCGCTGACCGACCTGTCTCCCATCGCGTTCGGCAAGAAGCGCGCCTATCGCGAGGCTCTGGTCAAGCTTGCACTTCAGGTCCTGCGCCTTGCAACGCGCAGGTCCACGAACGACGCCGAGGCATGATCGAGGCGCGGCTGATCGCGCGCGGCGTTTCGACCAAGACATCGAACACACCGGTCTCGATCCATCGCCGATGGCCACGAAAGACGCTGTTCCACTAGCCATATTCGTCCGGCAGGTGCCGCCATTGCGAGCCCGTTCGCGCGATCCACATCATGCCCTCGAAGAGCGGCCGGTTGTCACCAGCCGGACGGCAACCGCGACCTCGCTCCGCTGGCAGCTGCGGTCCAATCAGCACCCATTCCGCATGCGAAAGACCAATCCGCTCGCCCAATGCCGCCTCCAAAAGACAGCCTCGAATCAACCCGGGGCAATCACGTCAGCCTTTGTCCACCAACCCTAGCGATGCGGTAGTTTCATCGAACAGATCGTCGACCGCAATCTTGTGCGGGATGATCTTCTGCTCAAACGCCCAATCGATTGCCAACTGAATGCCCTTGCGGTTCGCCTCCAGCCCGATCGGCGGATAGATTGCGGGCACTCCACCCTCGGTCAGCTCGCGGCTTTCGACGATCATCCGGAAGATCTCACGGACCACATCGGGCCGGTTGCGCGACAGTTCCTCATGCACAACGAACATGTGGTTGATGCACACCACGCCTTCGCGGGCATACCAGTCCTTCGCGGCCTCGAACGGGTTCGGGACCAAATACTCAACGCGCGGATCCTTGGGCAGGTCCACGCCCTGGAGCGTTGCGGCCAGCTCGCCATCGAGCATCATCTGGCCGATGTCCGAACCCTTGGGCAGCGCCTCGACATTGGCGGGGTCCCTATACTCCAGCAGGTGCCCCTCGCCGACTTTGCACCAGGTCACCTTATCGAGATCGACGCCGTATTCGTGCTGCAGGATGCCACGAATCCACAGGCCGGTAGTCTGCGCATAACTGCGTACGCCGACGCGCTTGCCCTCAATGTCCTTGGGGTTCAGGTGGCCGAACTCGCCGTTGAACCCGGCGCAATGGTGCTGGAAGCGCCCGTTGATCGGCACCGGAAGCGCGACCCATGGCTTGCCGTAGATCTTGGCCTGCAGCAGCGTGACGATCGCCAGCTCGCCACAATCGTACCCATTTTCGCGCAGCATCGCCTTAAAGCCATTATGTGCTTGGTCGGGCCCGCAATAATCGAGCGTGACGAGATCGGATGTGACCCGGCCGTCTTTCATCGCCTTGGTCACCGGATAGTCGGCCAGATTGGTTTTGAGCGTCGTCACGGCAGTGGTGGCCATCGCCCCTCCCCCTTCAGTAAAGCTTCACTTCGATCAACACCGGACCCTCGGCATCGACCGAGCGGACCATTGCGGCGTGGAAATCCTCGGCGGTCGAGACGGTGACGCCCGGCACGCCCATGCTCTTCGCCATCGCGACCCAGTCGATCGTCGGGCGATCGATATCGATCATGGCCAGCGCCTGCGGGCCCGGCGTGCCGGCGCCCATATTGGCGTACTCGGCCTTGAGGATGGCGTAGCTGTTGTTGGCGAAGATGATCGTGGTGACCGGTAGCGCTTCGCGCGCCTGCGTCCACAGCGATTGGATCGTGTACATGGCGCTTCCGTCGCCGACCATGCAGAAGGTCCGGCGGTCCGGGCAAGCCAGCGCGGTGCCGGTGGCGACCGGGGTGCCATAGCCGATCGAGCCGCCCATATTGTTGATCAGATCGTGTGGGCGGGCGCCCATCGTCAAGCCCATCGATTCGCGGCCGGTGGTCAACGATTCATCGACCAGAATGGCATGCTCGGGCAGCGCCGCGGCGAGGGCGTGGGCGATGCTGATCGGGTTCAACGGTCCGCTCGGCACTGGCGTCTCGATCCGCTCCTGAAGGCTCGGCGCGGTGGCGGAAAGGCCTAGCGCGTCGATCAGCATCTCAAACGCCGCTTCGCTATCCTCGTCAGCCTCGGCCAATGCATGGACCTGCGTGGCAGGCGCCTTCAGCAGGCTCGGCTTGTCCGGATAGCTGAAGAAGGCCACCGGCTCCCTGGTCTCGACGGTGATCAGATGCTTGAAGCCAGCGAGAAAGGCACTGCCCTGCGCCACCGCATAAGGGATGCGCTCCAGCGGAACGCGCCCGGCACCGCGCTCGATCCGTGCGGTGAAGAACTGGCTGCCCAGGCGACATCCGGTGCCCGCTGCAACCTTGCCGGCGAGCGCCAGCGCGCGGCCTCGGGTAGATTTGTTGGCAAGGATGATCAGCGCGGGCTCTCCCGAGCGGAGAATCTCGGCGATCTTGTCGATACGGGCTGCGTCGGGCGTCTTACGCTTCGCAGGCACAATTGCCGGTGTGACGATGTCGCCGGCGTTCTGCCAAGCGGTGTCGCCCGGCAGGATTAGCGTCGCGACCTGCCCCGGGTGCTCGCTCGCCTTGGCTACGGCGGTCGCGGCATCCCAGGCGATCGATCCAGCCGATTCCGCGCGGCGCACCCAGTGACTCAGCGGCCGCGCGAGCCCTTCGATGTCCGAGGTCAGCGGCGGATCGTACTTCAGGTGCGACGCTGAATGCTCGCCGACGATGTTGACCATGCCGACCGACGCGCGCTTGGCGTTATGGATATTGGCGAGACCGTTCGCCAGGCCGGGCCCCAAATGCAGCAGAGTGGACGCTGGCTTGTCCTTCATCCGGTACCAGCCATCGGCAGCGCCGGTGCACACGCCCTCGAAAAGGCACAGCACGCTTTTCATCCGCGGATTCTCGAGCGCGGCGAGAAAATGCATCTCGGACGTGCCGGGATTGGCAAAGCAGATGTCGACGCCCTGATCGACCAATGTGCTGACAAGACTCTCGGCGCCGTTCATTCCCGCTCCCCTCGATGGAGAAGGCAGACCATTTCGAGGGTTCAGCTTCCAATCCAAAGCATCGGCTGAGCGATAGATTCTCGGATCAGACCACCAGCTTGCCGTCCACGCGCCGCGGGATCCCAGCATCGCCGTCGCGCAGATCCACCGGCAGCAGCGCTTCCGGCAAACTCTGGTAGCTCACCGGCCGCAGGAAGCGGTCGATCGCCAGCGTGCCGACCGAGGTGCTGCGCCCGTCCGCGGTCGATGGGAACGGCCCGCCATGGACCATCGCGTCGGTCACCTCGACGCCGGTCGGCCAGCCGTTCGCGAGGATGCGGCCGACCTTGTGCTCCAGCACTGCGACCAGCTTCTGCGCAACTTCGGTGTCGCCCTCGTCGAGGTGAAACGTGGCGGTAAGCTGGCCTTCGAGATGGCGCACCACTTCGATCACCTCGTCAATGCTGGTGCAGCGGATCACCACCGACGCCGCGCCGAACACTTCCTCGGCATTGTGCGCGTCGGCGAAGAAGTCCTTGGCGGCGATGCTGAACAGCGCCGCACGGCCGCAGGTCGGACCCTCGGCTTCCTTGCCTTCGGCCAGCTTGGCCAGCGCGGGCGCCGAAGCCATGCGGTCGACGGCGCTCTCATAGGCCTTGTGGATACCGGGAGTCAGCATGGTCTGCGCAGGCACGCCGGTCATCGCGTCGCAGGCCGCGGTCAGGAACCGGTCGAGCGACGGTCCCTCGATCGCCAGCACGAGGCCCGGATTGGTGCAGAACTGCCCAGCGCCCATGGTTAACGATCCGACGAATGCCGTGCCCAGCGCCTCGGCGCGCGCCTCGAGCGCGGCGGGGAGCAGGATGACGGGGTTGATGCTGCTCATCTCGGCATAGACCGGGATCGGCACGGGGCGATTGGCTGCCAGCTTCATCAGCTGGGTGCCGCCGCCGCGCGATCCGGTGAAGCCGACCGCCTTGATCCGCGGATCGGTGACCAGCGCCGAACCCACCGAATTACCGGGCCCATTGATCAGCGAGAAGACACCCGCGGGCATGCCGGTCTTCTCCGCGGCCCGGGTGACGGCCCCCGCGACCAGCTCGGCCGTGCCGGGATGCGCGCTATGGCCCTTGACGATCACCGGGCAGCCGGCGGCCAGAGCGCTCGCCGTGTCGCCGCCCGCGACCGAGAAGGCGAGCGGGAAGTTGCTCGCGCCAAATACGGTCACGGGGCCCACCGGCACCATGCGCAGGCGCAGGTCGGGCCTGGGCAGCGGCTGGCGTTCGGGGAGGGCATGGTCGATTCGGGCGCGGAGATATTCGCCGAGCCGCAATTCCTTCGCGAACAGCCTAAGCTGGCCCGAGGTGCGGCCACGCTCGCCGGTCAGGCGCGCATGCGGCAGACCGGTCTCGGCCATGGCGCGCTCGGTCAGCGTCTCGCCCAGCGCGTCGATCTCGTCGGCGGCCGCCTCGAGGAACTCGGCGCGCTTCTCACGGCTGAGGCTCGAATAGACCGGGAAGGCCGCAGCGGCGGCGGCGCAGGCGGTCTCGACATCGTCGAGCGTCGCGACGCTGAAGCTCGGCTCGATCTCGGCGCCGGTCCCCGGCGAAACCGCCTTGAAGCCCGTACCGTCCCGCGCCACGCGCTTGGACGCAATGAACAATTCGCCAGTCAGCGCCACGGTCCGATCCTCTGCGATTTCGCTAATAGCCCGCCAAGTCCCGGCCCTGACCGACCACCCCATAGCTGCGCGAGGGCGCCGACATCAGAAACTTGTATCCCTCGTCGATCAGCCGCCCGACATTGCCGGCGTTGGTGTGTGGATTGCCCACTGCAACCTTGTGCTTGCGGCAGATCTCGACGATTCGATTCATCGCGCTGACCACTTCTGGATGGTCATACTGGCGCGGATAGCCCAGCGCCTGGCTCAGGTCACCTTCTCCGATCAGCACTAGGCCGATGCCGGGGACGTCACTTAGGATATCGTCAAGATTCTCAATTGCCTCGGGACTCTCGCACATCATGCCGACCAGGATTTCGCCATGTGGAGCCAGCGGCCACACATCGGCACGGGCGTAATATTCCTGCATGGTCAGGCCCCAGTAGCGCGCCGCCGTCGCCGGACCGTCGCCGCGGATGCCCTTGGGTTCGTACAGTGCGGCACCACTGGGCTTCGCATAGCGGCACGACGCGACCATGTTATACGCTTGGTCAACCGTGCTGACATGCGGGGTGATGACGCCATAGACCCCGCGATCAAGCACCTGCTTGGCCTGGAACTGGTTCATCTCGCCGCCATTGGCGGGGATGCGCGCGATCGGCGTCACCGCGGGCGCGACCGATCCCGACGACGCGATCACCTTGCGGTTGAGCATATATTGCAGCGCATCGCCCAGCGCAGCGACATCGTACGGATTATGCTCCATCTCGAAGACAATTCCGTCATAGGGTGCGTCGCTCAGCTCCTGCGCGGTCAGCTTGTCGGCCTTGGCGAAGCAGGTGAAGGCAGGCTTGCCCCTTTCCAGTGCTCGGATGATTCCGTTGAGACGCTCGCCGCTCATGCCGCATCGGCCGCGTTGGCGGCCGCACCGGTCCGGATCAGCTCCCAAATCTCGGCGCGGATGCGTTGAAATTGAGGATCGCCCCGTAGCTCGGGCAGCGGCGGGCGTGGATGCGCGAAGGGAACATCGACGATGCGCTTCACTCGGCCGGGCTTGGCTGCCAGCACGACGATGCGGTTGCTGAGGTAGATAGCCTCGTCGAGGTCGTGGGTGACGAACAAGGTGGTCTTGCCAGTCTCGGCCTGGATGCGCAGCAGCTCGGCTTGGAGCACCTCACGCGTCTGGGCATCGAGCGCGCTAAATGGCTCGTCCATCAGCAATATCTCGGGATCGATCGCCAGTGCGCGGGCCAAGCCAATGCGCTGCTGCATGCCCCCCGAAAGCTGGTGGGGATACTGGTCTGCGGCATGGCCAAGGCCGACTAGCTTAAGCAGATCGTCGGCACGCTTGCGGCGCTCCTCCTTCGAAATGCCCTGCAGTTCGAGCCCGAATTCGACATTCGCCCGGGCGGAACGCCACGGCAGCAGGCTCGCCTGCTGGAACACGAACCCACGGTCCCGCCCTGGCGTGCTCACAGGCACGCCCTCTACCTCGATCGTGCCGGCGTCGAGCTTGATCAGCCCCTGAACGATGCGAAGCAGGGTTGTCTTGCCGCATCCACTCTCGCCGATCAGCGAGACGATCTCGCCTTGGTAGACGTCGAAGCCGACGCTGCCGAGCACATTGAGGAAGCTGTCCTGCCCAGTCTCCTTATTCTTGATGCGAAACGTCTTGTGGACGCCCTTCACCGCGAGCTTCACTTGTCTCGTTTCCATCCGTGGTTCCTCGTTCGCTGCGCGTCGCACTGCCAATTTCGTAGCCATCAGTCTGCCAACCCTGGATAGAGGGTCTGCGCGGTGCGTGCAAAAATCCAGCTGCGCTCTTCATCGGACAGGCTGGCCAGGCGATCCTTCGCAGTGGCCAAGATCTCGGCAAGCGTGCCTTCCGATGTCGGGAAATTCGACCCCCACGCCATGCGGTTCGCTCCGAATGTTTGGACCAGCATGGGGAACAGCGTCTCGGGCGATGCTGCGCCTTTCACACAATCCGCCATGATGCGCGGGGTGAGTTTGAGGTAGACCGAGGGAATGGCCGCCAGCGCAAACAGGCTCGCTGCCGCATCATAGGGCGGACCATCGGTCACATCGGGGCGACCAAGATGGTCCAGGATGATCGGGACGTCCGGGAAGCGCCGGGCAAGCGAGGTCACCGCTCCCAGGCCGACCGGTCCGGTCTGAATGCTCATAGTCAGCCCGAGCTTGCCGAGTAACTCCCACGCCGGATAGGCGCGCGGATCGTCGAGCTCGCTGGCGTCGAAATCCTTGGTGCTGCCGCCGGTAAAGACGCGCAACCCGCCCAGGCCACGTTCGGTCCAGCGATGAATTTCATCGACCGCGTCGGGCGCGAGGACATCTATCGATCCAACCGCGAGCAGGCGTCCGGGATAGCGATTGCAGGCATCTACGACATAGCTATTGTCGAAACCGTAGGTGGTCGAGCTGTGAACCACCGCTGCCTTTTCCACGCCAGCAGCGTCCATGTGTGCGATCAGCGTCTCGACCGTCGACGGGCGCTCCTGCGACCAGTCCGACCGCTTGCCGAACAGTGGCGTCGGGGGATAGCGGATTTCATCATCCGAGATGACGTGCGGGTGGATATCGACGAACGAGGGTGACAACGCCTGCTCCTAAGCGGGGCCGGTTAAACCCGGCTTCGTCATCCTGATTTCCCTAGATTGCCCGCCGCGAACAGTTGATGTTCCGTGGCGGGCAATAGGTTTTGGTGTCAGAGGCCCTTGGCCGTGAGCTGCGCGTCGAGGCGCGGATAGACGCGGCGGGCATTGCCCTCGTAGATCTTGGCCTTGTCCTCCGCCGACAGCGGCAGCGCGTCGATATAGAGCTTGGTGTCGTCGAAGTATTCGCCAGTATCGGGGTCGCGCCCGCGCACTGCCCCGATCATCTCCGAGCCGAACAATACATTGTCCGTGGGGATGACCTTGGTCAGCAGTTCGACGCCTGGCTGGTGGTAGACACAGGTATCGAAGAAGATGTTGTCGAGCAGCCCTTCAAGCGGGCGGTCCATCATCTCGAGCGACATGCCGCGATAGCGTCCCCAGTGATAGGGCACCGCGCCGCCGCCATGCGGGATCACCAGCCGCAGCGACGGGAAATCCTTGAACAGGTTCGACTGGAGAATCTGCATGAACACGCTGGTGTCAGCGTTGATGTAGTGCGCGCCGGTGCCGTGGAAATTGGGGTTACACGATGCCGCGACATGCACCATGCCCGGCACGTCGAGGTCGCACATCGCCTCGAACAGCGGATACCATTCCCTGTCGGTGAACGGCTTGCCAGTCCAATAGCCCCCCGTCGGGTCCGGGTTCACGTTGCAGCCGACGAACCCGAGTTCCTCGACGCAGCGGCGCAGCTCAGGCACCGAGTTTGCAGGTGGCGCGCCGGGCGATTGCGGCAGCTGGCATACCGGCACGAAATTGTCCGGATACAGCTCGGTGACGCGCTTCACATTGTCGTTCGAGACCCGTGCCCATTCGAGGCTGGTGCGCTCGTTGCCGAGATGGTGGCTCATCAGCCCTGCGATCGGCGAGAATAGGGTCAAGTCGCTGCCGCGCTCTTGTTGGAGCTTGAGCTGGCCGCCCTCGATTCCTTCGCGAATCTGATCGTCGCTCAGAATCGCGCCTTCCTCCGGTTTCGGGGCATTGGCCGGATCGTCCGCAAATGCGACCTGCTTCGTCCGCCAGTCGCGGAACGACGTCGGGACGGTGGTGAAGTGGCCGTGACAATCGATGATCATGCCGTCACCTTCTCGACATCGACGAACAACTCGTCGATCGACATGCGCCGGGGGGTAAGCCCCTGGTCAAAAGCGGTCTTCTCAAGGGCCTCGATGGTGGGGCGGTTCACCTCGATGCCATAGGGAAGCGGGTCAGTGCCGACGATCTTCTGGAGCTTGCGATACTTGTCTGCGCCCTTGCCGGTCTCCTCTCCCGAATTGAGACGGGCCAGCCATTCCTCCTTGGCGCAGGTAAAGGCTTCGGTCAGCGACTGGGCAACCCATGGATGCTCGGCGAGCACCGAGTCCTTGACCACAATGGTGCCGTGCATCGGATAGACGCCCGTGCGGCGGTAATAGTCGGCCTCTACCTCAGCGGCATTGGGGATCAGGTCGGGATAGTCGGCCTCGACTTCCTGCCAGCCCCCGGTTGGGTTTCCGGTGCGGCCGATGCCGGCATTCGCTTCCACGCCCGCGTCCAGCTCACCTGCGGCCATCATGTCGGCAAGGCTGCGACCTTCGGGGGCGTGGATGACGTTGGGCGGCAGCTCGAGCTGGGTTACATGCTCCTCGTCATCGACCACCCAGGTAACCTTGGAAGGATCGAGCCCGTAGTCGTCGATGAACGCCTGGCGTATCCAGGCGCCGGTCGTGACTGAATAGGCGCGCACGCCGACCCGCTTTCCTTCCAGATCTTTGGGCGTTTTGATGTCGGAGCCGGGATGCACCAACATGCCCGCATGGTGGAAGCGACGCACCACAAAGATCGGCAATGCCACGAACGGCGCGCCATAGGCACGAGCAATGATATAGGTGGTCGGCGCCAGCTCGCAGACATCGAACTCGACATCGCGGACCATCCGGCGGAACGCGCCGATCTGCGGCTTCACCGTGATGAATTCGGGCTCCACGCCCCTGATCGGGATCGATCCGTTCTTGATCGCCACGGTGTGCGGATGATCCGCGATCGCGATCTTCAGTTTTACCTTTTCCGCCACGAGACTCTCCCTGGAATACGCTCGGCGAAAGCGCCGACAGCGTCCGCTTTCGATCCGCTTCCCCTGCACAAAGCGCCGACTGTACCGCCAGGGCAACGGGGCAGAGCGCATATCTTGGACTCTGCAGCGCAATTCCTATCGGCCTGCCACGGGTGTCGCAGTGGGCGTGCCGCATAAGTTAGGCGCAAAGCGGGCGACAGATATTGAGCTTTGGGGCGATAAGTTTTGCGCTCATTGAGAGTGGTTTTGCCTGCTTTGAACGGCTGCTTTCCCCACGATTTCGCAGGCGCGACTAGATGTGGTCAGCCGTAATCGAAGTCGCGTCATCGATGCCAGGTTGGTGCTATATATCTGTATTAATTCGCGTATCGCGAGAGGCGAGCATTCCAGACGATGCAAGCACCGCGCCTTTGGAATGGCTATTTCAGG
The DNA here is from genome assembly GCF_001557215.1 of Sphingomonas sp. CCH9-E2. Lineage (GTDB taxonomy): Bacteria > Pseudomonadota > Alphaproteobacteria > Sphingomonadales > Sphingomonadaceae > Sphingomonas. Next base: position 11,259 of record NZ_LSJM01000309.1, on the reverse strand, counting down.
CGATCATATTCGCGTTGCAGCATATCGCCCGTCCTGTTTCAGGTGAGATAAATTCTTGCTATCCAGCTTGGCAGGAGAGGCAGAAAAATGATCTACATGGACCCCGAGGCGCGGGCAGCGTCGCTCAGCTTTCGGCAGCTCAAGCTCTTCGAAAGTGTTGGACGGCTGGACAGCGTTCGCCGAGCATCTGAGGAATGCAATCTTTCGCAACCTGCGGTGACCCAGGCGTTGGCCAAGCTGGAGCAGCAAGTCGGCGTGACTCTGCTCGAGCGGCGCGCCAGCGGCTCCTATCTCAACGAGCTGGGCAAGATATTTCATCGCCGCACTACGCGGCTGTTTGTGCAGATGGAGGAGGCGCTGGTCGAGCTCGGCTTGCCTGTGGCTTCCGCCCCGATGATCGCCAAGCGCATCTCCAAGTCGCAAGCGCGCAGTCTGATCGCCATCGTCGAGACCGGATCGTTCGGACAGGCGGCGGAAGCGCTTGGCCTTAGCCAGGCCTCGCTCCAGCGTGCAGCACGCGACTTGGAAGGCAACCTCCGCAAGCCACTCTACTACCGCACAGCAGCAGGCGTGATGGTCACGCCTGCCGGTATCGAGTTGGGCCGCCGTATGAAGCTAGCGACCCAGGAAATCGAATGGGGTATCAAGGAAATCGAGGCGGCGCGCGGGAGCTTCAATAGTCAGATCTCGATCGGTGCCATGCCCTTCGGCGGCAGTGTGTTGCTAGCATCGGTGCTCGACGAGTTCGTGAAAGCCTATCCGACCGCTGAAATACGCATCATCAACGAAAGCGCGTCGGAAATGCTTAAGAGCTTGCGCGCGGGTGCGGTCGATTTCGTGCTCGGGCTGGTGCAGGAAACCACCGCTCGGGATCTAAGCAACGAGGCACTGGCCAAAACGCCCTACACGATTGTCGCGCAGCGCGGACATCCGATCTTGCGCAAGGGCAAGGTGACGGTGGCAGATCTGCTCGAATATGACTGGGTGGTCGGCACACCCGGCGCGGCGCGGCGCGGCTGCTTCGAGCGGCTCTTCGCAGGCGGCCCAGGGCCGAACGCGTCGATCGCCACTTGCGCACTGCCCGTCATCCGTCACCTCCTAACGGGCAGCGACAGGCTGACGTTGATGACCACCTACGAGTTGCTCCACGAGGATGGCCGACTCGTTGCAGTGCCCTTCGGTCCGATCGAGCCCGCTCCCGCAATCGGCATTACCATGCGAGCCGGCTGGCTCCCGACGCAGCTCCACCAGGCATTCATCGACCTGGTGCGCAAGCATGTGACCGATGCCGCAGTGATGCCGCTGTTCCGCGAGGCGAGCTGAGCTTTCTGAGGATAGAGATGACCGACAATTTGATGATCGGGCGCCGCGGTTTCCTCGCCGGCGCCGCTGCTTCTGCATGGCTGGTCGGCGGACCGGTGCTCGCCGGAGGCAGGCGTTACGCTATCCGCGTCGCCAGCAATCAGGGCTCGGAAAATGCCACTCTCCAGCAGATGATCGTCGATCTTAACCTGTTCGATCAGCTCTCACTCGACGCGGTAATCGTCGAGGGCAGGACCATCTCTGCACCGATGGAAGCGCTGCTCGCCGATCAGGCGGATGTATGCATGATTTCGGGTTTCGTCGGGGTGCTGCCGGCGATCGAAGCAGGCAAGGAACTACGGCTGGTCGGCTCCGCGATGGAAAAGCCGGCGTTGGCGCTGTACTCCATGGAGGTGGCACGGGTCGAGGATCTCGCCGGTCGCACCATTGGCATCGGTGCCACCAAGGGGCTGCTCCACATCCTTACGGTCGCGCTGTTACGCAAGAAGGGGGTCGATCCGGCGAGCGTCGAGTTCGTCAATGTCGGAAGCAACGCGCAGGTACTGGAAGCAGTGCTTTCGGGCACGGTCGATGCCGGCCTGAGCGGCATTGCAGGCGTGTCGGATTCCCGCGCCCGAGTGGTCGCCGGTGGCGAACTGTGGCGCGAACTGCCGGACTATACCTATCAGCCTGCCTATGCTTCGCTTCGCGCGATCCGCGACAAGCCAGAAGCGGTCGCGCGCTGCCTGGCGGCCTATTCGCGGCTCTTCCGCTATCTTTCCAGCCCAGGCTCGAAGCTGGCCTACCTGGAAGCGCGGCGCAAGGCCGCCGGTCAACCTGATCCAACAGAGGCTGAGGCAGTCTGGAACTTCATTCAGAAGCACCAGCCCTATGGGCGCTCGCCAGGGCTAAGCGTCAAGCGGGTGGACTATCTCCAATCACTCAATGTCGAGGTCGGGCTGCAGGCCAAAGCGTTACCCTTTGATGCGGTCGCGGCGATGGGCCCGGCGCTCCGGGCACGGGAGCTTCTCTGAAAGAACAACGGCCCGCCCTCTTTCGAGAGCGGGCCGCATCGCCTTCGGTCGAGCCGACTGTCCTCAGCTCGCCTTCCACGGTTCGAACGCGGCCTCGGCCTTGCGCACGATGGTGGTGAGCAGCACCCCCATCAGCGCCAGGGTAAGGATCGGTACGAACATTGCCGCAGTGTCGTACTGGTTGCCGAACTTCATGATCAGCGCCCCGAGCCCGCCGACCGAGGTGTAGAACTCCGCAACGATCATGCCGATGATCGCCCGGCCTATGCCCAAGCGGATGCCCGTCATGATATAGGGGATCGACGCCGGCAGGATGATCTTGACGAAGGTCTGGCGTTCGTCGGCCGCAAAGGCATTGCCGACATCCAACAGCGACGCGCCGACGTTGCGCACGCCACTGGCCGTGTTGATCAGGATCGGGAACACCGAGATGATGCAGACGATGAACAACTTGGCTGAGAAGCCGAGCCCGAACCAGAGGGTTACCAGGGGAACGAGCGCGACCAGGGGCGTCGCATAGAGCCCATTGACCAGCCAGTCGGTTGCGGCTTCCACCTTGCGGTACCGGCCGATGAACATTCCAAGCAGGATGCCAATGACGGTCGCCAGCACGAAACCGTAAATCAGGGTCGTGGCGCTCTGGTACAGTGCGTCGAGCAACTCGCCCGAGACCAGCAGATCGAACAGTGCCTCCGTGATCTTCGACGGTGCCGACAGCATCAGCGGATCGACGACGTAGGAGCCAAGGACTTCCCAGAGTCCCAGGAAACTGACAATGGCGACCAGCCGGATCGGCCAGAAATTCTCCTTCTCGTCGAGCGGCTTGATTTCTTCGATCTCGTCGAGTGCGGGATCGATACTGTGGGCGCTCGCGGCACCTGGTGATAATGTATTCGCCATCACTCGCTCCTTCAATCGCTTATGCCAGCGCCGGATAGAGGCGCTTGGCAGTGCCGCCGAGAATCTGGGCTTGATCGTCCTCGCTCAGCGAGGCGAGGCCCCGCTTTGCTTGATCGACCAGCGCCGTCATCGGGCCCTCATTGGCGGGTAGGTTCGAACCATAGGCGATCCGGTCCGCGCCGAAGGCGGCGACCAGCGCCGGGAAGAATGCTTCGGGGGTGGACAGCCCGCCTTCGGCCAATGTGAAGCTGCGCGGGGTGAGCTTGAGTACCAGATTGTCGTATTGCGCCAGCTCGAAAAGGGTTTGGGCGTCCTTGTAAGGGGGCCCATCGTCGAGCTTGGGCCGACCGATATGATCAAGCACGGTGATCGTGTTCGGGAAACGTTCAAGTAGTTTCACTACATTGGGCAAACCGACAGGCGCGGTCTGCACGCATATCGGGATGCGGTTTTCCGCGGCATACTCCCACACGGGATAGGAGCGGGGATCGGCAAGCAGCGTTTCATCTGTGCTGTGGGTGGCGCCGCCGGTGAAAATACGCAGCCCCGAAAAGCCTTTGGCCAGCCAGCCTTCGAGCGTCTTTAATGCGTCCTCGGCAAAGACATTGATCGTGCACACGCCGGTGAAGCGCTTGGGATCCTTGGCAATCGAATCCGCGATATAGCTGTTGTCGAATCCATAATAGGTCGATGCCTGGACGATCGCCGCCTTGGCGACTCCGGCCGCGTCCATTTCCGCGACCAGTTGCTCGAAAGTCTGCGGCCGCTCCACAGACCATGCCGACGGCTTCCCGCGCAGCGGACCCGACGGATAGCGGGCGGTATCATCGGCAATGATGTGCGGATGGATATCGACGATTTCGAATGACATGAATGAGCAACCTCTCGGACTTGTCTGGGCGGTATCAGGTAAGCTTCGCGACTGCCTCTTGAGCGAGCGAGGTGTCGAAGATCCGCGAATAGGGGAGCTTCTTCTTCTGGACGCCCAGCGAGATGTTGAGCTCCTGCATATAGTCCACCCGTTCCTCGCTCAGCACGAGATCCTCATCGTAAATCCGACGTTCCTGCAGGTATTTCCACTGGGACCTCGCACCGGCGATACCCTCTTCCTTGTTGCGCGGGGACAGCGCGGCGAGCTGAGCATCGATGAAATCCTGTTCGGAGCCAGGATTCTGAACGAAGCGGAATGCCTTGCAATAGACCGCAAGGGCGCGAACCAGCCCGTCGCGGCGCTCCTTGATTGCGGCCGTACTGGTGAAGGATGCCTGCCAGGTATATTCTGGTAGCTGGGTCGCATAGTCGCCGTCCGAGATCATATGCACGCCCAGGCGATCGAGGCTGGCGAGCACATCGGCCTGGCCGTTGCCGGCGTCGACACGCCCGGCGACCACCGCGCGGAATACGTCGCCCGAGTTGCCGACCACCACGAACTTGACCTTGTTAACGTCGACGCCCTTCTTCTTGAGCAGGGCGGATACGACCTGATGCAGCTGGGCACCGATTGCGCCGACGCCAATCGTGTGCCCTTCCAGATCCTTCACCGTCTTGATGCCCGGCACCTTGGTGAAAAGCGCCTGCTGCCCCTTGATACTGGCTCCGCCCAGAATCTTCAGATCTGCACCCTTTTCGATCGCAGCGAGAAGCTGACTAAAACCCGCGAAGATGCAGATGTCGGCCCTCTGATTGAGCAGGGGCCCGATCAGATTGGTTCCGGACGCGACCGCAAGGACCTCCGGCGAAATGCCGAATTCCTTGTAATAGCCCTTGCGCTCGATCAGCGCCTGGATCGTCAGTACCTGCGAGCCCTGGCTCGAGACAATTCGGATGGGGATGCCACCGTCCGCCTCCTTGCCTCCGCATCCGCCGAGCAAGCCCATCAGCCCGGCGCCGGCGACACCTTTCAGTGCTGTGCGGCGGTCAATTTCGGGTAACATCTCCACCTCCCCAAGGTCGGCCTGGCCGTGCAATCAGCCTAAACTTTGTGATGTGACTGTAACCCGGCCGCGCCCGAGGTCACGAACTGTAGTAGGGTCCGGGTTATAAGAAAATTGCAGTGCGCCGGATGCGCGACCGGCCGGAAAGCAGGATTTGCTTTCCGGCCGGTTCGTTTCGGGTCTCCCGAAGGCCTGCTAGCTGAGCGAGCTCAGAAAGTAACCTTGACGCCGGCGGTGAAGTAGCGCCCCCTCGGGTCATCACCGATGGCAAAGCCGTCACGAAGACCCGCGCGCGAACCGTTGCCCGAGAATGCGCCGATCGGCGGCTCGGCGTCGAACAGATTCTGGATGTTCAGGTAGAACTGAAAGGATGAACGCTCGCCCTTGTTGATGTCCCACGCGATGTTCAGAGCGGTGGTGCCGAAGCTGCCCATGCGGTTGCTGACCCAGACCTGGTTCGGATCGCCGCCCAGCTTCATCGGGTTGCGCCACCGCTGGTTGATGTCGATCGTCAGATTGTCGATCGGCTCGAAGCGCAGATTGGCGTTGATACGCACCGACGGCGATGCGTAGAGCCCCAGCGGACCGAAAGCGACACCGCCCTGATCGACGGTAGCGACGCCCGGCTGGATGTACCGGATATGGGGCTGCCACGCGGCGAGAACGCGGGCCGCGATCGGCCGCCCGAACAGACGGGAAGAGAAATTCGCTTCGAAATCGATCCCCCAGGTTTCGATCTCGGAGAGGTTGATATTCTGCACCTGCCACTGCCTGACGGCATTTGAGGTAGACGTATCGCTGAAGCCGTTGGGCCGGATCTGCAGCGCACAATATGGCGACGAACCGCCACTGGCGTAGCATGCGTCCTGCAGATTCGCCGTCGATCCGGTTACCTGCGTGATCGCATTCCCAATTCTGATATGATAGGCGTCGACCGCGAAGCTGAGCGTGCGGTTCGGCTTCCACACAACACCTCCAGTCAGCGTGTTGGCGATTTCCGCCGTCAAGGTTGGATTCGCCAACGTCACCTGCGGGACCGATGCGGTCACACCCGTGAGCCGGTCAGTGAAGCGAACGATCGTCTGATTGCTGGGTGCGAACAGTTCGTACAGGGTTGGCGCACGGATGTCCCGCGAGCGGGTAAACCGCAACCGGAGGCCGTCGACTACTTCCAGATCTCCCCCGACCTTCCAGGTCGTGTAGCTACCGCTGGTGCTGTACCTTGTGTAGCGAACCGCGCCATTGAGGCTGAGCGAATTCACGAGCATGTCTTTGAGGATCGGCACCTCAACTTCGCCGGCAACCTCCCACACTGTCTGACTGAGGCCATCCGGGGACGCGCCAAACTGGAAATCGTTGAGTGCCGTCGGCGTAGCCGTGCCCCCGCTGGACACGCAGTTGAAGCGCAAGCTGGTGCAGTCCGCGCGGTCGGAAGGCGCAGAGGTGCTGGTGGACGTAAAGCCGATCCGCCGCCATTCTGCCGATAGCGCCGCACCGATTGGACCCGCCCACCCCTCCAGCACACTGCCGCTCAGCTGGCCGGAAACGTTGTCGGTAACCGTGTGGGTGCGGTAGATTACCGTATCGGTGATATATGCGATGGCGGCCGGGCTGGCCGCGTTAGGACCAAAGGGATTGAACGGCACGCATCCCGCATAGGCAGAATTGGTCAGGGACGCGTTGCAGACGATCTGGCCGCCGCTCGTGACCGCGTCGAGCGCCGCCGATAGTTTCTGGCGGTTCACGTTGTTCGACAGCGCGCTCCTCAGCTTGGTGTCGCCACGCGAATAATCCGCGGCCCATTTCCAGCCGCCCAGTTTGCCGTCAAGGCCGGCAACGAACACATATTGGTCCGATTTCACGCCCATATGGGCTTCCGGGACCTGGTTGAGCATCTGGCTGAAGGTGAAGGTGGACTGGGTCGTCGGTATCAGCGCTTGGACCGAAGCCGGCAGAAAAGCGTTCGTTCGGCTGATCGTCACGTTCGTCAGCAGCGCCGCGTCGCCATCGCTGTCGTTCTTCTTGATGTTGCCCGAGAACTGAACAAAGGCGTGTACCGAGTCCGTAAGGTCGTAGTCGGCCCGTCCGAAAAACTGATGGGCTTCGCTGCGGCTGATCAGGCTGCCGTCGAAATAGCCACCGTCACCGCCCACCTGTACGCCCGACGTCCCAGTGGCCGTGCCGGCAACGAACGGGGTCAGCACGCCGTTCGACGAAAAATGCCTCCCGGCGAGCGCGCCATTGGTAATCAGACCGCCGAAAGGGAAACCCGCCTGACGCAGGTTGGTTTGCAGCACATAAGGATTAGCGGCCGTACCGTTGCCAGTTACGCCCACCTGGTTGAGATATGGGCGGCTTGCTCGACTGAACACGCCTTCCTCGACGCGATATTCGTAGCTGGCCTCGACATGAAGGCGGTCACCGAGATTGGCACCATAGGCCATGCCGATATTGTAACGAGCGTCGTCACTGTATCGCGAGATTCCGCCGCTTGCCATGCCGCGAAAGCCCTGCAAGTTCCGATTCACGATATAGTTGACCACACCGGAAACCGCGTCGGACCCGTAAACCGCCGAAACGCCCCCGGTGACGATATCGACGCGATCGATCAGCATCTGCGGGATGATGTCGACATCGACCAGTCCGTTGAACAATGTTGGCGGAACGCGCCTGCCGTCCTGCAGGATCAGCGTCCGCGTTGAGCCCAGATTTCGCAGGTTCAGGGCGTTCGCCGCGCCGTTTCCACCGGACTGGGCGCCGGTATTGGTCGGATTGGAAGTGCTCTGACGCGAGCCCGAGAATGCCGGGATCGTGTTGAGGGCCTCGGCCAGCGAAACGCCGGGCGTTGTCGTCAGCACTTCGCTCACACCTACCACGGTCATCGGCGAAGGGCTGTTGTCGCCGTTCCTGACGATGCGCGAGCCGGTGATCGTGATTTCTTGATCCGATGACGCCTTGGTTTCCGCGATGCGCTCCGCGGCTTCGGCGGTTTCATCGGTCGGTTGACTCTGCGCAGCCGCTGAATTGCTGACGACGATCATGCTGGTGCCAGCAAGCAGTATTGACGCGATTTTTAGGGTTTTCATGGCCTTCAGAACTCTCCCTGGGCCAGCGGCGCGACCCCCGATTTTTCGAGTAGTCCAAAGGTGCCGCCAGCAGTTTCCACGACCGAGCGCTGCGCTCACTTCCTTCCCTGACCCAGGATGGCAAAGGCAACGTACGCCATTCCTGCTAACAGGACCGGTCGCCGCAGCCACATTCATTCCGGGAGCGCCTGTATAGATTTTGCGTGCCGCAGGTGCTCTATGCACAATCACAACTTTGTGCGCAGCGATCGGTTTGCGGGCGCGGCGGTTGCGCGGCGTGCGAATGCATGGGCATCGCGCCAGAGTGGAATCCAAGCAGCACCCATTCGCGTTTCGCGACTTCCGCCATTTCTGGGCGGCGCGCCTGTGCTCGACCATCGCACAGAATTCGATGATCGTGATCATCTCCTGGCAGGTTTATGACATAGCCCGCAAGACGATGGGTATAAAAGAGGCGGCTCTCCAGCTCGGACTGGTCGGGTTGCTGCAGTTCCTGCCACTGTTCGCGCTTACCCTGATCACCGGGTGGGTGGCCGATCGGGTCGACCGGCGCTGGATTTCCCGCGCGTGCATTGCGCTGCAACTGGTCTGCGCCGGGGTGTTGGCGTGTCTCAACTCAAGCGGAAACATCACCCTGCCGGCGCTGTTCTCGATTGCCGTCCTGTTGGGGATTGGGCGTGCCTTCTCGATGCCCGCACTCAATGCACTTGCCCCCAATCTTGTGCCTCTAGCCGTGCTGCCGCGCGCCATCGCCACCAACGCCATCGCCGCGCGTGTAGGCGCGATCCTCGGGCCGGCGGCGGGCGGCTATCTTTATGCGGCTGCGCCCTCCGCACCCTATTCGGTGAGCGCAGCGCTATTCGCTGTGTCGCTGTTCTGCACCTTTATGATCCGCCCGGTACCGCGCACCGAAATCGACCGCTGCCGCAATCCCTGGCGGCAAATGATCGAAGGCCTTGCCTTTGTCCGCGCCAACCGACTGGTGCTGGGCGCGATCTCGCTCGATCTGTTTGCGGTGCTGCTAGGCGGGGCGACCGCGATGCTGCCGGTCTTCGCATACGACATATTACAGGTCGGACCCCTGGGACTGGGCCATCTGCGGGCAGCACCGGCAGTCGGAGCAATGGCGGTGGCGTTCTGGTTCTCCTGGGCGCCGCTCCGTAACGGCGTCGGAGAAAAGATGCTGTGGTCGGTCGCGATGTTCGGCGTGGCGACGATCGGGTTCGGCCTGTCGCGCTGGCTGCCGCTGTCGCTCGCCTGCTTGGTGACGCTCGGCGCGGCGGACATGTTCTCGGTCTATGTCCGCCAGTCGCTGATTCAGCTCTCGACTCCCGATGCGATGCGCGGGCGCGTGGGAGCGGTATCGACTCTATTCATCTCCGCTTCGAACGAACTGGGCGAGGCGGAATCGGGCTTTCTAGCCGCACTGATCGGACCGGTGGCCGCAGTCGTCGCCGGTGGCGCCGGCGCCCTTGCGGTGACTCTATTGTGGGCGCGGCTATTCCCGGAGCTGCGACATGCCCGCACGTTCGACGTCAACCCATCCAGCGGCTGACCGGCACCGCCGATTCCTCCAGTGGTTGGGAGATGACATCGACGAGGGTTGGCCCATCATGTGCCATCGCCTTGGCCATTACCGCGTCCAACTCCAAGGGATCGGCGACAGTCCAGGCTTTCACGCCATAGGCCTCGGCCACGCGGGCATGATCGGTGCGGTCGAAGTCAACCGAGAAATAGCGGCTGCCATAGCCATCCTTCTGGCTGGCCTTGATCCAGCCGAACGATGCGTTGGAGAAGACGACCAACGTGATCGGCAATTGCTTGCGTACTATCGTCTCCAGCTCGCCGACCGCGAAGCCGAAGCTGCCGTCACCCATCACTGCCACCACCTTGGTCCCCGGCGCCCCATATGCGGCACCCACCGACGCCGGAAGCGAGAATCCTAGCGCGCCATGCGCACGGTTGGTGATGAAGCGGCGGCCAACCGAGTTGAAATCGAAATGGCCCGAGAAATAGGGGCAGGGCGTGCCCGGATCGGCGACGACGATGCCATCCGTCGGCAGCGATTTCTGGATCGCGGCGAGTACGCGCTCGGGGCGGATGGGGCGCTCGGCCGAGTGCGCCAGCCTGAGGAAACGCGCGCGCTTCGCTTCGCGCAGTCCTCGGAGCCGCTCTCCCACATCGCTGCTGCGCGTCTTGCCACCCAGCCGGCTTGCGACTTCGACCAGCAGCGCGGACAGGCACAACCTCGCGTCGCCGATCACCCCCGCCTCGACGCGATAATTGGCGCCGACCACCATCGGATCAACATCGATATGGACGATCGGCACGTCGCGGCCCGGAACCTCGCCATGCTCGGTGGTCGTCGATCCCGCGCGGCAGCCGATGAACGCCACCATGTCCGCCCCCGCGACCACCTCGCGCGTCTCCACGGTCCCGCCATTGGCGCCGACCACCCCGACGGCGAGCCGGTGATCGTCAGGGATGACCCCGTGTCCGCTGACGGTGGAAGCGACCGGTGCGTCGAGTAATTCGGCCAGCGCGATCAGCTCGGCAGTCGCTCCGGACAGGATCGCCCCGCCACCGCAGACCAGCACCGGCCGTTTTGCCCAGAGCAGTATCTCGGCGGCCGCCGCGACATGATCGGGATCGGGGCCGGTGCGGAACGCGGGGAAGCGGCCATGCTCGGCCTGAGCCCACACCTCGCCCGCGTCGAGCGCCTGCTTCTGCAAGTCATAAGGCAGTCCGATATGCGCCGCACCGGGGCGTCCGGTGGTCATCGCGCGAAAGGCGGCGCGGAACAGGTGCGGGATTTGCCCCACATGATCGGCGATCGCATTCCATTTGGTCAGCGGGCGGAACAGCGCCTTCTGGTCGAGCTCAGTCAGCGGATAGCGGCCGCGCGCCGTGACGGGCACATCGGACGTGATCGACAGCAACGCCACCGAGCTTTCATTCGCCTCGATCACGCCCGGCAAAATGTAGGTCGCCCCGCCCCCACTC
>NZ_LSJM01000032.1 GCF_001557215.1 Sphingomonas sp. CCH9-E2 | reverse complement strand
TGGGGACAGACAACAAAAAAGGGGGAGGGTTTCTCCCTCGCCCTCTTTGGAATGGCGGCGCTTCTGCGCTTCCCTTCCCTTTCCACGGCCCCCCGGCTGGGAAAGGGGCTGCCCGTCCACGGCCCCCCGGCTGGGACGGGCAATCCTGTCGACTGCCCGCTTAGAACGGGAAGAGGCTTAGAACGGAAATAGGGCGTCGTAGATCTGCTGGCCCCAGCGTGCCTGCTGCGCATCCGACAGCTGGCCGCGGCCGCCATAGCTGATCCGTGCTTCGGCGATCTGGCTGTGGCGGACCGAGTTGTCACGGCCGATATCCTGCGGACGGACCACGCCGCTGACCACCAGCTCGCGCAATTCGTTATTCACGCGCACTTCCTGGCGGCCCCGGATGCCGAGATTGCCGTTGGGAAAGACGTTGGTGACGATCGCCGACATGGTCATGTTGATCGTTTCGGACCGGCTGATGTTGCCGCCGCCGCTCGATTGCGATTTCGAATTGGTGCTGGCGAGGTTGGTCGGGTCGATCGACTTGGGCAGCAGATTCTGGAGCCCGAGAAGCGAGGCGATACCGGCATTTTCCGAACCGCTGCGGTTGCGCGAGGTGTTGTTGCCGACCTCCGCCTTGTCCGCAATGTTGATCTTGATCGTCAGAATGTCGCCCATGCGGGTCGCGCGCTGATCGCTGAGGAACGCGCCGGCGCCGGCACGGAACAGCGAAGCCGAGGCAGCGGGTGCCTGCGCAGGGACGGTGCCGGGTGCGACCGGCGCATTGGCGACCGCCGCCGCGACGCTGCCGTCGCGCAGCCCCGGATTGCCGATCGAGCGCTCACCGCCCGGCATCGCCATTTCCTCGGGCGCGGACATCTTGGGCGCCTTGCCGATGCGGCCGAGCCGGTCGACCGCGCCGCAGCCCGAAACCAGGGCTGCCGCAGTGACGGCGAGAATGATCTTCTTCATGGGGTCAACTCCCTCAGTAAACGATACGGACCAGCCCGTTGCCCGCGACGAAACCGTCGAGCGTGCGCTGGGTGGAGGTGGTGACGACGCGGACCGGTTCGCCTGCCCCCGCGCTGGACAGGGCGCGGCCCTGTGTGGTGATGGTGAGCGCGCCGACCTTATAGGCGATCAGCACCGGCTCGCCCCGGCGCACCAGCCGCGGGGTGATGACGTCGCTGACCCGCACCACCGATCCGGGCGAGAGCGGGCGCACCGCCTCCAGCCCCTTGGCGGCCTGCGCCTCGATCGCGCCGCGCCCCATATTGGGCGAGCGCTTTTCGTAGACGAAGTCGTCGGGCGACAGGATTTCGCCGCGCTGGACCGGGCGCGCGAGCACCGCGACCTCGACCTGCGCCGGGCCGCTGGCGGGTGCCGTCGGCGTCTGGGCCGGTGCGGAGACCGGAACCAGCGCCGCGGCGATGAAGGCGATGCGGTAGATCATCAGCGCAGCTGGCTGGTCGTCGCCAGCATTTCGTCCGCGGTCTTCACGACGCGGCTGTTCATTTCATAGGCGCGCTGCGCGGTGATCAGCGCGGTGATTTCGGCGACCGGGTTGACGTTCGACGCCTCGACAAAGCCCTGCTGCAGCGCACCGAAACCCGGTTCGCCCGGATTGGCGAGGGTCGGCTGACCCGATGCGGCGGTTTCGAGATAGAGGTTGCCGCCCTGCGCCTCGAGCCCGGCTTCGTTGATGAAGGTAGCGAGCTGAAGTTGGCCGACATTCTGCGGCTCGGGCTGGCCGGCAAGGATCACCTGGACTTCGCCGGTCTTGGAGATGGTCACGTCGACCGCTTCGGCGGGAATGGTGATGCCCGGCTGGACCGGGAAGCCGTCGGCATTGACCAGTTCGCCTTGGTCCGACAGCTGGAACGATCCATCGCGGGTATAGGCGGTCTCGCCCGACGGGAGCGTCACCGCGAAATAGCCGCGCCCCTGGATCGCCAGGTCATAGCGATTGTCGGTCTGGCTCATCGCGCCCTGCGTCGCGATGCGATAGACGCCGCCGGTCTTGACGCCCGCGCCGATCTGGATGCCGGTCGGCACGCGGCTGTCGGGGCCGGACGCGCCGCCGGGGCGGGTCACCTGCTGGTAGAGCAGGTCCTGAAACTCGGCCCGCTGGCGCTTGTAGCCGGTCGTGTTCATGTTCGCGATGTTGTTCGAGATCACATCGACATTGGTCTGCTGTGCGAGCATCCCGGTGCCGGCGATGGAGAGGGTACGCATGGGTCAGTCTCCGTGGAAAGGGGGTCAGCCGAAGCGGCCAAGCTTGTCGATCGCGCTCTTGCGCATGTCGCCGAGGGACTCGGACATCTTCATGCTGGTCTGATAGGCGCGCAGGATCTCGACCATGTTGGTGGTCTCGACGATCGCCTGGACGTTTGATCCTTCGACGCCGCCGCTCTTGAGCTTGGTGTCGACGGCGGCCAGCTCGCGCCCGCCGGTCCCGCTGAAGGTGCCGTCGCCGCGCGGGTCGACCATGCGTTCGTCATCGAACACCGTCACCGCGACGCGCCCGACCTGCGCCTCGCCCGCGCTGACCGTGCCGTCCTTGCCGATGCTGACTTGCCCAGCCTGTTCGGGCGGGATGGTGATCGGGCGACCGCCTTCGCCGAGCAGCGTGAGCCCGCCCGCCGTCTGCAGCGTGCCGTCCTCGCCCACCCGCAGATAGCCCGCGCGCGTATAGGCGGTACCACCCTCGGGCGTTTCGACCGCGAGATAGCCCGCGCCGTCGATCATCACGTCGATCGGATTGCCGGTTGCGATGAACGCGCCTGCGCTCTGGTCATGCACCGCGCCATAATCGAGCACCATCGACGTCGTCTTGACCGGCGCGTCTGCACCGCCGCCGCTCTGCTCCACATATTCGCGGAACACCGGCGCTTCGCGCTTGAACCCGGCCGTCGAGATATTGGCCATGTTGTTCGCGCTCACGTCGAGCCGGCGCCGCAGCGCCTGATTGTGACTCAGCAGCACATAGGATGAGATATCCATCGCGACCGCCCTCCGAAAAAAATCGTCCAATTTTTTGGGGCTAGGCAAATGTTGCCGCCCCACTCCCCTATAATAGGAACATTCCGCCGGTCCGGTCGCGGATGGGCAAAGAGATTGGAACGCGAGACATGAGCGACGACATCATCGTCGAAGCCAAGGACGGCGAGGCGGCAGCCAAGCCCAAGGGCAGCAAGAAGAAGCTGATGATCATCATCGGCGCGGCCGTGCTGGTGCTCGGTGGCGGCGGCGGCGGCGCGGCGTTCTTTCTGATGGGGTCGGACAAGGCGGCGGCAAAAACTGCCGAGGGCGAGCATGGTGAAGCTGAGGCAGAGGCAGAGGCAGAAGCCGAAGCCGAAGCCGAAGGCGGCGAGGAAAAGGGCGGCAAAGACGGCAAGACCGGCGGCGCCTATCTCGACGTGCCGCCGCTGGTGGTAAACCTGCGCAGCGCCGATGGTGCGGCGCGCTTCCTCAAGGTGCATTTCGTGCTGGTACCCGGCAAAGCGAGCACGGTCGAAAAGCTGCAGGGCAAGCTGCCGCTGCTGATCGATGCCTATCAGCCATTCCTGCGCGAGCTCCGGCCCGAGGACCTGAACGGGTCGGGCGCAGTCTATCGCGTCAAGGAAGAGCTTCTGGTCCGCGCGACCCAGACGCTGGGGCCGGACATGGTCAAGGACGTACTGATCCAGGATCTGGTGCAGCAATGAGCGACGATTTCGACGATTTCGAGCTGCCCGAGCCGCCCAAGTTCGATCCCGATGCGGAGGCGTTGCTCGACCAGGCGGGCATCGACGCGCTGTTCGGGCAGGTCGGCGGGTTCAGCCAGCCGAAGGAAGGCCTGCGCGCGGTCATCGAATCCAACGTCATCAGCCGCGAGCGGCTGCCGATGCTGGAGGTCGTGTTCGACCGCATGGTCCGCATCTTCGCGACCTCGATGCGCAACCTCACCTCCGACGCGATCGACGTCAGCCTTGAGGAAGTGACCTCAATCCGCTTCGGAGACTATCTCAACCACATCATGCTCCCCGCGATGATCGGCGTGTTCCGCGTCGAGGAATGGGAGAATTACGGCCTGGTCTCGGTCGATTCCGGCCTGATCTATGCGGTGGTCGACACGCTGCTGGGCGGGCGTCGCGGCGGCGGCGAGCAGGTGATGATCGACGGGCGCGGCTTCACCACCATCGAAACCGATCTCGTTTCGCGCATGCTGGGGCATGTGCTGAGCGATCTGTCGACGTCGATGGCGCCGATCACCCCGACCACGATCGAGCTGGAACGCGTCGAGAGCAGCCCGCGCTTCGTCGCGATCGCCGGCACCACCAATGTGTGCGCCGTCGCGACCTTTCGCGTCAGCATGGACGAGCGCGGCGGATGCTTCAGCATCCTGCTGCCCTATGCGACGATCGAGCCGGTGCGCCATCTGCTCAACCAGCGGTTCATGGGCGAAAAGCTGGGCCGCGACACGATCTGGGAAGTCCATATGGCGTCGGAGGTCCGCAAGGTCGACGTGACGCTGGATGTGATGCTGGGCGAGCGCGACATGCCGCTCGGCGCGGTGCGCGACTTCAAGGTCGGCCAGACCATCCCGCTGTTCGCCGACCCCGACCAACCCCTCGACATGCAATGCGGCGGCGTCACGATCGGCCGCGCCCAGATCGGCCAGCGATCGAACAAGATCGCGGTGCGGCTGGTATCCGACATCGCCAAGGAGATGCGCGCATGACCTATTCGCTGATCGCGAACGTGCTCACGATGCTGTTCTGTACGATCGTGATCGTCCAGAGCATGCGCATGATGCGCGCGCTCAACGCGCTGAAGCGCAACGATCTGGCGCAGGTCGTCTCGACGCTTGACCAGGCGACGGTGCAGGCGCGGCTGGTGCTGTCCGAACTCAAGGGCACGCTGACGCAATATGCCCGCGGCACGCATGATGCCGCGCGCGCCAAGGCGGTCGCAGACGAATTGCGCATGATGATCGAGATCGCGGACTCGACCGCCGAGCGGCTGGTGGAATCCGCGGCAGCCGCGCGCCGCGCCGAGCCGGTGGACCGCTACTGATGCGTATCCCGTTCCTGCTCATTACCGCCGCAGTGGCGACCGTTGGTGCCGTCGCGAACGGCGTCGACGCCGCGGTGGCGGTGGGCGAATCCGTGGTGCCCAAGACGCGCCTCGGCAGCCAGATCGAGGGCGAAATCACCGCCGCGCAACGCAAGGAGGCCGAACGCCGCCGCGCGCTCGACCTGCGCGAACAGGCGCTCAAGGCGGCACGGCTGCGGATGGAGCGCCAGCAGAAGGATGCCGAGGCGAAGGCTGCAGCCGAGGGCAAGGCCGATGCCCAGGCCGGGACCACAGGCACGCCGGGCGGCGCCCCGGCTGCGGAAGAAAAGCGCTACAGCGATCTCGCCCGCATCTTTCAGTCGATGAAGCCCGCCAAGGCGGCGCCAGTGTTCGAGAAGTTGAGCCCCGATGTGCAGTTTCAGGTGGCACAGCGGATGCGCGACCGTAACGCCGCACTGATGATGCAGGCGATGTCGCCCGATGCTGCCGCGACATTGGGCATGGCATTGGCCCGCGGCGGAATGACTCAGCCAAAATCGACGCCTGCGACCCCGGCCAAGGGTGGCCGCGCTGTGCCAAGATGAGATCGGAAGCCATTACTGTAATACTACAATACTGACAGGGGCATCTGGCTAAGATCAATCTGCGACCAGCGGGGTTCTTTGGCGGAGAGTGCAGTGACGATCCCCGACACCGACGAGGGGCCATTGTCGAGTGAAGAAGCGCTGCGTCGAGCAGCGCTTTTTGCATCCGGCTTGATCGCCTTGCGCGAATCGCCCCGCTTCAATGAATTGATTCAGGAACTTGGCCGTACGATGGACGTGCCGATCGCGGGGGTCAGCGTGATCGACAGCGGGTTTTGCTGGCTCCCTGTGCTCCACGGCGCCGATCTCGATGCGATCCCATTATCCGAATCGCTGTGTGCCGGCGTGGTCGAAACCCAGATCCCGATGGCGGAAACCGATCTGCCGATGAACCCAAAGTTTGCGGACAATCGCTTCGTCACCGGACCGCTCGCGCTGCGCGCCTATGCCGCCGTCCCGATGTGCGGCGTTCAAGGGGCGAAGCTCGGCAGCGTGTTCATCGCCGACCAGCGGGTCAGGCCCGATTTCGCCGACCGCGCCATCCCGCAGTTGGAGCGCGCGACGGAGCGCATCCTGGAGGAAGCATCCTCGCCGCATCATATGCGCCGGATCGGGCGCACCACGGTCGAGGGGCTGGAAGCGCTGATCCGAAACGCGACGCGCGACGGCAACGACGCGCTCGTCAGCGCGATCGACCGGGTGATGCGCGATGTGCTCCCGCTGACCGGAATGCGCTGGAATTAAAGGATCAGGGCGCGCCGCGCGCCGGACTGGTCCGCACTTCGAGGATGAGCACATGACCCGCCTGCGGATCGGCGGCGTGGGCAGCGCTATCGAGCGCATGCGCCAGCGCTTCGGCATCCACCGCAACGCGCGGTGACGCGTTCAGCTGCGCGAAGTCGAGCAGCGCCGAAAGCATCGCTGCACGCAGCGCCGGTTGCGCCGTGCCGAGCGCACCCGCATCGACGCCATCCGCCGGGGTGATGGCGAGTTCCAGCTCAAGGTCGCCGTCGAGCCGTCCGGCATCGATGATCGGCACGCGGAACTTGCCCAGCGGAACCACGGCGGCCTCGCCTCCGCCCCCGCCGGCGGCTCCGGCAGGCGCGGCCACGGCCAGCAAGGCGGCGGCGGCAGTCAGGCGGGCGGCGGGTCTGCGCATGAAGTCTCCGTCAAAGGCGTGCCGCGGGGACCGCACCCGGCCCCGCCACTCTATAATAGGTTGAAAAGCCCGTGTTGGGATTTGCCCCGTTGGGATTTGTATGAGCCACGATCAAAAGCCCGCACGCGTTCGCGTCATCGGCGGCAGCGCCACCGATGGCCGGTTGCGCGGCGGCTTTGCCA